>JALVPF010000244.1 GCA_027031935.1 Myxococcales bacterium | reverse complement strand
CTCCCGGAGCATGCCCGCACTGGTGATGACCTGCATGTGAAGGTCACGAAGCAATCAAAGGACGCAGATGGGGACAAGGTTAGATACCGAATTACATGGTTGAAGGATCATGTACCTCAAAAGGGTATGAAAAAAGATTTTATTCGTGCCAGAAATACGAGCAAGGGGCAGAGATGGACCGTAGTGCTTACCCCTTTCGATGGTGAGGTTACCGGCACACCATCGAGAACCTCTCTGGTGGTGGAAAATACTGCACCAGCTGCTGCAAAGGTTTCACTTGTGCCTGCCGAACCGACCGTAACTGATTCTGTTTCTGTAAAGGTGATTAGACCGGGGCGTGATGCGGATAGAGACAAGGTCGTATATCTTTATCGTTGGTTCCGGGACGATCACGAACTGAATCTGTCCGAGAGCACCGGAACCATTCCGGCTGGCATGGTACCAAAGCATAAGAAAATAGAAGTTGAAGTCACCTCATTCGATGGAGAGGATCGTGGTGGCAAGTCAAGGGCAAAGGCAAAAGTGGCAAACACCAGGCCCTCTGCTCCAGAGGTAAAGATCATTCCTTCTAATCCTGCAACTGCGGATGATTTGCAGGCAGTGGTACTCAAGCCAGGAAAAGATCCGGATCTGGATCCTGTCAACTACAGGTTTTCGTGGTCTCGAGATGGTGAAAATGGTAGTGGTTCCAGGCACCTTGGCTCTTTATTGCCTGCATCTGTAACGGCAAAAAACGACAAGTGGTCGGTTACTGTGACCCCCAACGATGGGGAGGTGGATGGCAAGGCAGGTGTAGCCACGGTGCTGGTCGTAAACAGCGCTCCTTCCAGCTCTCCCCTTAGTCAGCTAAACCCCAGGCCAATGACGGATGAAAATCTCGTGGTTAAATCCTCTGCTCCCCCCAAGGATCCGGATTCAGATGCATCCTGGTACGAAGTGGTTTGGCTTGAAGGAAAAAAGACATTACAGAAGGGCAAGAACCTGTTTGTCCTGGATTCTGCAAAGACGAAGAAACACACGAAGTACGAAGCGGTTTTGACACCCACCGACGGTCTTGACAAGGGCAGTCCTGTTCATCTGTGGTTCGAGGTTCAAAACAGCCCGCCGGGTACTTGTGAAGTGGGCATCAAACCCCGAGTACCCGGCACAGGGGATGCGTTGAAGGCTTTTTTGAAAAGACCTTCTGTTGACAAGGACGGAGACAGGATTAGCTATTCGTACCGCTGGTACAGGGATGGTTACAGCTCGAGCAAAAAGAGTTCACCTGAAGTTTCCCCAAGCCTGACAAAGCGAGGCTCCACTTGGAGTGTCGTGGTGACACCATCGGACGGTGAGGGATTTGGACCTTCTTGTACTACGTCTGTGACAATTGCAAACCATGCTCCTCAACCGCCTGTCGTCCAACTTTTTCCCCATGTGCCAACTGCGCTGGATGCTTTGACCTTGAAGATGAAGAAACTCCCCTTCGACAAAGATGGTGACAAAATTAGTATGTCAGTGGAGTGGAAAGTGGACGGACGGCTGTTTGCTGCAACGGATGAGAAAACCTCGGTACCCAAGGGTATGTTGAAAAAGGGACAGCATTGGAGTGTTCGTGTTGTAGCTTCGGATGGCATAGCCGAGAGCGAACCTGTTGTCCTGAAAACAAAGGTAGTAAACTCTCCACCATTGGCAACCAGGGTTGAGATAAGGCCGACGAGCCCACTTTCTTCAGATGATCTCCGTTGTAGACTGTCATCGGCAACAATTGATCCAGATGGCGACGGGGTGGAGTATCGATACAGGTGGTATCTTGTCAAGGACAAGGGACAGGACGTGGAAAAGTTGAAACCTGTTGAGAAGGCTTATCGTCTGAGTGCAAGCCATACCAAAAAGGGTCAGATCTGGAAATGTGTGGCTCAGGCTTTCGATGGGCATCTGTGGGGTAAACCCGGTGTTGCATCCGTGAAGGTGAAAAATGCAGCTCCGTCAGCTCCTGTGGTGAGCATCACCCCTTCGTCACCAAGGGCTGACCAGGAGCTGAGGTGCGTAATAAAAAAGCAAGCCATAGATCCAGACGGCGACAAGGTTCACTATCGCTTTACATGGTTTAAAGACGGGGTAAAACAGGGTTTTGCACCGCAGACGGACCGAGTGCCGGTTCGCTTGACCAAGTCTGACGATATATGGCAATGTAGAGCGGTTGCTTTTGATGGAGCTTTGTCTGGACCTGCATCAGAAAGTAAAGAGGTCTTGGTTTCTGCGAAAATGTGACAGGGGTCACATTTATATTGTAGATGTTTTGTGCATTATTAATGACTTGATGGTTTTCCCTTCCGGGATGAGTCGGTTGTGAGAGGAGTTGCCATGTTTCGGTTATCTAGAATGTTTGTTTCCATTGCTCTTGGGCTTGGCATGATGACCTCGCTGTCTATTGCCAAGAATACAAAGGGTGGTGATGACTACGAAAAGGCATCCAAACTTTCCGATCAGAGGAAACTGGAATTGGCAACGAATTATCTTTCGGAAATGAAGGGTGTGTTGACCAACGTGTTGGGTATTCTGAAAGACGCCAGGGATGAAAAAGATGTGATCAAGGTAAATTGTGTCAACGAGAAACTCACCAGCATAAAGGGCCTGATCCGGATCTCTGAACAGGCAGACATAACTTTGCAGGAATCGGTGGCCAAAGGGGAAAAAGACACGGCTACCCATGAATTTCATAAAATTTCCATCTCTCATCAGAAGATCAAGATTTTGAAGACAGAAGCCGAGCAGTGTGTGGGAGAGCTTGCTTTCGCGGTTGGAAAGACGACTGTTGAGGTGGAAGTTGACGACAAGATGGTTCCTGAACAGGATCCCACAAAAGTGGATTTGCCGGATACGCCGGTAGTACGCCCTCCGGCGGCGAGTCCATATCAGTAAAAAAATATTTGATCAGGAAGGACTTTTTCTGGTAGAACAGATGAGCCAATTTATCTAGGTGCTGAATGATTTTACAAAAATGAAAAGGCCGGGAGAATGGTAACGGTCCACGGTTGCAACGATGACTATGACTAAAAGCGGCGCATCATTAAAATACATCATGTCTGCGGCACTCATCCTGTTGGCTACATCTACTTCCTTGGCCAGGGGAATGGGTATCAAAGCAGGCTCGGGCAGGATGCATTTTGGTATCAACTTGGATTTTGCCTTTGACTCCAATCCCGGATACTTTCCCAACGGTTCACAAAGCAAGGCTTTTGACCTCATGCTCAGGACGCGGCCTGTAATCGGATTGGATTTTCCGTCCGATGCGGTCTCTTTCCAGTTGAATGGCAAGGTGGGCTATGATTACTATTTTGGACTGGACAAATCCACCACCAGCAAATTGAGCACAGTCAGCGGAGATGCTGATTTGCGCCTTGGATTCAATCCCAAGGGCCAATTCAGCTTTTTTATTATCGACACCTTTTCCAGGTCCGGAGATCCTCGATATACATCACTGGCTTCCAGGTTCGACAGGACCGATAACGAGATAAAGGCTCAATTCCAGATCAAACCAGGAGGCGGGGCCTTGATGTTCGATCTGGCCTATGGATTTTTCCTGGACTGGTTTGATGACAATGCTCTGAATGCCAAGGCCCTTTCAAGTTATGCACACAGAGTCTATTTTTCCGGAAAATGGAAATTTTTACCAAAGACTGCATTGTCCTTGGATTTTGATTCGGATATCAGGCGTTATCCGTATGGCTATGATTCCAACAGCGTCAAAAATCCTGACCTCAACGCTATCCGTGTGACATTGGGCCTCATCGGCCAGATATCTCCCTCCATCTCTCTGGTGGTCAAGGCTGGGTATGGAGATTCGCTCATGGGAGATGCAGTCATGTCCGATGGCTCTGCCTACAGTGGAGATGATTTCCGTTCTGTCATTGGCCAGGCAGAGTTCTCTTATCGGGCCGCTACTACCATGTTGCAGTTTGGTTATTCCAGAAATTTTCAACCAGTGGTCTTGTTCGCTTACTTTGGACAGGATCGCTTTTATGTCAGGTTCAATCAACAGCTTGCGGGCAGGTTCACCCTATCGGCCGACGTGGGATTCGACATGCTGAGTTACGGTAAGGCAGTACAGGCAGATACTCCTGACAGGTTCGATTATTTTCTCAGCGGCGGCGCATCCTTTCAGTATCATATCCTGGACTGGTTCATGCTTGGATTGGATTACAATTTCCAAGCCTTGATTTCAGATTTCCAACAACCCCTTGCAGGATCCGGTGGCGTCGATTACAACAAGCACGTCATCGCTTTGCGTATAGGGCTTGATTACTAAACTGTCCCCTCAGAGGTCAATGGGCAGCAAAATGGCAGGTGAGTCATGATGAGGCGTCTTGTGATAGTCATGATTCTGGCGACTTCAAGCTTTTCCTGCTGGTGGGCACGAACTCCCAAGACACCACAGCCACCGGTTCGAAAATTTGCTCCCGCTTCAACTTTGGGCCCTGGAGACTTGCTGGAAGTTAAGGTGTTTGATGAAAAGGAACTCTCTGGTGTTTACCGGGTGTCATCCTCAGGAACCATAGATTTTCCTCTCGTGGGCCTGCTCCAGGTAAGCGGACTGACCAGTTCGGATGCCGCAGCACTTCTCGAAGAACGCCTGAAGAAAAACTATTTGCGCGATCCTCAGGTGACCCTTTTTATCAAGGAATACAATTCGAAGAAGATATCGGTATTTGGCCAGGTGACTAAGCCTGGCACTTTCAAGTACGAAGATGGCATGAGCGTCATACAGGCGGTCAGCATGGCTGGCGGATTTACAAAAATGGCCGCCAAGGACAACACCAATGTCACTCGTCTGGTTGATGGTGAAGAAAAGAAATACCCGGTCCCTGTAGAGTCCATCGCCAGGGGAGAAGCAAAGAATTTCTTTTTACAGCCGGGGGACATAGTCTACGTGCCAGAGTCCATCTGGTGAAGCAGTGCTTCCGGTAAAAATATGTCCATTGTTTTGAATCGTCCGAATATAGGGCCCCGGGAGCAAGAGGCCTGCCGGAGGGTCCTTGCTTCTGCTGTCCTGGTCCAGGGTCCTGAGTGTGAAGCCTTTGAAGATGAATTCGCAAGTAGGGTGGGCGCGCGACATGCAATCGCCGTTTCGTCAGGAACGGCAGCCTTGTTTTTGACCATCAGGGCTTTGGGCTTGGGGCCGGATGATGAAGTGATCATTCCTGACTACACTTTTATTGCCACGGCAAACGTTGTCTCACTGGCAGGAGCAAGGCTTGTGCTGGCTGATGTACACGGTCATACGATGAACCTCGATGCAAGGTCTGCTTCAAAGGTCGTATCGGAAAGGACGTCTCTCATTGTGCCCGTTCATCAGTATGGGCTTGGCGCAGATCTTTCTGCTTTGGGCGAGATAGCACCAGACGTGCCTATTTTGGAGGATGCAGCCTGTGCTCTGGGTGCCGGGGCGGAACACGGGAAAATCGGGGGGGGCCCAGGGATCGCCGCTTGTTTTTCCTTCCATCCTCGCAAGGTGATTACCACCGGAGAGGGAGGAATGATCACTACCAATGATGATTTACTGGCCGCAAGGATAAGGGCTCTCAGGCAGCACGGACAGGGCCCTGTCGGAACCATGGAGCCTGGGTATAACCTTCGCATGAACGAAATCTCCGCAGCCTTGGGTCGTGTCCAGCTTAGCCGCCTGGATGAGTTCATTGAAGCCAGGAACAAGGTGGCCAAGTGGTACGAGGATGGCTTGGGGAATCTGGACTGGATTGATTTGCCCATTGCGACACCTGGCCGGATTTACCAGTCATACGTCTTGCAGATACATGCTGACGCTCCGGTCAGCAGGGATGAGTTTGTGGCAGGTCTGAGAAGGGCGGATATTCAATGTCAGGCAGGAATAGAGCCGGTACATCGACATGCCCCGTATAGGGATGTGCCTCGTGCTTCTCTTGGTGTTTCTGAGGCCTTGGCCAAAAGCGCACTGTTTTTACCCATGTACTGTGGATTGAGACATGATGAGGTTGAACGGATCTGCAGCACCATTGCCAGGATCGCGGGAACATGATGGCTTGCTTAGAGTTTTACAATTTGCCTGTGACGCTGGGAGACTGAATCATGGCCATGTTGGACAGGGAGATATCAGCCCAACCTGAAGTTTTGAACTCACTGCTAATGCATGAGAAAAAACGCGTAGAGAAGTTTGCGCTGCACATCAGGGAAAGTGGGCTGAAAAACGTCTTTGTCGTGGCAAGGGGATCTTCTGACAACGCGGGAGTTTTTGCAAAGTACCTATTCGGTGCAAGAAACCGTATGGTGACAGCCTTGGCTGCACCTTCACTTTTTACCCTGTACAATTCCGGTCCGAGACTGGACGGGCATCTGGTGGTGGCCATATCTCAGTCAGGTGAATCGGAAGATCTCCGTAGAGTGGTCAACGATGCCGCAAGACAAGGGGCGCACACCCTGGTCATTACAAATCGTCCATCTTCACCACTGGCTGATGAGGCCCATGATGTGCTGTGTTTACACGCTGGAGTCGAAAGATCCATTGCAGCAACAAAGACCTATACGGCCGAACTGATGGCCATAGCCATGTTGAGCGTAGCCCTTGATGGATCCGCCAGGGACTGGCGCTGCATCGAGCGCTTGCCAGAGGTCGTCTCCAAGACCATGGAGATGATTCAGGGCCTGGGTATTTCTGCACAACGTTACAGGTACGCTCAGAGGCTTTCGGTCATTGGGCGAGGGTTCAACTATTGTACGGCTTTTGAACTCTCTCTCAAGCTCAAGGAATTGGCATACATCGCAGCAGAGCCATCTTCCAGTGCGGATTTCAGGCATGGACCCATTGCCGTTGTCCAGGACGGTTTTCCTGTGCTCCTGGTGGCTCCAAAGGGAAAGGCTTTTGCTGATGTGAAGAAACTTGCCGAGACACTGCGAAAGCGCAAGGCAGAATTGATAATTATTTCGGACAGCAAACAAATGTTGAAGTGGGCTGCCACCGCCTTGCCCATGATAGGTGATGTTCCAGAGTGGCTTAGCCCCTTGGTGTCCGTGGTTCCAGGCCAGTTGTTTGCCCGGCACCTGGCTGAAGCCAGGGGTTGTTCCCTGGACAAGCCTCGTGGTTTGAGCAAGGTTACCAATACTCGTTGACTAGTTCAGTCTTTTTCCTATGGCCCTTAGAAGGCCATCAAGGTTTTCACCCGTTGCCGAAGAAAACGCTACGACTTCGTGGCCTCTGTCTTTTAAGATTTTGGCGATCTGCACCGCACGATCTTTGACCTCGGGCAGGTCCAGTTTCGAGATCCCGATGATTCTTGGTTTTGCTGCCATTTCGGGATTGTAGCGTTTCATCTCGTTTTCGAGGATATCCAGTCTCTCGATCATCGCTTCGGTGCCTTCCTGATCGCCTGGTTCCCAGGTCGTCAGGTGAACCAATACCTTGCAGCGCTCCACGTGTCTGAGAAACCTGTAACCAAGACCAAGGCCATCGGCTGCACCTTCTATGAGACCAGGTACGTCGGCCATTACAAAAGAAGACTCTTCACCAAGGGCAACCACACCCAGGGTGGGAACGAGAGTTGTGAATGGATAGTCGGCAATCTTGGGCCTCGCTCTGGATAATCTCGCCACCAATGATGATTTTCCAGTGTTGGGATATCCTACCACACCTACATCCGCCAGGAGTTTGAGTTCCAGCCTCAGTCTTCGTCTCTCGCCTGGTTCACCAGGTTCGGCTTTTCTGGGGGATCGATTCACCGAACTTTTGAAGTGAAGATTTCCCCTGCCGCCATTGCCACCCCTGGCAACGGTGATCTTTGCGTCCCCTGTATCGAGGTCGGCTAGCAAGTCGTTGCTTTCGGCATCATAGACCAAGGTTCCCACAGGAACCCTCACGATGATGTCGTCGGCACTTGCCCCGAATTTGTCGCTGCCCAATCCCGGTTGACCGTTTTTTGCGCGGTAGACTTTTGTGTATCGCAAGTCCAGCAGGGTGCTCAGGCCGCTGTCTGCCTGAAGTATGATACTTCCACCTCTCCCCCCGTCTCCTCCGTCCGGACCTCCCCTTGGTCTAAACCTCTCTCTTCTGAATGAGACGCAACCATCTCCCCCTCGGCCGGACTGTA
This sequence comes from Myxococcales bacterium, assembly GCA_027031935.1. GTDB lineage: Bacteria > Myxococcota > B64-G9 > B64-G9 > B64-G9 > JALVPF01. The sequence goes on along the minus strand of JALVPF010000244.1, from coordinate 6,668 downwards.
CGTCGATCTCGACTTCATCCACGAAGTTCATGGGCTCATCCTTGAAACTTTACAAAAAAAGCCACGGCAGCGTGCCGCGGCTCAGGAAATTCAAACAAGGCCGACTACTACTCGGCCAGTGGATCGATCCAGGCCTGTTTTTTATTCCGGCCTTTTGGTCCATATTGTACAACGCCGTCTATCAGCGCAAACAATGTGTAGTCACGGCCCATTCCCACGTTTTTTCCAGGGTAGATTCTTGTTCCCAATTGTCGAACAAGGATGTTTCCTGCTCTTACCTTTTGTCCACCAAAGAGCTTTACACCACGCCTCTGCCCCTTGCTGTCGCGACCGTTACGGGTTGCGCCCTGTCCCTTTTTGTGTGCCATGGCTGGGTCTCCCGTCTGTATCTATCAGGCCTTTGCCGCCTGAATGTCAGTTATTTCGACGTGGGTGTAATTCTGTCTGTGCCCCTGCTTTTTCTGGTAGCCCTTACGTCGTTTGAATTTGAACACGATCACCTTTTTGCTTCGATCATGGGCAAGGATCTTGGCCGCAACCTTTGCGCCCTGTACCCTGGGGGTACCAACCATGATATCCTCGGTTCCACCGATCATCAGAATATCGTCAAAGGTGATCTCTTCACCCACCGCACCAGGTAGCTTCTCAACCTTGAGTTTGTCACCCTTAGATACCCGGTACTGTTTTCCACCTGTTCTTAGCACTGCATACATACCTAATACTCCTTGCTATTTTGAAATCCCGCTATTTTGAAATCCCGGTTTCAAAATCCAGGGGTGGTGGAGAATAGGTAAATTCTTTCGCCTTGTCAAGGCAATTCATTGCTTCTATTCGTTTTTCTTGTCTTTTCAGGTCGAAAAGTACACATATAAATTTTTTTTATTGGCCAAGTATATCCTGCAAGCCTCTTCCCAGGGGTTGGTTCTTTACGACCCCGCGCTCGGTAATGATCGCGGTGATAAGGCTTGCAGGGGTCACATCGAAGGCAGGGTTGAGGACCTGGACCCCCTCAGGGGCGAACACGGTGCCTCTGGGGGTGGTTACCTCCGTGGCCGCCCGTTGTTCGATGGGGATCTTGTCTCCGGACTCCAGGGAGAGATCCACCGTTGAGCTAGGGGCTGCAACGTAAAACGCAATACCGTGTCTCCGTGCAAGCACGGCAAGGGAGTATGTACCGATCTTGTTGGCTGTATCCCCATTTGCTGCGATGCGATCAGCGCCAACAATACATGCATGTATGAGTCCTTGCCTCATGACGTGTCCAGCCGCATTGTCACAAATGAGGGTCACATCGATGTTGTCTTTCATCAACTCCCAGGTGGTCAACCTGGCACCCTGAAGCAGGGGCCGGGTCTCGTCGGCGAATACGCGGATATCCTTACCCGCTTCTTTTGCCGCGCGGATTACTCCCAACGCGGTTCCGTACCCTGCGGTAGCCAGGGCTCCGGCGTTACAGTGCGTTATGACGGTTACTGGATCAGGGAGCAACTCGGCGCCGTGTCGTCCTATGGCCAGGCAAAACTCCAGGTCCTGCTCCCTTATGGCCTGTGCTTCGGCAAGCAGGCCCTCCCTCATTTCGTGAATATCTTTTTCTTCAGCATCGAGGGCGGCGAGACGCGTTTTCATGCGATCCAGTGCCCAAAAGAGATTCACCGCCGTAGGCCTGGTCCCAGCCAGAACCTGTGCTGCCTCTGAAACCTCCGAGATCATCTCCTGTCGTTCCGTACCAGAGTATCTGAAGGCAGCCAGGGCGCATCCCATGGCTGCTGCAACACCAATCTCCGGCGCACCCCTGATGGCGAGCCGGCGGATGGCATCAGCCACTTCGTCCACTGTTGCCAGATCCACCCAACGTTCCTCGGTAGGTAAAAGGGTCTGTTCGATTATTCGTATGCTTCCGTCGTTCCAGGTAATGGGAGACAGCATGAAAACCCTCCAGTCAGTGTTGACATTCTTCGACTCGCCTGTGCCATGGTAGCCATGGCAGTACCTGTGATCAAGTCCCGCGGACGATTCCTTGCATCTTCGTGACCTCACAAGCGATCTGGAAAATCTGATTCCAGAGGGGATAGAGATTTGAGTTCAACATGTGCGTTGAAGGAATCTTTGTTGGTGTGTTATTCGTTTAGCGATTTTGAATTTGGCCAATGGAGAGATCTGCCTTGAATACGGTTTTGGTAACAGGTGCTGCTGGAAACATGGGAACCAGGCTGGTCAAGGGCCTCGTGGACAGAGGATTTGACGTTCGGGCCTTGGTGTTGCCCGGCGATCCCCTTCAGGGCAGACTGCATGACGTGTCCTGTGAAGTGGTACAGGGGGATATCACCAGACCAGAGACTTTGTCTGGTGTGTTTTCGGGAGTGAACCTCGTTTATCACCTGGCAGCTGTTATTCTCAGTAGTGACACAAGTGCATACGAGCGAATCAATGTGCGGGGCACCAGAAATGTTCTTCGTGGTGCCATGGATTCCGGAGTTGAACATTTTATTTATGTTTCTTCTGCGTCTGTTGTCTACCCAAAGACCACACCCTATTCCAGGTCCAAGATACGGTGTGAACAGATGGTGTGTGCCAACGGCAGAATGAAATACACGATTGTCCGTCCCACGCTGGTATATGACTCAGACGGCGGCCAGGAGTTCATGCTTTTTCTGAAATACCTGAAGAAGTTCCCAGTGGTTCCCTTCATCGGTGCAGGAAGAGCATTGAAAAATCCTGTCCATGCAGACGACATCATGCAAGGCCTTCTCAGCCTGGCGGCGAACCCGAAGGCATTTGACAAGGTGTATGCATTTTGCGGCGGCCAGGAGATATCCATCAGGGACTTGGCAAAGCTGATGTTGGCCTATCACGGTGGGTACAAGCCATTCGTGTCTATCCCGGTATGGTTATGCAAGCTGGCAGCTCGTGTAATGGCCATTGTTATGGACGATCCTCCTTTGACTCTCAGCGCCATAGCAGGCATAACCCAGGATGCAAATTTGGATGCCAGAAGTGCATTTCTGGACCTGGGCTACGACCCCATAGGTGTTGATGAGGGTTTCAGGCGCTGTTTTCCCATGAACGGGGATTGAGGTAGGCTTACGGGATGTGTGCTGAAGATGTACGAATTTGTGTCCTCGGTGGTGGTGGATTTTTGGGTTCGCATCTTGTGGGCGCGCTGTTGGAAAAGACCCCATTTGATGTCCAGGCCCTTGATCTCACCTTCGACAAGTTGAAGGTCGAGTCTTCGCGTCTCGATCTGATCAAGGCTGACATATCGGCACCGGGGGTGGTGGACGAGGTGGTCAGGAGGTGTGGTACCATAGTCTCAACCACGGCTTTGTGTAACCCCTCTCAGTACAACACCATGCCCTTAGAAGTAATCCACGCAAGTTTCACTCATCTTGTCCCCTTGGTGGAGCTTTGTGTGGAGCACAAGCGCAGACTCGTGCATTTTTCTACCTGTGAGGTGTATGGAAAGACATACTCGGAACCCGGCATGCGTGCTGCTCCCATGAACGAGCAGACCTCTGATCTGGTGATGGGGCCTGTTTGTAACGAGAGGTGGTGCTATGCAGGTGCCAAGCAGCTTTTGGAGCGGTTGATTTGGGCTAGCGGTAAACACCATGGCCTGGAGTTTTCCATAATAAGGCCTTTCAACGTAATAGGTCCCCGCATGGATTTCATACCGGGGCTGGATGGAGAGGGCGTGCCCAGGGTGCTGGCCAATTTCATGAACTCCCTGATGAGGGACAGGCCCTTGCCCTTGGTAGACGGTGGCAAGAACCGGCGGTGCTTTACCTCGGTCAATGATTTTACAGAGGCTGTACTTAAGGTTTTGGATTTTCGAAAAGAATCCCGAGGCGAAATCTTCAATGTGGGCCATCCTGAAAATGATGTCTCCATAGAAGAGCTTGCACACCGAATGATAGCCGTGTTCGAGGATTTGACGGGGAAATCCTTCTCACCCGGTGTCGTCCATGTCTCGGCCCGGGATTTTTATGGTGATGGATATGAAGACACCACAGAGCGCGTTCCTGATATTTCAAGGGCCCGGGATCTTTTGTCATGGGGACCCAAGATCGGTCTGGATGAGATGTTGCCTGGAATAATAGGGGACTATCTGGAGCGCTATTGCTCAGAACTCCCAAAGTGATGTCGTTTTCTTTTTTGATATATGAGCAGCAAACAAAGGCCCAACCAGAAGTAGCCCGCACGAGTATCACCAAAAGAGCATGAGCAGCCTCCCTGCAATTCCAGGTCCTCCGGCCTGCTCCCACCGCCATCGGGGTTTGTACCTGCGTCGGAGCTTCCGCATTTACCGGGGCTGCAAATGACAAACACCGTATCGGATTGATCACCTATGTTTTCTTCAAAGTAATCAGAGATTCTGACCAGTGCCTGGTCAGTGGGATTATTCGGTACTGTCCACTGGTAATCCAGCCAATCGGATGCCTTGTTGTCCACAGAAGGCGAGATGATCTCCCAGCTTGCACCATTGTCCGTGGAGTAGCGAATGGTGACATCACTAACCTCGGTTACCCCCCATCGAATGTGCTGTACTGAGCCTGTCTCCCATCTTTCACCACCGTTAGGTTCGATTAGATTCACGCTGGGTTCTTGCCCCTCATTGACGATGACTGTCACATCATCGCTGGCCTCCAACTCCCCGTCGTTGGCGGTGAGGGTCAGCACGTATGTGCCAGCCATGGCCAGGGTTACGTCCGTGAGGCCTTCGTTGGGGTTTAAAAAGGTCACCAATCCAGGGCCTGAAGTCTTGCTCCACTGAATGAAGAGATTGCCCCCGGCAGGCAGGCCATCATCCGTGACCGTTCCGTCCAGGCTCGCCGTTTGCCCAAAGTCTATGGTCTGGTCAGGGCCGGCGTCTACCAGTGGAGGCTTGTTGTCCCCCTGATGTTTTGGCGTTACGGTCAGGGTTACAGAATAGCTTGCACTCTGAGGCGCGTTGGGGGCGGCTACGGTTACGGTTGCGGTGTATGTGTCTGGGACAAGTCCGGTGATGTCGATATGGTTGGACAGCACTTGAGAGTTTCCTGTTCCGTTCTTCGTCATGGTTAGCCAGGACGCGTCATGGTTTGTTGTTATGCTGTCTAAAGTTCCCCCTCCTGAGTTTCCTATTGCTACATCCTGTGCTGGCGGATTGTTACCCTGCTCCTCGGCTTCGAAGGTTAGCGATTGAGGATTGAGTGTTATGACCGGATCTTGAGCAAGAGTGCCGACCCAGAAATCCCTGTGGGTATCATGGGAGCCGTTGGTTACCTGGATCTCCTCGTCCGTGTCTATGTTCCTTAGATAGACGTTGGAGTAGCCCTGAAGATAAAACTCCGGTCCCCTGGAGTAGATGATCCACTGGTTGGAATTTCTGCTCCAGCGGTGATCGTTCCAGTATTCTCCGGTGCTGGAGATGCTCAGGCTTTTGTAAACACTCCTATCCCAGTTTCGAATGTACATGTCCTGGTGGGTGTCGAGATTGTTGGTGGTCTTGGAACCATCGGGAGACATAGCATTTCCGCAGCCTGGATCCACAAATGCCTCTATGTGGTTAGGTATGTCCGCCTGCCAGATTCCCCTCGTCGCCAAGCGAGAATAAAAGGTCATTCTCGTAAGGTCTGTGGACACGCTCACAGTCCAGAAGTCATTTCCTGCAGCGGTCGTGTAAAAGATAGCCACGTCTCCCGTGTCAGGGTTGATCTCCCAAAGTTGCTGGGCCTTGTTTTGGGTGAATATGACCCGGTTGGGGGCTCTCCACGAGATGCTGATAAACTCCCCCAGGCCGGAAGTCAGCACGGTCCTTGCGGAACCATCTCTGTTCATGCGTACTAACTCCCAGCTGCTGCCGTTCCAATGTGCGTAGATGATCCTTCTGCCATCGGGAGAAAAAACCGCTGCCTGTACGTTGGTGTCCAGGTCCGCAGTCGCTCCTCCTAATTCCACCAGGCGCAATGTCCCTGTTCCTCCAAACACCGTGCCCCGCGTATAAAGAACAGCGCCATCCACCGAGTAAGCCTGGGGTGATGCAAAAAAAAGTATCAATAGAATTGTCGAGGACACTTTGTGTATATTCATGTTTCACTCCATTGACTCGTGACTTTTGTATACCTTACTAGAATTTGCCAGATTGTTTCAATTCCAGGTACAGGGGACAAAGTGGCAATTGCCCGAATCTGCAGCATCGACACAGAGATCGCAAGCGAGGTGAGAAATCTGGCAATTGACCATGGGGTTGGGTCCTGTTAATCTTACGGCGTTTTTTTACAAGGACGGAGGTGACAGTGTCGCACCTTACTTCGTTTGCTTTTTTTTCAGGAATATTGTTGCTCTTGTCTTTCCATGCCCTGGCTGAAGAGAGGGCAACTTGTATCGAGCAGGATGTGGTTCGGGAGTTTTCCAAGGGGCAGCCCTCCATCAAGGGAAAACAGCGCATTTGTTTCACAAAGACTGCTATTCGTAATGAGACGACATACGACGGGTACACTACCGTAGCGATCCTCGATCTGAAAGCCGGGACCATCGCCCTCATTCCTGGAAATCAACACGAGTATGTACAAATGCATCTCGTTGATTACAGGAAATTGGTCAAGATGCGTATGGGTGCCTTGGGCCTGAACGATTCTGCCGAAAAGCTGAGTGTTGTAAAGACCGACATGGTAAAGACCATTCGCTCC
>JALVPF010000243.1 GCA_027031935.1 Myxococcales bacterium | reverse complement strand
TATTCTGTCACGTTTTATTTCGATTACCCGTTTGCCGTTATAAGTACTAATTACATCGAAATCTAGTCTTCTGTTTTTATTTGGCCCCAGAAATCGACCAACGAGGAGCAAATCTACTCCAGCCTTGTGCAGCTTGGCAAGATCTTTCTTGCGAGTTCTCTTTCCCATCCTGTTCAGTATCCTGTCAATTTTTCTTCCTTCTGCCGGCTTCACTCCATCGGATTGTTCAAAAATCTCCTGCATACGGTCCTTGAACATGTCCACCATCCTGTCTTCACCTTCGTCCACGTCTTCGATATACCCTATGGCAACCACCGGCTCGAAGTCCTCGCTGGAAATCTTGTCGCCTTCTTCGAAAGCGGACATGTCACCAGTCGTGCCTGCCTGTAGTTTTCCCCTGCCGGACTTTTTCAGAAACAGCCACCCGACCTCTTCGCCGTCATGCTCCACCTTGAACTTGAGTCCGGCCCAGGGCTTGAAGCCGGAATAGCGGATATTTACCTTTAGCTCATCACCATATACATTGACTTCCTCTATGGTTCCATATGCCTTGGGGATGGTGTAGATAATTCTCTTGACGATATATTCAGTTGCATCTTGAAAGGCTTTTGAATCAACGAGTTGAAAGATTTCCGAGTCACCGGCGTCACCACCTGTCTCACCGGTTTTTGCAAATCGTTTGAGGAGCTTGGTGAGATCCTTCAAGGTTCGTCTGGTCTTTCTGAGATCCATGGGATACTGCTTGGTAAATACGTTTTCTCTTTTTTCAATGTCGGTCAGGTTTACTGCCAATTCTATGTGTTCAGGAAGACATATGAAATCCACGCTGAGGAGATAATCGGCCTGCAGCCAGTCTCCCAATGATTTTGCTTTCTCCGGATCTACCAAGCCTACCATGGACAGCTTGTGCTCGTTTAGTATGGCTTTCATCTGCCTGTTGGATACTACCTTGAATGCCCCTGTCTGGTTGATATAGTTTCGAAGTGAGACCATCATGGCCTCTGCCAGGTTTGCGTCATAATACTTGCACCTGCCCAGGGAACTGGGCTCACCTACGGCTATGACCTTTTTTTCGTCCGCCAGGGCATTGAATGAAAGCCCAAAAATAACTGCAATTGCCGCGAGATACATTGTCATTCGGGAGATCATTTTTCCGCTCCTCCTTGTGGTTTCGCGGTGTCTTTTTGCGTGTCCTCGGAAGCATTGGACGGGCTGGAACCGCGAACATTCAAATTTTTTGGTATATTTTGCAGCTCTAGTTTGGCAAGTGCGAAAATCTTGCCCCCTTTCATCCAATATTTCTCTATGGTGACACCAGAAAGGGATTGTGTGTCACCAGGTACCAGTTCCTTTGATTTCAACAGGAGCAGCAGATTGGTTTTGGCGTGCAAAGCAGCAGCCTGTCGGCCCAGTGACACATCGTGTCCCTTGCGAGCGCTTCCCACCTCCAGGGCTATCGCCTTGTCTTTGTCCTGGAAAATACCGCTGGTGGAGTCCTGCTCCAGGTGTGGGAGCAAGGCTTCCTCCTCGTCCTGTTTTTTCTGTTCGTCCGTGACCTGCTGGTCTGAGCCTGTGATGGATCCATCTGTTGTCTGTCGTACGCCGGGTTGATGCTTTTCCGAACACGAAGATGGAAAAGTCCACAGGGGCATTAAAATCAACAAAGAGTGAATCAATGGATGCTTGCGCAGGTCCAATGCTGCGGTTGCTTTCATGTGACTCGCTTTCGTCTGGTAAAGTCAAGATGATAGTCCTGTACTGCAGGGCGGTCAATGGAAATCGGTTGACACCAGCGTGGTCATTTGAAATCATGCCACCTTGGGTTTTGAGGACTTTCAGGCAAGGATTACAAGGGAAACATTGACAATATTCAATAATTTTCAAACTGGAGGAGTAAACATGACTCGTAGAAGCGTGTTGATGGTGTTGGCTGCTGTTTTTGCCTTGGGAATGTTCGCAGGATGCACGAGGACCGTGGTGGTTCAGCAGGGACCAGAGGTCCTCCAGCCCGGTGAGTACATAGAAAGTTCGGATGCCATGATCAAGCTGGTGCATTGTCGCGGCAAGGGAATAGACAAGGAAGCCGCCATACTCAACGCCAGGAAGGGATGTTTGGAATGGATGATCGTAAATGAGTATGCGCAGAGTCCTGGTGAGCTTCAGGCATATAGGGCCAACCAGAAACAGATCTTTGCAAATATCGACCGCTATGTTCCTGCACCCCATAGGATGGCTGTGGATGGAAAAGGTGAGGGTACAACCTCGGTGACACAAAACCAGGACGGTTCGGTAAACGTTGAAGTCAACGCCAAAGTGTTCAAAAAACAGCTCGAAAAAGACCTGGTGCAAATGAACATCGTTGCCTCAAAGGACGATGTTCAAGACAGCATCGGAAATCCCAGTGTCGTGGCGGTGCCGTCCAAGGCCGTCAAAGGGAAAAGATATCGTAAAGATATGGAACAATTGGTCAACTCCTATTTAACTAAAGAAAAATTTGAAGTGGTGAATCTTGAAACAGTGCAGGATCTGGACAAGATGCAGGAGTCTGTCGCAGAAGCAACAGATTCTGAACAAGGCGATCTGGCTTCCTTGGCAGCCGCTGCTGGTGCTGATGTCTATGTGGAATTCGAAGCCAAACCAGAAAAGAAAAATGAAGGGGTGGTCTGGGCTGTAAACATCAAGGCATACGAGACAACAACAGGCAAAATGTTGGCTTCGGACACGGGGTTTAGCGGAAAAAGATCTACGGAAGAGGCAGGGCAGGAGAGAATAGCCATGGCAGAGGGACTCAACGTTGTCATGGGCAAGATTATTCCGCAGATCAAGGATTACTGGAAGGAATACAGGCCAAGGGGGAGGAAGTTCCGTGTGTCTTTCATGAATCCTCCAAAGAATTCCGATTTCAAGTTGGATCGCGTTTTGAAGAAAGTATGCAGCAAGGTAAAGGTCGAAAAGTCTACCCCGTCTCTGTTGCTATTCTATCTGCAGTGCAAAATGGACAATATGGAGCTTTCCGCTGCTATCTCGGAAGGGATAGAGTCCAAGCTGGGCATGACTTCCAACGATTACGAATTTCCAATGAAAAACAGGAATATGTTGGTGATTAAGTTCAAATAAACAAATTCGTCACCGAATGTAATCTTTCAGCTATTTTTAAAATAAGGTCATGGCAAGTACCGCCCTTGCTGTGAGATGAGAAGAGGAAAATAGATATGAGAGCACTCGCTCTGACGGCTTTTTTCGTTGCAGGTTCTATACTGGTATCACTGCCGGTTTCGGCTTTGGAGACTCAAGAAGACAAGCTGAGGGCTGATCAGACACAGCAGCATTACACGAGAAAGTCCATTACCTTTTTGGGCACTGTGATAGAGGGCAACCTCAACGTTCCCGATGACGCACGAAATGCCATCGAGAAGATCATCCGCAGTGAAGTGGAACTGAAGCGTTTCGACTACAACAAGATCGACATCAGCAAGTTTCGTTCCATGGGAGACTTCATCTCTGCCCTGCGCCAGTATGTGAAAAAACGCGCCTTTGATCGCGCTGCGGCTGAGGCCGAGTTTCAGCAGCAGTTCAACTCGGCCAGGGTATACATGGAAGACATCGACCGGGTGATGAAATCCGCGTACTTTTACCAAATCGAAATTTTTGCCTATCGCACCAAGCACATGATTTGCCCCTTTGACTCGAAGACTGCGATGAGGTTGGGATGTACCCCCGGTGTTGCTGGAATCAAGGTCGTGGTCAACGCCAAGGTGGCTTTTTACAAGGCAGACCTTAAGGCGAAAACCGGCAAGGGCTATTCCCATCTTAGAACCATAAAGGAAATGCCAGCCAAGGGCTTTACTCCATTCAGCGTCCAGCCCCCTCCAAAGCCCAGGCACCCATCTGTGCCTGCCAACGCATCCGCCGAACAGAAAAAAATGGCTACCGAAGCTTACAACAGGGCCATGGCCGATTGGAGAAGGGCCATGGATGAATACAGACGTCGCATGCCGGAGCTGGAGGCAAAGACCAGGGTCAAGGCAGTGGTCGAGGCTTTATCGGGCCCGGCTGGCTTAGCAAAACGGCTGGCCATGGGAGTGAAGAAGATTCCTGATTTCCAGCTCAAGACCCCGGTGGAAGCAGCCCTGTCGGACGGTGTGAAATTCATGCTGGGCAAGGGTGAGGCGCTGGAACTGGATGATACCTACGAGATCGTCTATTACGATGTGACCGGCAATAAGGGACGAAGCGGCTGGGTGAAGGTGCGTGACATAGGTGATCCCAAGGGCTCTGGTGAGGGTACGGAATCATACGCGGAGAAGGTGCACGTGGCGCGAAAGTTCGTGGGCGGAGAGATGATGTTCGAATATCCCATGCTGAAGTTGGACGTGGGTCTGCATGGAGTGTTCGAGTATACCACCGGTAATCTCACCAATCCTGCTTCGAGCGATGAATATGGAATGTACTTTGGTGGTGGTGCATACATACTTTACGACTTGGCTCCCTATATAGGTTGGTCCGAGTTTTGGGCAGGGATAGAAGGCGACTTCCTGGTGGTAGGCGAGACCGCGGCCGGCGACTCCGTAAACCTGATCCACGGCATGTTGGGAATTCACAAAAAGTGGTATATCAACAGCTTTGTAATAAATATTGGTCTACGTGGAGGTATTTCCTATTATTCCACAGGAGACGATTCACAGAACGATATCCTCATCGGTGGAGGAGGAGACGCTGTCCTGGGATTCGAGTACTACGTCAGTAAAATCACTAAATTGCTCGGCAAATTTGATAATCAAAGCAATGGAAACAGTACGTTTAATAAATAACAACCAACAATAACCGATAAACATTCTTTAAGTTGTTCCAGAGATTCACAAGTAATGTATGGCAAAAGCATTTATATACAATGAGTATATGGGAGTGCGAAAACCGAATAGGAGGTATTAAAAATGGCAGTACAAACAGGGACAAAAAGAATGCAAGTTTATAAGTGTGAAATATGTGGTAATATTGTAGAGGTAATACACGAAGGAGCTAAGGCATTGGTATGTTGTGGACAACCAATGAACTTATTAGAAGAAAAAACAGCTGACACCTCAACAGAAAAACATGTACCATACA
>JALVPF010000242.1 GCA_027031935.1 Myxococcales bacterium | reverse complement strand
TCGCAAGCGAGGTGGGAAATCCTGGATGTGTGGAAGAGTGGTAAATCACTGTAGTCTATCGGTAAATTGAAGGCGGTTTGTTTCATTCCTCTGCCGTGATCAGTCTCGTGTTGTAGTCCCTGTCGTATTGCAGGTAATCGCTGTCGTGTTCATGAGGCCACTGTCGTGGTTCGTACGGATACCTCGTCATTCCGTGAAAGGGCAGGGGATAGATGGAGTCGGTGAGTTTGTTTTCCTTTACATCATACTTGATGCTGTAGAACACATCTGCATCCAGGAACACGGTTCGCTGGCGGTCTCGGGCCACTGGTGGCGCCTGGAAATCCAGCAATATGGAATCTCCATGGGCCATTATGGCGAAGCGATCATCTGCATCGTCCAGCAGCGATTTGACGTCACCATACCTGGTGTACCAGCCCGACAACAAGGCTCTTGTATACAGTGGAAGTGACTGATCGTATGCCATGATCGGGTGATATTGATCCTGTGGGATGTAGTACGCCCTTCCTGAATATTGAAGTCTGGCCCGTGAAGGTGAAAGCCGTGTTATCTGCACATCCACAGGGGGCGACTCGTCCATCAGGATCTGGTCCAGTATGTCCCGCCCTATGGGCTGGTGAGCCATGGTTATGCGAAACATGGCCTGGCCGGGGTCGCAAAGACCCGATAGATCCACAACCCAGCTATGGCGGTCCCCTGCGTTTTTTCCCGACAGCAGGATGATGCGCCATCGTCCGTTTTCAGCCATGGTCTCTATGGTCGTACCAGCCGCATATGGCGGGCTGAGCACATTTTCGAAGTCATCATATTGACTCCATGCGGTCAGGATGAGCTTTGCGTATTGAGGCTTGCGTATCTCGCCAAAATCCACGACAACCCGACTCAGGCCGTTTTCCCCAACCGGAAGCGCCTGTCCGTCTGCATGGCTTATCTCATAGAGGACGTCGGTGCCGGCTTCATCCACGGCAGATTTGGGTGGCCTGGGGTCATGAACTGTCATGAAGTCCTTGGGAGAGGTGTATCCAAGCTGGGAGGTAAAGCTCCAGGTGCTCAGAACCTGATATCCAGAGGGCGCGTCTGCTGCGATCAGCCGGGCTTCGTCAAAGTAGCTGGATTCGAAGAGTGTCTCCCTGATTTTCAAGCTGTATATTCCTTCATGGGGCTGAAAATCATCCAGGCGATATATACCGCCATGGTAGTACTCAGGCTGAAGCACCTGTATGTCTTTGCCCAGTACAGACCCTCCCAGGTCAGTAAGATAATTGTACCGCTGGCCGTCAAAGGTGAAGACAAAGGGGCAGCTTTGGGATGAGCCACCGCCACCGCTGCCGCCATCTCCCTCCTGCGTACACTTGCAGTCCGCTCCTGCCATTGCAAGCAGCAGGCCCGAGATTAGCATCCATTTGGTCCGAATCAGGCTCATACCAGAATCTCCTTGCTTTTCCCCAATATTGTCAAGGGGAAAAGCCTGCAAGGAAGATACCCCTTTATGACTTGTCGGTCGGATTTCCGGGTGTATCCTCCAATGCCACAAAGAGCATTTTTGGTTTGACAAAACCCTGCTTACGCTTATACTTGCCGGAACTCAGGACCAGTGTGCCCCAACGCCCTGGTCTTGAGTTGATTTTACTGGAGGATTTTGTGGAGTTCAGGGTTGCAGACATTTCCCAGGCTGGTGTCAAGCTTGATGAGCCATTGGAACTGCATTGGCTCACCGAGGTCTTTTCGGGAGATTTCCCTACTCCGTTCAAGCCCTTGTCAGCCAGCCACCTTACGGGCAGGTTGCGGCGAGTGGGAGAGCAGGTGGTGGTAGAGGCCGCATGCAAGCTCGACCTCCAGGCTCCCTGCTCGAGTTGCCTGGAGAAGTTTGACATGGAGGTACCTGTAAAGTTCATGGTTACTTTACAGCCAGCGCCTGCGAAGGCTCGTCAACTGCCCTCGGAGCTGGAACTGGGTCTCGAGGATTTGGACGAGATTTTTTATCACGATGGCGTGTTGGATTTACGGGACGTACTCAGAGAGCAGATAATATTGTCTTTGCCAATGTTTCCAAAGTGTTCTGATAATTGCCAGGGCTTGTGCCCCACTTGTGGCGCCAACCTGAACCGGGAACAATGCAGCTGCCAGGAGGGTATTGTGGACCCACGCTGGCTGGCTTTGAAATCTTTTAAAACCACGTAGACACCTTGGTGGTGGCGGTCATGTATCCGTCGTGCCAGGTAATGAAGCGGAGAAGCAAATGGCAGTTCCAAAGAAAAGAAAATCCAAGGCCAGAAGAGATACCAGGCGTTCTCATTGGAAACTCACCGCGGTGCAGCCCATCGACTGCCCTCAGTGTACAGAGCCGATGATGCCACACAGGGTATGTCCCCATTGCGGCTATTACAAGGGCAAGGAGATCGTCCCGGTATCGTCTTGAGTGCCGGGTCTTCCATGAGCCCTTCTGCCGCATCGCAACGTGTTCGGCGGATTTCGTCGCACGACGGCGTGTTGATGTTCCCTGGTCAGGGAGCTCAACAGCTTGGAATGGGCAAGTCCCTGTGGGAAAACAATACCACCGCTGCTGAAATCTTTTCCAGAGCAGATGAGGTCCTGGGATGGTCCGTGCGCAAACTTTGTGCAGAGGGTCCCGAGGATAAACTTACCAGGACCGAGTTTCTGCAACCGGCCCTGTTTGTCCTGTCGGTTGCCATCTTCGAATCATATCAGGAAGCAGGGGGGCCCATGCCCGTCGTGGCCATGGGGCATTCTCTGGGTGAATACGCAGCGTTGGTGGCAGCACGCGCCATGACTTTCGAGTCCGCGTTGAGGGTGGTGGCAAGGAGGGGCTCGCTCATGGCTTCTGCCGTGCCAAGGGCTACAGGTGGCATGGCTGCGGTCATCGGACTAGATGAAAAAGTGGTAGAGCAGATCTGCGAGAATCTGCTGAGGCAATTGCCAGAGGGCAGGGTTCTGGGAGTTGCCAATGTCAATTGCCCTGGACAGGTGGTCATATCAGGACACCTGGATGCCATCGAGGCTGTGGGTAAACCCATGAAATCCGCAGGAGCAAAGGGGATGATATCCCTGAAAGTCTCGGCCCCCTTTCACTGTGAGTTGATGCAGCCTGCGGCCGAGGGTCTTGCCGAGGCACTGGATGGTGTGACCATCTCGGAGCCGACCTTTGCCGTGCTGTCCAACGTGACAGGCAGAGCCCACGAGACCCCGTCGAGCATAAAGGACCTGCTGGTGGAGCAGCTGGTCAAACCGGTACGTTGGACCGCCTGCGTTGAAAAGGCTATGGAACTAGGTGGCCAGGTCTTTTTGGAGATGGGTCCTGGAAGGGTCCTTGCGGGACTGCTACGGCGAATAGAGCCTTCGGCCAAGGCCATGAGTGTTGCTGACCCGGATGGTGTAGACTCCGCCATCATGTACCAGCTTGGAGAAAACGCATGAATATTGAAGAACAGGTAAGGCAGGCCATCAGCTCGGTGCTGAACCTATCACCCGATTCCATCCGTATGGACGCAAAACTCAAGGACGACCTGGGTGCCACTTCCCTGGATCGCTATACCGTTTTGATGGACCTGGAGGAAGAGTTCTCTCTGGATCTGGATGATGTTCCGGAGCAGGAACTCGAGGAGGGCATTCAGACCGTCAGAGACATTGTGAAGTTTATTGATGCCAGGCTGGGCGAAGAAGGCCGGAAAGGAAGCCGGTCATGAGCAAGCTCGCACTCGATGGAAAAAAAATATGCATAGGAGCCGACCACGGTGGAGTTCAGTTGAAGGATTATCTCAAGACCTTGCTGGTGGAGTGGGGTGCGCAGGTAGAGGACATGGGCACGAATTCCGAAGAATCCGTCGACTACCCTGATTTTGCCGCAAAGGTCGCAGGCGCTGTGGCTGCCGGTGATTTTGAGTCAGGCATGCTAATCTGCGGTACGGGTCTGGGCATGTCCATGATGGCCAACAGGTACAAGGGAGTCAGAGCGGCGCTGTGTACCTCGGGGTACATGGCTCGCATGGCCAGAGCTCACAATGATGCCAACGTCTTGTGCATGGGAGGCAGGGTAATGGGTCAGGGTGAGGCTGAAGACGTGTTGAGAATTTTTTTCGATACCGAGTTCGAGGGCGGGCGTCATGCCCGGCGAATAGCGAAGTTTGACCAATGATCAAACGTCCTGACTGGAATACGTATTTCATGGAGTTTGCCCGCCTGGCGCAGACAAGGGCCGTGTGTTTGCGCAGGAAGGTGGGGGCGGTCATCGTCAAGGACAGGATGGTAATCTCCACCGGTTATAACGGTGTGCCGAGGGGGGTGCCCCATTGTGATGTGGTGGGATGTCTTCGGGACAAGCTCAAGGTCCCATCGGGACAGAGACACGAGCTGTGTCGCGGTTTGCACGCTGAACAGAATGCCATCATACAGGCTGCCTACCATGGGGTGCAGACCCGTGGTGCAGAGATGTATTGCACTTATCGCCCATGTATCATTTGTGTGAAAATGATTATCAACGCCGGCATCAAGAAAGTATATTTTCTTGCGGATTATGATGATCCCATGAGCGAGCAGATGGCGGCAGATGGTGGATTAGAGCTCATCAGAATGACCATGCCGGATGACGAAGACGGAGGCCATAAGTGAAGTGCCCCTTTTGCGGAGAGATCCAGAACAAGGTCATCGACTCCAGGTTGAGCAAGGACGGCCACGCCATAAGGAGAAGGCGCGAGTGCGAACAGTGTTCGCGGCGTTTTACAACCTACGAGCGGGTGGAGACCTCAATGCCCATGGTCATCAAGAAAGATGGTCGAAGGGAGCAGTTCAATTCCAACAAGCTCAAGCAGGGTATCCTGCGCGCTTGTCAGAAAAGACCCGTGAGCGTAAACGATGTGGACAGGTTTGTAGAAGAACTGGAACTCAAGCTTCTGGAAAGTGGAGAGAGAGAGATACCCTGTCAGGCTCTTGGCGAGGACGTCATGGCCTTTCTGTATGATCTGGATGATGTTGCATACGTGCGCTTTGCCAGCGTTTATCGATCGTTCAAGGATATAAAGGAATTCATGTCAGAGATTCAGGACCTGATCCGGCAAGGCCGTCATCCCGGGGGAGGAAAGACCGGAGGAACCCGTTGACGGGCAAGGCTCAGTTACAAGGCCGCTTGGCACAACAGGCAGAGCTGTTCATGGCGCGAGCTTTGCAACTGGCTCGTCGCGCCCGTGGGCGTACCTGGCCGAACCCCATGGTCGGAGCCGTGGTGGTCCGAAGCGGAAAGATCGTGGGGGAGGGTTACCACCACAAGGCCGGTCTGGCCCATGCTGAAATTGAGGCTTTGCGTGACGCAGGCCCCAAGGCGAAGGGCGCGGATCTGTATGTTACCCTCGAGCCTTGTCATCGTTTTGGACGCACACCACCGTGTACGGACGCCATAAGGAAAAGTGGCATTCGCAGGGTCTTCGTGGGGACCATGGATCCAAACCCCGAAGAGAGCGGCAAGGGCCTGGATGTGTTGCGCAGCAACGGTCACGTGGTCTACGAGGGAGTGTTGGAGTCCAGATGTAGAGAACTCAACGAGGTCTACAATGTTTTCATCAGGCATCATCGTCCCTTCGTGACAATCAAGGCCGCCATAAGCCTGGATGGCCGTCTTGCTCCTTATTCCCGAGACTCGCGATGGATCAGTTCCAAAGAATCTCGAAAGCGAGCCCATGCCTTGCGGTCTCGTGCTCAGGGGGTCGTGGTGGGTGTTGGTACCGCCTTGCAGGACGATCCCTCCCTGGACGTCAGGCACGTCAGCGGAAAAAACCCTGCTGCAATAGTGTTGGATTCCCACCTGAGCATGTCCGTGAAATCGAAACTCGTACATCTGGACAGGGGGGCTCCGGTGGTGGTTTTCTGTTCGGGAAAGGCTCCTTCCAGAAAAGCAAAGCTGCTGCGGACCATGGGCGTTGAAGTCGTCAGGGTTCGTTCGAAAAACAATCTCCTGAATCTAGATGAAGTGCTTTCGAAACTGCTGGAGCTCGGGATACATGACCTCCTGGTGGAGGGCGGTTCGAGGCTGTTGGGCTCTTTCATGGAGGGACGTTTTGTCGACAGGGTAGAGCTGTTCCAGGCCCCGATTTTTTTGGGTTCCGGAGGACTGCCTTTTGCTGATTGGCGGGGTCCGGCAAAGGTCTCGGGGGCTCCCTGCCTACGTGACGTAAAGAGGGTCAGATTGGGCCCTGACGAAAACATAAGAGGGCGTCTGGTCTGGCCTTCGTGATGCGGGTTGGTGTCACATGTTTACCGGGATAATAGAAGACATTGGCAAGTTGCTGGACATGAGGCAAAAGCACCAGGGTGCTGTGATTAGGGTGGGTACGGCCCTTGACCTGGATGATGTCAAGCTTGGGGATTCCATAGCGGTAAACGGGGCCTGCCTGACGGTGGTGGCAAAGGACTCTGGATGGTTCGAAGCAGATATCAGCCACGAGACCCTGGATGCAACCACCATGGGCCAGTTGTCTCCCAGGTCGGAGCTCCACCTGGAAAGAGCCATGGCCCTGGGAGGACGATTGGGCGGCCACCTGGTCACGGGTCATGTAGACGGTGTCGGTAGAGTCGTGCGGACTACGAGTTCGGGTGATGGCCTGGACATGATTATAGAGGCTCCACATGATGTGGCCCGGTTGTTGGTTCCAAAGGGCTCTGTGGCCGTGGATGGTGTGAGCCTTACTGTAAATTCACCCCTGGCCGATACCTTCAGGGTGACACTGGTGCCTCATACCCTGGAGCAGACCATGTTGGGACGACTGACCGAGGGTTCACAGGTGAACCTGGAGACGGATATCATCGGGAAATATGTTCGACGGTTTGTGCTTGGCGGTCAGGAGTCAGACCCCAAAAGTGTTGTGGATGAGGATTTTCTGGCCAAACATGGTTTTTTTGACAAAGGTGACCAATAGCGGTCTTGAATTCCTGTGACTCGTAGGATAGCTTGCGTCTTGCAGGATAACGACTTTGAAAGGCAAGCAGGAGATGAAACCTGAAAACACCAAGGCAATCGAAAGAGTCGAGCAGGCCATGGAGGACATCCGCGCCGGCAAGATCGTGATACTCGTGGATGATGCCGACCGTGAAAACGAAGGTGACCTGTGCATGGCTGCAGAAAAGGCCACACCTGAGTCCATCAACTTCATGGCGAAATTCGGTCGGGGCCTGATCTGCCTAGCCATGACCACCGAGAGAATTCGACAGCTCAAGCTCCCCATGATGGTGGATGAGGATTCCAATGAGTGTACCTTTGGAACTGCCTTTACGGTCAGCATAGAGGCGAGACACGGTGTGACTACAGGAATCTCGGCCCATGATAGGGCCACCACCATACAGACAGCCATGGCCGATGATGCCAGGGCCGAGGACCTGGTCAGGCCTGGTCATGTCTTTCCCCTGAGGGCCAGGGACGGAGGGGTGCTGGTTCGGACCGGTCAGACAGAGGGCTCTGTGGATTTGGCCAGGTTGGCCGGCTTGAAACCTGCCGGAGTCATCTGCGAGATCATGAATGATGATGGATCCATGGCCCGAATGCCTGAACTGGAGGTGTTTGCAAGGACTCATTCCTTGATGATCCTGTCTATCGCGGACATCATCGAGTACAGACTGCATAGGGAGACTCTGGTGCGAAGGGTGGTGGAGGCGCAGATACCGTCCAAGTATGGAGGTCCGTTCAGAGCCATCGCCTACGAGAATGACGTGGATGACTTTACGCACGTGGCCCTGGTAAAGGGGGACCTGAGCAAAGGAGACCCCATACTCGTGAGAGTCCATTCCGAGTGTCTGACCGGGGATGTGTTCGGTTCTCTGCGTTGTGACTGCGGAAACCAGCTCGCAGGCGCATTGCGTCTCATAGAGCATGAGGGCACTGGCGTGTTGTTGTACCTGAGACAGGAAGGTCGTGGAATTGGCCTGGTCAACAAGCTCAAGGCGTATAACCTTCAGGACGAGGGCCTGGACACTGTGGAAGCCAATCAGAGGCTGGGATTCAAACCTGACCTTCGCGATTATGGAATCGGTGCCCAGATTCTGCGTGATCTGGGGGTCAGAAAAATGCGCTTGATGACAAACAATCCAAAGAAGATAATCGGGCTCGAGGGTTATGGTTTGAAGGTCGTGGAGAGGGTCCCCATAGAGATTCCACCCAACGAGGTCAATATCGAGTACCTGCGCACCAAGCAAAAGAAGATGGGCCATGTATTGCACCAGGTGGATGGGGTAAAGAAAAAGAGGAAGTAAGCTGATACGTATAATGTCATTCCAGGGAGGATGATCCCATGCCGAAGATTCTTGAAGGCTCGTACGATGCAAAGGGTTTGAAGGTTGCGGTGGTTGTTAGCCGCTTCAACAATTTTATCTCCGAACGATTGCTGGAAGGCGCATTGGACGCACTGGTGAGGCATGGGGCTCGGGACGCTGACATACAGGTCTACCGGGTACCCGGAACCTACGAGTTGCCAGCTCTTGTCGGCCAGCTGGCGGCCGGAGGCAAGCATCAGGCCATAGTATGTCTCGGCACTCTCATTCGTGGGGGAACCGCACACTTCGATCTCATCGCCTCCGAGGTCTTCAAGGGCGTGGCGGCAGTGACCATGCAATATCCCGTAGCGGTAGGCATGGGGGTAATAACTGCCGACAATCTGGAACAGGCCATTGAGCGTGGCGGTTCCAAGATGGGTAACAAGGGATTCGATGCTGCATTGAGCGCTCTGGAAATGGCAAATCTCTATCGTCAAATATCCGGGAAAAAATCCCGCTAAAAAAGATCTTCCATGGGAACACGTCGCAGAGCCAGAGAGAATGCGCTGAAGATACTCTACGCCAGGGATGTGGGTAAGCACACAGCCCAGCAGGCGCTGGAATCCTTTTGGGAGTATTTCGAGAATCCCGATGACGGTCGTGACTTTACGGATATGCTCGTGTTGGGGACAGAAGAACACTTGGACGATATCGATGAGGCCATTCAGGATGTATCCACACACTGGAAATTGCCACGAATGGCTTACGTGGATCGCAACATCCTGAGAATGGCCGCTTTCGAGTTGTTCCATGTCCGGGAGGTGCCCAAGCGTGTCACCCTGAACGAAGCCATAGAAATAGCAAAACGCTATGGGGCTGATGATTCGTGGGCTTTCATCAATGGCATTCTGGATAAACTTGCACAAGACGGGGAGTGACAGGTGTCATCCAGTGCAAAGGACAGGAAGCTGAGCCTGGTGCAGGCGTCCTTGCATGTTCTGGATTCGCTGGATGTCGATGTGCTTCTCCTGGGAATATCCTCAGAGAATATTCCGCTGAAGGGGCTTTGCGGCTGGTGCGACTGGCGACTGAACGGACGGCTTTCTCGCCTGTTGGGCGATGAAACCTTCAGCTGCGAAAAAGACGAGACCATGTTGATGGACTCCAACAGGCGTATCAAGTCCTTGCGCTTGATCCTTTTTGGAATGGGGGAGTCGGGCTTCCTGGACTCCAAGTCCTTTCGGCAGGCTGTACGCAGAATGCTCGTGGTGGCAAAAATGGCAGGTTTCAACAAGGTAGCCATGGAGCCGCCCGGATTGGTAACCGGCTCCGTTCCCGTGGCAGAGGCAATTCGCGTGAGCGTAGAGGTGGTCAGAAAGGCTCATCCCAAGGCCTGGCTAACCTTGGTCCTGCCTGACGAGCAAGACGTGGTAGCGGCGAAAAAGGTGGCAGGATCCATTTCTGATGTGCAGTTGGTGGATTTTCCAAAAACCGAAAAACACTAGTTGGCAATCCCGGCTCTAGAACCAGCCTAGATTTCCCACCTCGCTTGCGATCGGAGGGGCTGATATGAAAATAAAGTCTGTATCGTTCAACAATAGAAAGAAATCCTTTGAGGTAAAGACTCATTCGAAGGTTTTCTCCTACCCTTATGCAAGATTGGAAGCCAAACCGAGCAGGAACAATCCTGTCGTGAGGGCCTTTGTGGATAGGGACTTGGGACGAGAAGCATTTACCTATGTTCTTAAATCCGGAGAGCAAGGAAGTGTTCACATGGAGCAGGTCCTCGAGTACAACCAGGACCCTTCATTCTTGAGAGACATGCTGGTATACAAGTTGACAATCGATGCACAACAACAGGTGGCTGCCAGTTTGCTCAGCAGGAGAGAGATCATCCGTCGATTGGGTACATCTGCATCTCAGTTTTACAGGCTCTTGGATCAGACCAATTACAGCAAGTCTGTGGATCAATTGCTAAAGCTTTTGAGTGTTCTCGATTGCGAAGTGGATGTGCTTGTTCGCGCAAGAAGTGCCTGAATCCTCCCGGGGCTACCCGGAGAAATCCTGCCTATTGCCTCGCTATTTTCGACGTATTCCCACCAGCAGCATAAGCAAGCCCAGCAACTCCAGACCACCTGTGGCCTTGCCGGTGGCGCATCCTGCATGGGGCAGAGCATCTGATTCATCCCCCGATGTTTTCAAGGTCTGCTGCGCTGGTGCAATCCCCATGTCATGTAACTTTTTCATGGCAGCAGGTCCTGGTTGTGGAACGTAGTCCATGCCGTCGTCCTTGGGAACGATGTCCACCTTGACAACGGCTGGTTGAGTATCCAGCGTTGTATAGTCTCCCACCGTGCGAGCGCGAACTTCTATGGTGTGTTGCGTACACAGGGCCAACCTGGGATCGCGTACGGTCAGGGTGGGGCCACGTTGGTACATGCTCCATGGACCCTTGTCCAGACGCCAGGAAAATTCGGCGGCAGGACCCTTGTCCGCACTCACGTCAAGGGTCACGCTTGGATACGACGGTCCGCCAGGTGCCCAGATGGACATCTTGCTCCTGGCGGGAGTATTCAGCTTCGACACCTTGGCAAATGTGTCCCGAGTCCTTGCTGAACGTGCGTCTGCCATGCGCAGGTTGGCGTAAAGGCCGATATATTCGAAGTAATCGCTGTCGGGCCTGGGCAGGTCGCCTTCGACTGCCGAGATGTCCAGGGCAAATCCTTGAACGGTTGGCATCTCTATGGGGGCTATGGCACCACCCAGCATGGGCAGGGCCATGCCAACCAGGGTGGGGATCAGGTTTTCCAGGACGGAGGGATCTTCTGCCAGCAGCTCGTAATTGGACGCGGTGACGTTTTCAATGACTATGGAATTTTCGTCGAAAATGGGTACGACCTTGTTATCCGGCGTGAAATCCAGGCCCAGCATGAGTGTGATGTCCTGGGATAATGTCACTACTCTGACCCATCTTTCGTTCACCAGGACATAAAAATCCATGGCCATGTCCGGCATGAACACGTAGAGCAGGGGTTGGTCCATGATTCGATTTCCATCAGCGTCCGTCGTAAAGGAACCTGCGCCGATCTCCATGTACGGTACCTGTCCCGGTACCAGGTCCAGGCGCACCGGCGTGTTCCTCCCCCCTGTGAGAGTGTTCAGAGAGCCCAGCAAAACCGACAGGGTTCCCGACGACAGCATTCCTCCCGTGGCATCCGTATCCAGGGACAGGCACAGGACTCCACCCAGGTATGCCTTGTACATGAACCAGTCCAGGAAGGCATCGGAGATGCCTATGCCGGCCATGTACCCGTCGGCAGTGCCTGGCACCACGTCCGTAAACGGAAGCCTTGGAGGCGGTGCATTGGATGGGATCTGCTCATCAGGAGGTGTGGGAACACAGCTTGATCGCGCTGCGTCTGCACCGCCTATCATGCGTATCTCCACTCCATCATTCACCACCACCGGATCTACGTTCGCATCTTCCCACTGGCCGGCAGCCGTAAAGATATCCATGCTTGCCTGCATGCCTGGGGACACGCTGGCGAGCAAGCTTCCGATGTCCACTGTTCCCACCATTCCAAGGGGGTTGGTCAGGCAGGTCCCGTCCGACTCACAGTATCCGTCGCCGTTGCAGGAAGATCCCGCCGGGCAGCCTCCCGAGTAGAAATCACAGGAAAGGCAAGTGGCCTGCGCCATGGCTCCGGCCATGGCAGAGTCAAGCTGGCTGCTTATCTGCGAGTTTATCAGGCCCGTTATGGCTCCTTGCAGCAGGTCCATCAGCCAGTCGTACCACCAGGAGCAGTCCAGGGAATAATCGTCGTTGGAAAGAGAGAAGCCTACCCCCTCGATGTTGAAGGTCAGCAGGTGATCCCTTCCGTCCACTATGAATCTCACGTCAGCATGTACCGGCTTGTTCTGCATGTCTATGGGCACATCACAATCCAGACTTCCCGTTATGGTTATGGTTCCTGTGAGGTTTATGGTCGCGTCCAGGCCGATCAGATCCGGCGGTACTGGAGTGGCATCCGCGGTGACTATCTCTGCGGTCAGGGTACAGCCATCTTCGCAAATGTGCAGGTTGAAACATGGCCAGTCAAAGGGAGGGGCGCAGTATTCCTGATCCATTCTCGGCACATCGAACACCAGGCCCTGGTCTCCCAGGAAGGTGGAGATGATATCGGTCAGGTTGTTTTCGATAAAGTCAAATGCGTCCGGTGTCAACCTGACCTGGACTGCATCGTAAACCTTTTCGCTGTCAGCCATGGGTTGTTCGAGGGGCGTGACGCAATCACAGCTGGTTCCCGAGCAGGCCATGCCGATCAAAAGGGCCGAGCCGGCGATTACGAGACGGAGTATTCGCTTCCTGTTGTTCATCATCCAAATCCTCCTGACGAGGTCATCTCTTCTTCAAGAGAGTTGATGTCTGTTTATATAGATTAGCATATTTTCCGGTTTAATTGACACTACTTATAGCACGGCGATACCATGCCTGGTATGGACTGGATGCTGTGGATCAAGGGATTGGCGGCCAAGGTGCCTGCAGATGACATGTCGTGGGGACAAATCCGTTTTGTAACCAGGGCTAGGACGCTGTTTTACGCCAGGTTGGCTTTTTTGGCCATTGGACTCAGTATCCTTGCAATCCCTCGATGGGCCCATCTGTTCGGTGCGGAGGGCACCAGCGCTTTCGTCTGGTTTTTCGTCATGATCCTTTATTCTGCGGGATCCTACATCATCATAGAGAGGGGATTCGTTGGCAAGGCTGCCACTTTTCTAACCCTGTGTGTGGATCTGCTGGTATTGGTCTACATGATAGCTTTTTCAGGGGGACTCAAAAGCCCGGTTCTTCCTACGCAGGTGGTCTATACCATCTTTTTTGCGCTCCTGTTTCCCAACCCCCTGTCCATAATCCCCCCCCTGCTGACCCTGCCCGTGGTGGCCAAGATCGACACGGAGATACCAGGGAGAGTCTTGCAGCTTGAAGACATCTTCCTGCTGGTCTGGTATTCGGCGGTCAATTTCATCGTCGTCTATGTCATCGTGTACCTGAATGAACGAGACGAGAGTCAGCACGAAGAAATAGTCGATTTGCAAAAGGACCTTCAGAAAATGGCGGTGGTGGAAGAGCGCAATCGACTGTCGCGGGAAATACACGATGGACTTGGCGCATCCTTGTCGTCGCTAATCATTCAGTCGGAATATCTATTCAACTTGGCCAGGGAGCCCAAGCTCAAGGCAGAGATACGAGAGCTGAAAGACGTGGCAGAGGAGAGCATTGACGAACTGCGAAGATCCATTTCCATGATGCGTGACGATTTTGATCTGGTTCCTGCGCTGGATGATTATTGCCAGAATTTCAGTCACAGGGTGGGGATCAATGTGGAGTACAGTGTAAAGGGCAAGGTGCCGAAGCTTGATGGTGAACTGCAGTTGACCGTGTTTCGAATCCTGCAGGAGTCGTTGAACAATGTAAAAAAACACGCCCAGGCGTCTTTGGTCCAGGTGGATATTACGGTCCGGGAAAATGCCCTGATCCTGTCGGTAAGGGATGATGGTGTGGGCTTTGATTACAAGGGTAATCTCCAGGGTCACTATGGACTGGGAAACATGACTGAGCGAGCTCGCAAATATGGTGGTAAACTGGAGATAACGAGCAAACCCGGCATGGGATGCAAAATCCTGTTCCATGTTCCGGTTCCTGAAGACGTAGTTGATGGCGATTCCTTCAGCCCCGAAATCGTCAAGAACAGGAGGAGTCCATGACAAAGCCCATAAAGGTATTTTTCGTAGAGGATCAGCCAAAGATTCTAAAGAACCAGATGAAACTCCTTGGGGGCTTTGAGCAGATAAAAATCACGGGCAAGGCCATGTCTGGTGAAGAGGCCTTGGACCTGCTCGAAAAAGCCCAGCCCGATGTCATTCTCCTGGATCTGGGCTTGCCTGGAATAAGTGGCATAGATGTGACCAGGTCGGTGAAGGAAAAATGGCCTGACATGGAGATTCTCATCTTCACCATTTTCGAAGAAGAGGACAAGGTCATGGAGGCCATTCAGGCAGGTGCGTCAGGTTATCTTCTCAAGGGAATGGAGGCCGAAAAGATTGTCGAGGCCATCGTGGAGGTGGCTCAGGGCGGAAGCGTCATACAACCATCACTTGCGCGGTCTTTGCTGCGACATTTCCGGGTTCAGCCCGGGGCTGAAATTTCTGCAGATGACGACAGACCCAAGGAAGATGTCCCGTCATTGACACCCAGGGAGATCGAAATCCTCCAGATAATCGCAAAGGGCCTTTCCAATGCCGAAGCAGCAAAGGTCCTGGGTGTATCCCGGGCCACCATAAGGACTCACCTGGAGCACATTTATTCAAAGATGTCGGTTTCCAACAGGGTCGAGGCCATAACCGAGGGAATCCGTCACGGCATTATCGATGTTTAGCGATTGGTCCATGGTGTCCCGTCAGCCCTGGTGCCCGGAGAATATCAACTGTTTGTTCGTTATTCAGATGAAATCGACGGCGCTTGTCACAGCGTCTTGAAAATTGAAGGCAA
>JALVPF010000241.1 GCA_027031935.1 Myxococcales bacterium | reverse complement strand
GGGTCTGCGGCCCCGATCCCTTGTGCAACACCAGCTGCGGAACTTGCCCGGCCGGTCAGACCTGCGACGACAACGGGCAGTGCCAGGCGTGCCAGCCGGATTGTTCCGGGAGGGTCTGCGGCCCCGATCCCTTGTGCAACACCAGCTGCGGAACCTGCTCGGCGGGACTGGTATGTGATGATGGCGCGTGTGAACCCATATCGGTGTCCGACTACGATGTGGTGGTAGTGGGGGCGGGGACCGGAGGCATCGGCGCGGCGCTGCAGGCTACCCGTATGGGGATGCGGGTAGCCCTGCTGGAGGAGACCGACTGGATCGGGGGACAGGCGTCGACTGCCGGGGTATCCACAATGGATGAGAGCTACAATGGCCACCAATGGGAGTCGGGGCTCTATGCGGAGTTCGTAGACAGGATGCTAACCCATTATTTGGCCATGGGAAAGTCCATCAACACCTGCTACTGGGGATGGGGACGTCGATGTTACGAGCCAAGCGTGATCCAGGGCGTCCTTCTCGACATGATCGACGAAGCGAACACATTGACCCAGGGGACTTTGGATCTATACCTCCGTACCCGCGTGGTAAAAGTACTCCGCGAGGGCTCAGTCGTCACTGGTGTGCTAAGTCAGGACGGGCATTTGTTCACGAGCCACGTCCTTGTCGATGCCACCGAGTATGGTGACATCCTTCCGCTGGCCGGCGCCCGATACCGGGCGGGCAATTCAACCAGCAACGACCTTGACACCGAGACATGCATTCAGGACATCACCTACACGGCTATAATCAAGAAGTACCCGGAGGGTGTCCCCGCCGGTTTGTCTATGGCACAACCACCGCCAGGTTACAGCGAATCGGTTTCTGTCTTTGAGAATATTGTCAACCGGGACGGCCAGGACTGGATCCACCCGAACCTACCCCCCGATGAGCGCTTTCCGGTCGACTTCATAACCCACAATGCCTATCGGGGTACACCCAACTCCTCTGATCCCGCTGACTACAACGCAGTGGACAGGGAAAGCGCGGCCGGGATCACCAAGACGGGCGTCAACATGGCCAACGACTACCCTGCGAACGTTCGCTACTTGGAGGACTCAGACTACCGCATGGAGCAAAACTGTAGCGCTAAGCTCCGTACATTACAGTTTCTCTATTACATTCAGCACGAGTTGCAGGAGCCAGACTGGTCAGTGGCGAACGATGAGGGGTATGACACCTCCTACAATATGGAGGAGAACACCTGCCCTGGGATACCCGAGGTGTTTCGGACGATCGAACGCCACCTCCCTCTCATACCCTATGTTCGGGAGAGCCGCCGGATGATCGGGCTGCATACCCTGTCAGGACCGGAGATCTTTCGAACCGGAGGGAACCCGGCGGTAACCACCTTTGAGACAACCGTGGCCCTGGGGGAGTATCCCGCGGATCTACACAACTGCGCGGACAATAACTCCCTTGAAAACGAGTTCGAAACGAGCGAGGATATCTCTCACAGCGGTGGACGTTTCCAGATCCCCTTCGAGTCGTTCATACCCGAAACTCTGGAAGGGTTTCTGCCAGCCGAGAAAAACTTCTCCCAGACCCGCATCGCCAGCGGGGCTACCCGCCTCCAGCCCATTACCATGCTCACCGGCCAGGCCGTGGGTGCCATGGCTGCCTTAGCCGTCCTCCTGGATGTGCAACCTCGCGATCTTCCGCCCATCCTGGTACAGGACGAAATAGTCCGCGCAGGCATCGAGTTGTCCGTTTATACCTACGACGATGTGCCCCGTATTGACCCAGCCTGGGCGTCCGTCCAGATCGCCTCCGTGCACCGTGTCCTTACCGGGTACCACAACGGGTTGTTCGGTAGGGACGATCCACTCTCCCGGGGTCAGGCAGCGGTTGTTGTGGTTCGTCTGTTCAATCTGCCGGTTAACCCGCCCCAGGCGGCCTCGTTCGACGATGTGCCCACCGATCATGCCTTTTTCGACTTCATCGAGGCTATCCTGGCAGCCGGCATCACTTCCGGTTGCTCGATCGATCCGCCTTGGTATTGTCCCGGCGACCCCATCACCCGAGCTAATTTCGCCGCCTTCTTGGCCCGGGCCATGGGTCTGGATATCGATAACATACCTTCACAACCCTTCTTCGAAGACGTGCAACCTGATCATCCCATGTTCGCCTTCGTCCAGGCGGTAACCGAGGCGGGCATCATGAGCGCTTGCTCCGGCCCGCCACCCCTGTTCTGTCCGGACAATCCCGTTACGCGTGTCCAAGCGGCCGTTGTCTCCCACCGTGTATTGCTCTACGGCCTCTGACGGATAAGGGCAGGACTCTTCCCGCAGTGTACGGATTAGCATTGACCCAGTCTTGCTGACAGCGCGGTATGCTCAATCAAAGCAATTCGCAATGTAGGGGTTTTCAGTGATCGCTGGAGAGATCGCAGAAACCCCTACATAGCGGATTGCCTATTTGGAAAAACCCTGGTGTCTACGCAAGCTTGCTCTTGCACTCCAAGACAAACAAAGTCCTTGTATTTGATTGAAAGAACAGGGATAGGGCGCAAAAGGCATGTTTTTCAAAGACTGCGCTCTCTGGGAAGGCAACAGTGCTTGTACTTTTTACCCGAACCGCAGGGGCAGGGGTCGTTTCTTCCAACCTTCTTTCCCTGACGCCTGAAAGTCTGCACCTTGCCCCCATCTCCACTGGCTTCCTTTGGAGCGTTGAGGGCGCCAGCACCATAGTGCATCTTCATACGCCTTGCCATTCGCGCCTTCATGAGGCTCTCCGTCTCCTCCTCGGTATCGCTCTCGATCTGAACCTGCATGAGTTTCTTGGCCACTTCCGTCTTTATCCTGTGGGTCATGGCCATGAACATGTCATAGCCCTCTTTCTTGTATTCCTGTTTCGGATCCTTCTGGGCATAGCCGCGCAACCCTACCCCACTGCGCAGGTGATCCATGGCCAGCAGATGATCTTTCCACTGTGAGTCGATCTCCTGTAGGTAAAAATACTGCTCGACTCTTCTCATGTAATCGCCGCCAACCAGATCTTCCTTGCTCTTGTAAATAGCCTCAACCTGCTTCCACAGTTGCTCACCAAGGGTATCGCGATTTCTTGGCACCTCTTTCAGCGTAATGCGCTTGCGAAAAACTGCATAGATCCGGTCCTCGAGACCCTTGATATCCCAATCCTCGTGGTTTACCTCCTCGGGGCATGTGGCGTCGAGCTCGGCGATGAGCACATCCTCTATCAGATCGAGGATCTGTTCTTTCATGTCCTTGCCTTCGAGCACCTTGCGGCGAAGATCATATATGCTCTTTCTCTGCAGGTTCATCACATCGTCATACTCGAGAGTGTTTTTGCGGATTTCAAAATTCTGACCTTCCACCCGCTTCTGAGCGCTCTCGATGGAACGACTGACCCATTTGTGCTGAATTGGAACACCCTCTTCCATGCCAAGACGCTCCATCAGGCCCTTGAGCCTGTCAGCCCCGAATATTCTAAGCAGGTCGTCCTCCAGCGACAGATAGAATCTGGATGAGCCAGGATCACCTTGTCGCGCTGCACGACCACGCAACTGGTTGTCGATTCGCCTGGCCTCATGGCGCTCGGTGCCAAGAATATGCAAGCCGCCGGCCTCGACAACCTTCACCCGCTCTTGCTCGCAGGTCTCCTGGAATTTTTTTAAAGTGTCGAGGTAGCGCTCTCGATCCTCATCAGGGTCTGCATGGAGCTTGGCCAAAAATTCCGGATTACCTCCAAGTACGATATCGGTTCCACGACCGGCCATGTTTGTGGAGATGGTCACGGACTTGTACCTGCCGGCTTGGGCCACGATCTCCGCCTCCTTGGCGTGGTGCTTGGCATTGAGGACATTATGCTTGATCCCGGCCCGCTTGAGTCTGCGGGCAATCTCTTCAGATTTCTCTATGGAGATGGTTCCCACCAAAACAGGCTGACCCCGCTCGTTGAGTTCCCGAATTTCATCCACGACGGCAGCGAACTTTTCCTCCTCGGTCCTATATATGACATCCTCGTGGTCCTTGCGGCGGTTGGGCTTGTTCGTGGGAATGACCACCACATCCAGACCGTATATCTTCTGAAACTCCTCCCGCTCAGTCTCGGCGGTACCGGTCATTCCCGACAACCTGTGATACATCCTGAAATAGTTCTGGTAGGTAATGGTGGCCAATGTCTGGTTTTCGTTCTCGATGGGCACACCTTCCTTCGCTTCAATGGCCTGGTGCAATCCATCGCTCCAGCGACGTCCCTCGAGCACTCTACCGGTAAACTCGTCCACTATGTTCACCTTGCCGTCTTCGGTGACGATATAATCCACCTCTCTTTTGAACAGGGTGTGCGCCTTTAGTGCCTGGTTTACGTGGTGAAGGGTCTCGATGTTCGACGGGTGGTAGAGGTTTTCCACCGCCAGGAGCATTTCCACCTTGGTCACACCATCTTCCGTCAAGGCCACAGTCTTGCTCTTTTCGTCAACAGTATAATCACTGTCGAGACGCAACCTGGGAATTATGGAGTTGATCCTATAGTACTTGTCAGTCGCCTCCTCGGCAGGACCAGAAATGATCAAGGGAGTCCTTGCCTCGTCGATGAGAATACTGTCGACTTCATCCACGATGGCATAATGCAAAGGTCTCTGAGTGTAATCCTCGAGGCGAAACTTCATGTTGTCACGCAGGTAGTCGAACCCGAACTCGGAATTGTAACCATAAGTGATGTCCGAGTTGTAAGCCTCTTGCCGCTCTGTGTCTGTCAGACCATGGACGATGGTCCCCACACTTAGCCCCATCCAGCGAAACAACCTGCCCATCCATTCCGTATCACGGGTGGCAAGGTAATCATTTACGGTTACGATATGTAGACCACGGCCGGGGATGGCATTGAGGTAAGCCGGGAGCGTTGCCACCAGCGTCTTTCCTTCACCGGTTTTCATCTCTGCAATCTTGCCCTGGTGCAGCACAATTCCGCCGATGAGTTGCACGTCGAAATGCCTCATTCCAAGGGAACGGATGGATGCTTCGCGCACCACTGCAAAGACCTCTGGCAACATCTCATTGAGAATGTCGAACTCGGCGAGATTCCGTTCGTCGTCGCTTACGGAACTCTTGCCGCCCAGCTTCTTGT
>JALVPF010000240.1 GCA_027031935.1 Myxococcales bacterium | reverse complement strand
GTAATGGCCATAGGTGCGGATACCCACAAGAACGATCCCCTTTCAAATCTCAACCTGACCAACAACGGAATGGTAACAGCGGTAAAGCTCCTCAGGGAAAGCTGTCAGCATCTTTTGCTTCTAGGCGCTGGCGGCTATGATGAACAGACCACGACCAAGGCATGGGCCCGAATGTGGGCAGCCGCCAACAGGGTAGACGATCTTCCTGACTACATGCTTGTGATGGGGGGCAACTTCATGGGTGGCTCGGGTTTGGGAGGAGGAGCGGATATAGTCGACATGCAGTACGTTCTGTCCGGTGACACGAAGAAAGGGATCATGAAGGAGTTGGAAAGGATCGCCGAATTTCACGAGGCCAACACTCTCCCCCTCATAGGTCAACATCCAGTCGCCAGGATTTCAGAAGACAATGACTGCAAGGACTGACTTCAATTGTCATTGTGTGACCTCTCCTGCAGCCTCCTGATTCGTTCCATCTCCCTCATGGCAGCTTTTGGATCGGAGCTGAGATTGGCAAGTTCCCTCCACATCTCCATGGCTTCGTCATACCTGCCCATTTTTTCATAAAGCTTGGCGAGGTGAAATCTCGCGGACCTGCTTTCGGCATCCATGGCTGCAGCCTGAGAATATAGCTCCAGAGCTTTTTCCGGGTCACCCTTCATCTCCTCCAATATACCGAGGTTTTCCCGTGCTACCGCGCCATGGGAAGGACCTGCGATCTTTACGGCCTGCTGAAAGTATCTCCTTGCCGAGACAAAATCTCCCGAGTCTGCCGCGGCCTTTCCCATGAGATTTCGAATGGCATACCGTCCCTTTATTCGACTCATGTCGGAGATCATAGGAACATGAACAACAACTTCAGCCGCGGCAAGCAGTGCCAGGGCATACCAGATTTTTTTCAGACCACCCTGCCTGATCCTCTCTGTCGACAGGACTATTCCAATGGATGCCAAGGGGATGATCATGGGAAGGGCCAGAATCCTATAACGGTCAGCCACGTAAAACAACGCGACTCCAAATAGATACACTGCCGCACTGACAGCCAAAAGCCGCAAGCCGGTTCTTTTCTTCCAGCCCAAGAAAACCCCCAGCAACGAAAATGGAAAAAGCACACCAAAACCCGGCAAAAAACCCAGAATCGGGGTCAGCTCTTCTACGGCATAATACGGGTGATGAATGGGCATTTCGTCTGCATTGATGCAAAGCATGAGCTTTTTTCCCATCAAGCTCAAGGCATCTACAGGATGTTGTTTCCACCACTGCAAACCACGACCCAGCCAATAGGAGGACACTTCGGAAAGTGTCAGGTCTCTGCCCTCTGCCTTGCAGGCCAAATTCTTCCAGCTCTCTATGTAAGCCTTGTGGCTGCTCGCATCGATCTTCTCACCCTTTGGTACATGAAAAAGGCCTGAGGCTTGAGGGTTGTTGCCCAGAAAGAAACTGTGCCCAGTGGATGCTGACACCGGCACCAGGCTGTCGCCCTTCATGGCATTGTGAATCCACGAAGGACTCATGCCAAGCACGAGTCCCAAAGTCGCCAACAGGGATCCGATGACACGCACTCGCCAGGTGTCAGCCACAAGC
>JALVPF010000239.1:479-5130 GCA_027031935.1 Myxococcales bacterium | reverse complement strand
ACTGTGCTCTTGTCCCTGTTGGCATCGATCCTGAAAGCTGTACCTCTGACACCGGCTACCGCAGTGGATGTCCTGACCTGAAAACTGGAATCCTCACCCACCAATTTCTTTACTACCGCATAAGCCTTTCCACGCCACAGTCTCGCGGAAACCTTCTTTTTTCCCTTGCCCGAAAACATGGCCTGGGTCAAAGTCATGGTGGAGCTAGATCCCAGTCGAATGACGCTGTTGTCCGCCAACTTCAATTCCAACCGGCTTTTCTTACCAGTTGCCACAACGGCACCGACCTTCAAGTCTGACCCGATTTTCAGAGTCTTGAATTCACTCTTTCCGTATTTTACCCGGGCGTGGCCTTTGAGCCTTGTAACCGTAGCGGTAGTATCCGATGCGAATGCGTTTACCAGCAGTGACGCAAACACCGCCACAACTACCAAACTAAAAACCTTTGCTATGACTGTTCTGTCTTTCATGGGACCCTCCACAGAAATCCAATTTGGATCCCCGTCACTGAATCAGCTTCACGCCGATTGCATTGGGTCTTACCTTCACGATCTCTAACTTGAACTGCCCACCAAAGTCCTTGGCCTCCAACTCGGTAGCCAAGGCCTGTGAGTCGCCGGCCAAATCCACTTCCAACTCCGCATGTCCGCTGCTGAGCTTGTACTGCCTGACATCCTTGACCGATCGAACACGATTTTTAAGGACCTTTGTAAAATCACTCAGCTGAGCCTGGTTCTTGATGCCAGAGACAGACACTCTTATACGGTTGATGCCGCTGAGTTCACTGGACCAGACCTTTGCGATCTTTTCCATGAGCTTCTTAGCCAGCTTCTCTCCTGCCTTTTTCAGTGCATTATTGCCGGCGATCTTGGCATCCAGTTCCACGTTCGCGGCCTGGGCGCTGGCGGTCGCTATGATCCTGCCATTGTCGGTATTGATGACCTTGGCATTGACTATGGCACCAACACTGATCATATCCGTACCCAGCACATGATCGGCCTTTTTCTTGGCCACAGCCTGGCCAACGATTGCGATTTCTGCATCGGTGGCAGATGCAATTCTCATGGCCTGTTTTTCAGAAAGCTTCGACACGGGAATACGAACTTTTATTTTTCCCGAAAGTGTCTGTGTATCGATAAAATCAAAGCCCTTTTCTTTCATCACTCCCATCAAGGTGTTTTCCACCGTCGAAAGATCAAGCGATACGGGTTCCTGAGAGGCCATGACCACATGATCCTTGCCTATTTGGCCCCACCAGAATTTGGGCCTGTTCATGCCAATGTTCTGCTCCGCAATGAGCACCAGCACTCTGGGCATCTTCTTGCGTCTGAGAAGTGTCTTGAGTCCTTCCAGATCCTTTGAAACAGCACCTGTGGCGACCTCTGCCCGAACCTCGACGATCATGACACCGTCGTCTTCCCTCTCATCGGTGATCTTGTATTTGCGGACATAGCCCTCAGCCTTGGAATAGATACGATCAGAGATGAGTTGGTAATTTTCCGTGATGGTTTCTGAAGAAATAATTGTACCAACAGCGGATTCAACCGCTTTTCTCAATGCGTCATCAATGGCCTTGTCTCTTGCCGAAGCCTTGTCACCATCTATGATGGCGGCCTCACCACGCACCTCAACGGTCTGCACTTCACCTGCCATGGCACTCAGCCCAACAAGAACCAAAACTCCAAACACATATCCCTGGATAATACGTCTCATGGTATTTTCTCCTCAGGTCCCCGTGGTAAGTATCGTCACTTGATGACGATAATAACCTTTCCTTCGGTCAGAAATTTCACATTTGCATCCTTTGACGCAAGCTTTTCAGCATCAGCATTGGACAGCACGATATCCGTCTTTCCATCAGAGGCTGTTTTGAGGGCTTTTATGACCAAAGGCTTATCCCCCACCCTCTTGGCTTTCTTGGCTGCTTCCACGCTTCGGAAATACCCTACAACCCCATTCTGTTCCAAAGCGTCCTTGGTCACAAACTCCGAGCTGTATACGACTTTTCCGCTCTCGTCCATTATCTTCGGAGCCAAGGCAGGGATGAGCTTCAGATCTCTGGCATCGATTACCAATCCTGTGTTTTTGGCAATTCCAGAAGAAGAGACCTCCTGGGATTTTTTCCCAGGCTCCTGCACAATGGTAGAGGCCAGGGGACCATCGAGAGACATCTGAACAACGAGGTCCACCCCACCATCGGAATAGTATTTGGTTTTCAGTACCTTGAAACTCCTTACGAGGCCTTCTATCTTGGTCCTCATCTTCGATGACGTGACCATCTCGTTCTTTACGGTAACATCGCTGTTTATGCGTACTCCTTTGAGCGTCTCGAGAATATTTCGAAGGGCATCCAGTTTGGCGACCCTCTCAGCACCAAGCCTTGCAACAGCTACGTTGGGAGCCTTGAGGTCCGGAGCACCACTGCCGGTTGCGGTAATGGTTCGCTCCGTCCAGTTGACCTGTCCATGATCCAGTTTCAGATCCCCTTCGACTACAGCAGCCTTGTCGTCGGCAAAGGCCAGGTTGGATACAAACAACAAACATGACATTAAAAACAATCCAAAACGATTTTCGATCCTCATAGGGGCCTCCTGGTTTCACGGATCGGATTTCTAAAATGGTTTCAGTCTATTAACACGCATACTGGACAAATGTCAAGGCAGCCCTGGCAACCTCGAAATCGTCTATGTTTTCTGACGCAAAGTTCCCCGAAAACATTCAATATCTCAAAAAATTTATGAATACCCACCAAAAATGCAAATTTTCTTACAGTCATTCCCATTCAATGGTTGAGGGTGGTTTTGATGAAATGTCATATAAAACACGATTTACACCGGTGACCTCGTTTATGATCCTGTTGGAAAACTTTGCCAGAAGCTCATAGGGAAGTCTTGCCCAATCTGCAGTCATCCCGTCCTGGCTGGTTATGGCGCGAATGACTAGAGTCTCCTCGTATGTCCGTTCATCCCCCATCACCCCAACAGATTTTACCGGCAACAACACCGCGAAGGCCTGCCAGGTTTGAGACAGGGCACCGGAAGAAATCAGCTCTTCCTGAAGAATATAATCGGCCTCTCGCAAGACCTCCAGACGTTCCTCCGTAATGTCTCCAACGCATCTGATTCCCAGACCTGGCCCGGGAAAAGGTTGTCGTTGAACAATATGCCGTGGCAGACCGAGAGTCTGTCCAAGCAGACGCACCTCGTCTTTGAACAGCTCTCGGAGAGGCTCTATCAACTTCAGATCCATTTTTTCAGGCAAGCCACCAACATTATGGTGACTTTTGATTGTGGCAGAAGGTCCTCTTACAGAAACCGATTCAATAACGTCGGGATACAAGGTCCCCTGAGCCAAATATCCGCATCTTGAAAACTTCTCGGACTGTTGTTCGAAAACGCCGATGAACTCCTGTCCAATTATCTTTCTCTTTTTCTCCGGGTCTGTCACACCATCCAAGGCATCCAGGAAGCGCTTGGCTGCATCCACGACGGTAAGTTCCATTCCAAAATGCTTTCCAAACACTTCCTCCACATAAGATGCTTCTCCCTTTCTCAGCAAACCATTGTCCACAAAAATGCAATGCAACTGATCACCGATTGCCTTGTGCAACAGCGCCGCGACCACGGATGAGTCCACACCTCCCGACAGAGCACAGAGTACATGCTCTTGTCCAAGTTGCGTTCTGATCTGCTCTATGGAGCGGTCGACAAAAGAACTCATGGTCCAGGAAGGAGAACACCCACAAATGGACATGAGAAAATTCGCCAGGATCTCCCCTCCTCTGGGAGTATGGGCAACCTCAGGGTGGAACTGCACCCCATAAAGCCCCCTGTTTACATCAGCCACAGCAGCGTTAGGAGAGTTTTCACTGCTGGCCAGCACTGAAAAACCCCTTGGCAAATCATCTACTTTGTCACCATGGCTCATCCAGACATCCACTGGCGCATTCTTTCCAAAGCCACTGAACAGATCAGAATCGTCCACAACACTAAGGCTCGCTCTGCCGTACTCACGCCTGGCTGATGGAGCGACTTTCCCGTCCAGCAGGTGAACCATCAACTGCAAGCCATAGCAAATGCCCAACACTGGCACACCCAAATCCAGCACTCCTCTGTCACAGATGGGAGCATCAGGCTCGTACACTCCCTGGGGACCACCTGAGAGGATAATTCCTTTTGGCTGAAATTCCCTTATCTTGTTCAGCGGAGTGGTAAACGGATGGATCTCGCAGTAGACGTGCTGTTCCCTTACCCTGCGAGCGATAAGCTGTGTGTACTGCGAACCAAAGTCGATAATGAGTATGCGCTCTTCGCTTATTGGCTCCATCCCGCTTCTCCTATTGGCCGAGTCTGTAGTTGGGTGCTTCCTTGGTAATGATCACATCATGTACATGGCTTTCCCGCAAACCGGCCTGCGTTATCCTGACGAATCTTGCCTTGGTCCTGAGATCATCGATTGAGCCACAACCGCAGTAACCCATTCCTGACCGCAGGCCACCGACCATCTGGAACAACACCCTGTGAAGAGCCCCTCGCTATGCCACACGACCTTCAACCCCCCCCGGCACCAGCCCACCACACCCCAACCACCCCCCGCCAACCCCCCCACCCGCTACCGGCCCCCCCCACCGCCCCCCCCCCACCGCCCCGCA
>JALVPF010000239.1:0-469 GCA_027031935.1 Myxococcales bacterium | reverse complement strand
ACGGTAAACCTTGTAAGAACGCCCCTGATAAAGAACCACCTCGCCCGGGCTCTCTTCTGTTCCAGCGAACATGGACCCGATCATCACGCAGCTTGCACCAGCGGCGACGGCCTTTGTTATATCTCCCGAAAACTTGATACCTCCGTCCGCCACCACAGGAATGCCGCTCTTTTCCGCCACCTCTGAACACTCCATTATCGCAGTGACCTGTGGCACACCGACACCGGCAACTATTCTCGTAGTACAGATGGACCCGGGCCCTATGCCGACCTTGACAGCATCTGCCCCTGCATCTATCAATGCCTTGCATCCTTCTGCCGTAGCCACGTTTCCTGCCATCATCTGTGCATCGGGAAACTTCTTCCTCAGGCTCTCGACAGTCTTGATCACTGCAGATGAATGACCGTGAGCAGTATCGACTACGAGCAGATCGCAGCAGCTATTGACGAGACTCTCTGCTCTCTTCATA
>JALVPF010000238.1:3968-5133 GCA_027031935.1 Myxococcales bacterium | reverse complement strand
CACGAGGAGGTCAGGATTGTGAACATGAGGAAAGTCGATATATTCTGCAGACAGGATCACGTCAGCCCTGGTGGCACCGCCCCTGGCCTGGGAACCGTAGGATTGGGAGGCTGCAACGTTCAGTTCGCAGTTCGCTCCTGCTTCTGCGAGCACGGCACCCAAGGTAATCAAACCCTGACCACCCAAGCCTCCAAACCGTATCTCCACAGGCCAAGGTCTTTGCTTGTCGGTCATGTCAATCGTCCTCCGACCACTGGCCAACCACAAAGTGATCTTGCAGTTCAGCGCGAGTCATGGTTCGGGCCTGTTCTTTGGTGACGCACATGTTCGCCAGGTCATCGTACAGCGCGCCGATGTCATCAAAGCTGTTTCGTCTTCCAAACTGGGTCGGGCATGGAGAGATAGCTTCTACAAAAGAAAAACCTTCATAGGCCATGGCCTGCTTTACTGATTCACTGAGTGGCCCAGGCTGTGTTACGGGCCAACGGGCTGTAAACCCCGCCCCTGCAGCCCGGACCAACTTGCAGACATCGAATGGTCTGTATTTGGAACCCTCGGGATCGGTGGCAGTGTAACAACCTACTGGGGTGGTGGAGGCGGTCTGTCCACCGGTCATTCCGTATATTTCGTTGTTGGCACATATGACGGTAAGATCCACGTCCCTCCTTGCCGCATGAATCAAATGGTTGCCGCCTATGGACGTCAGATCTCCATCCCCTGACACCACGATTACCTTGAGCTTTGGGTTTGCCAGCTTGGCGCCAGTGGCGTAGGCTACTGCCCTGCCATGCAAAGTGTGCAATGTATCCGAGGCGATGTTGGGGCTGGGTATCCAGGCCGCGCAACCGATGCCGGAGACGAAAAGCAGATTCTTTCGATCGAGATCCAGGCTGTCGCATGCTCTGAGTATGGCATGCATCAAAATACCATGCCCACAGCCTGGGCAAAAAGCCGTCTTCGTGCCTCGAAGCCAATGATCCATGGCGCGGGTCATGGCAAGTCCTCCATAACCTTATCCACGATGCTCTTGGGAGAAATCACCTCTCCATTTGTCTGCCACAGCCCCACCGCGTCACAATTGACGTATTGCTTGACCAGCCCCAGCACCTGGCCCCGGTTCATCTCGGGAACCACTATCTTCCTGACACGATCTCCTAGGTCAGAG
>JALVPF010000238.1:0-3958 GCA_027031935.1 Myxococcales bacterium | reverse complement strand
GTCAGAGACATGTTTTTCCGCAAAAGGCCAAATGGTCTGAAGCCTGAGCAATCCTGCTTTTATCCCCTTGGCTCTAAGCATCTTTACGGCTGCCAGGGACGAACGTGCCGTAAAGCCATATGCCACGATGCCCACATCTGCATCTTGCAGCAGGTGTTGTTCCACCCGCACGATGTCGTCAACACGGTTCAGTATCTTGAGGTTGATTCTCTCCACGAGGCGCTCATGGGCTTCGGGTGTGTCAACGCGACGATAACCCCATCCGTCATGAGTGGAACCTGTCACGAGCAGATTTGCTCCATCACCAAATGCAGGCATGGGAGGTATACCATCGGGCAAATCCGATCCAAAAGGAGATCCATCGTTGTTTCTCACACGATGTATCAGTTCGAAATCACGGTGAAGAAGCACGCTCTCGCGAAGATGCCCGGTGGCTTCCTCAGCGAGAACGAAAACCGGAACACGATACTTTTCAGCCAGGTTGAAAGCCCGTATGGTCAAATCGTACATCTCCTGAACAGACCATGGCGACAGGGAGATTGGGCAATAATCACCATGGGAGCCATACCTGGACTGCATGATGTCCCCGGCCCCAACCCTGGTGGCCTGCCCGGTGGCAGGGCCTGCGCGCTGAACATCTACTATGACGCATGGTGTCTCGGTCATGGCGGCATAGCCAAGACCCTCCATCATGAGGCTGAGTCCTGGTCCGGAGGTGGCTGTCATGGCCTTGGCCCCTGACCACGAGGCACCGATTACCGCGCTGATAGAGGCGATCTCGTCCTCCATCTGAATGAACGTGCCACCTGCGTGGGGCAGCCTGGCTGCAAGCTCTTCCATGATCTCGCTGGAGGGCGTGATGGGATATCCCGCATAAAATGTGCAGCCAGCGGCAAGCGCCCCTTCTGCCGCAGCCATATTGCCCAACAGTATCCGGCTTTTGGGTCTTTTTTCACCCATGTTCCACCACCTTCTCGGAGCGGGACAATAACCACCCTGTAAACAAAAGGCAAGATCCAATGACAGGCAATTTTTTCAAAAGATTGGTGTCAAACTTCATTTCAGTCGTGGAATTTTTTCCCGACAGGTGCTAGTGCTAGAGTCCATTGTTTGAGAAAACACGAACACGAGGAGAAAGACCATGAGACCTAGAACCATAAAGCAGGATGTCTACTGCCTCGGAGCGGTGGACTGGGACAGGAGATTGTTCGATTCGCTGATTCCACTTCCGGACGGCACCACATACAACGCCTACCTGATAAAGGGATCGGAAAAAACCGTGCTCATAGATACGGTGGACCCCGAAATGGAGCATATTTTGCTAAAGCAACTGGAGGGCACCAGCAATATCGACTATGTGGTCTCCCTGCACGCAGAGCAGGATCATTCCGGATCCCTACCAGCAGTGTTGGAGAAATACCCCGAGGCAAAGCTCATCACCTCTGAAAAAGCCAAGTCCATGCTCATGGATCTTCTGCACATATCAGAAGATCGCATTACCACGGTCAAAGACGGCGAGACTCTGGAACTTGGAGGCAAGACCCTGGAGTTTATATACACACCATGGGTCCACTGGCCGGAGACCATGGTCGCATACCTCAGAGAAGACAAAATCCTCTTTAGCTGCGATTTCTTCGGCTCTCATATCGCATCTTCCGATATTTTCGTTACTGATGAGGCAAGGGTATACGAAGCTGCGAAACGCTACTTCGCCGAGATAATGCTCCCTTTTCGCGGTGCAATCATAGAAAAGAACATGGATAAACTGGCAAAGTACGATATCCACATGATAGCACCGAGCCATGGCCAGATATACGACAATCCAAAGATGATCATTGATGCATACAATGATTGGTTACAGCCCACTCCCAAAAACCTGGTGGTTGTCCCCTACGTCTCCATGCACAACAGTACCAAAGAGATGGTGGAATATTTCGTCTCTGCATTGGTGGAACGAGGTGTAGAAGTCCAACAGTTCGAACTGACCGGTACTGACATCGGTAAGCTGGCCATTAGTTTGGTAGACGCTGCGACTATAGTATTGGGAACGCCAACGGTACTTGCCGGTCCTCACCCTGTGATTGCAAACGCGGCATTTTTGGCAAACGCGTTGAGGACTAAGGCAAAATTCGTATCGATCATAGGTTCCTATGGCTGGGGAGGAAGAACCGTGGATGTCCTGGCCGGAATGATTCCCAATATCAAGGCAGAGGTGCTGGATCCTATCCTATGCAAGGGAAAACCCAAGGCCGATACCTTTGAAAAACTTGCCCAATTGGCAGATGTAATAGCAGCCAAGCATAAGGAACTGTGAATAAACGCCGGAAAGTCAGAAGGAAGAATCTCTAGATCCCCCCCAAGCAGCTAGGGCAATACCACCGATAAATACATGAGATATGCCAGAAGCACGCAAGGTGTTGGACACGAGTGAAACGGCATCTAGAATAGATGGTAGGTTTGGCCTTTCCGTCATGGATTCGTATGATCAGGCATTAATTTGAGCAATGACTGTGAGAATTCGCGTACCAGTTTTTGAATATGTGAGGGGTCCCTGGGAGCATCCTCCAACAATCTAGCACCAAGAGCCAACAGCGAGATGGAAGAATCCCTATCACTCTTTAGGTTACCTAATTTAGGGTTGGAAGCGATACGTTCAACAGATCTCTTAAATGCGCGTGCTGCTGCTGGTTTATCGATTATCTTTTTCACAATACTCAATATACCACAGTTGCCATGAAAAGTCGCAACAACTAATGGCAAAATAGGATAGTAGCAGCTTGCGCAAGACCGGCTAAAGCTTGAACTCTCCCCAGGACAGGATCTTGTCCAAAGCCACTCGCTCCCTGGGCCCGTGCTCCATTTTCAGCAGGTCATCATTGAGGCTATCTGAATCCGAATGCTCACCCACGGCCACGAGTGCAATGAGCAAATGGTCATCGGGTATGGACAGAGCCTTTGATGCCACATCTGGCGCAAACCCTGCCATGGGATGGGCGATAAGACCCTGCTGTGTTGCCTGCAAGAGCAGATTTGAGACCGCCAGGCCCGTATCGAACAGGAAATAATCCCTGTCGTGGCTAAGGGTGCAATCGGATTCCCTGGAGGAGACCACTGCGATTATTGCAGGCGCTCTCTTTGCCCAGTTGTTGCCGGCAGGAAGCGCCCCGTGCAGTTTCGAAAGCTGTCCCCCATTTACCACCACAAAGCGCCATGGTTGCCTGTTGAAGCACGATGGTGCCAGACTGGCAGCCTCGATGAGCCGCTGG
Source organism: Myxococcales bacterium (assembly GCA_027031935.1). Lineage (GTDB taxonomy): Bacteria > Myxococcota > B64-G9 > B64-G9 > B64-G9 > JALVPF01. The sequence continues at coordinate 692 of JALVPF010000238.1, read as the reverse complement.
AGATCCTTCTTTTTTACATCACCACCTATGGCTCGCCTTGCCCGTCTTTGCTGGACGAAGGCGTTAATTTCGTGATCACCATCATGAAGATCCTTCAACACATCCAAGACCTTGTCCACGTGCCCATCCACCTTGACTTTCTTCCACTGCCAGCGCAACACCCGGGCCTTGTCCAGGATGAAGGTGGAGCGAAGAATGCCGCCTTTTTCATTTAGAGCACCGAAGCTCCTGGCAAGGCTCTTGTCTGGGTCGGACAGCAGTGTTATGTCAAGATGCTTGGAATCAATGAACTTGCTCAAGGCCCCTGGCTTGTCTGGCGATACTCCCAGCACCACGGCTTTTAGCTTTTTGAACTCCTTCAATCTGGCAGTAAAGTCCACAGCCTCTCTTGTGCAGCCAGGGGTGTTCGCCTTTGGATAAAAGTAGAGCACTATGTATTTGCCGGGAAAGTCGGTCAAAGACACCTTCTGTTCCGATTGATTTATAAGTTCAAAGGAATTTACTCTGTGAAAAAGTCTCATGGAATTCTCCTTTTCGCCTGTTCGAATTCATTCATCTCAAAACACACAGCAACTTGCATGCCATCGTCTTCTGGCCTGTTTTTTCACAACAATTTATCCCGTTTCCCGCCAAAGATGTCTCATCTGAACATGGGGAGGTGTATCAGGGAGACATGCCCACAGGCATAGTGC
>JALVPF010000237.1 GCA_027031935.1 Myxococcales bacterium | reverse complement strand
CGGTAGACCTTCCTTGAGGCACGCCATAAAGGTAAAGTTGAGAAAAGCAAAGCTTCACTCGGTCTGTGAAGAAGCCAAATGCCCGAACATCAGCGAATGCTTTGGCGCCGGCACTGCCACCTTTCTTATACTGGGAGACAGGTGCACCAGGGGATGCAGGTTTTGTGGTGTAACGAAAGGCAAGGAACCCGCTACACCTGATGCAAACGAACCCAGGAGACTGGCCGAGACAGTCAGGGAGCTTGAACTGAAGCATGCTGTCATAACCTCCGTGACCAGGGATGACTTGCCGGATGGCGGTGCGGAGGCGTTCGCAGAGTGTGTCAAAGAGATAAGAAAACTTTCACCTCAGACCAGCATAGAACTGCTCGTGCCTGACTTTGCTGGAGACAGGCAGTCTGCGGAGAAGGTGCTGGCCATGGTGCCGGATGTCTTCAATCATAACATCGAGACCGTCCCGCGCTTGTATCCTGAGGTCAGGCCTGGTGCAGACTTGCAGCGCTCTTTGGGCCTGTTGGAGATCGCTTCGCAAAGGGATAGGATTCTTGTAAAATCAGGACTGATGGTGGGGCTGGGGGAAAAGGACCTGGAGGTCTACCAGGTACTTGAAATGCTGGCTGATTCCGGATGCCAGGTGGTTACAATCGGTCAATACCTGCAGCCCACATCCAGAAGCTTGAAAGTAAAACGCATGGTGTCCGAAGGATCCTTTGAAGGGTACAGACGCGTGGGAAAGAAACTGGGTTTGCGGGTGGTGGCAGGCGACCTGGTCAGGTCGTCCTGGCATGCACAGGAGGTTTTCAGCGGCGGCGAATGAACAACAGCCCCATCACAGCAAGGAACCATAAGAGGCCAAAATGTCCCATCCGGGATGAAGAAGAACAAGTGCATCCACCTGAACCACTATCCTCGGAATGAACCGTAAAAAGTATCTTGTCTGACCATTGGCTCGCAGCACCCTTGGAATCCAGGGCTCTTGCCCTCCACTGGTAGGTGGAGTCCAGATCCAGAGACTTGGTCACCTTTACAGCGGTAAAGGAGATGCCTTCGGAGACATTGTCCATGGAGAAATAGACTGTATCCGACCCCACCGGGTATACCTGGAATTCATATGTCAATGTGTCGCCGTCTGGATCCAATGAGTTTTGAACAGTCAGTTTGGGGTTTGGATCGTATATGTCCGCACCCTGGGCGGGACTTACGGGAACGGGGGCCTGCGGAGCACTGTTGGCTTCGAGGATTGACATTGCCACAGGGATGGAAAGGGGACTGTTGTCAGCGGTATCTGCCCTAACCTGAACCATGGAACTATATTGTCCAACAGGCAGTCCGGAGATGTTTGCCCGCACTGAAACCTGGCCTGGAGAGGTCCCGCCGACAGGTGAGCACGACAGCCATGACGAGGGGCAAGATACACTCCAGGACATCTGCCCTCCCTCGGTGTTGGTGATCGTAAGAGTCTGGGCAGATGGGTCCGAACCATCGAACTGCGCTGTGAAGCTCAGGGATGTGGGGGCTGCAGCCAAGTGAGATGCCTGTTCGATGATCAGGCTTACATCCAACCACCCCTCGGTGTTCTTCGATGAGGTGAAGTGTATGGAACCGGAGTGGTGTCCTGAGGAAAGAGAAGATGGGTCAACCAGTACGTTTATCTGTGAAGGAGCGATGCCCGACGAAGGAGAAAGGCTGAGCCACTGGGAATCACTGGATGCATTCCAGTCCAGGACACCTCCTCCTGCGTTCGATAGTGTAAGGGCTTTGCTCAGTGTCTGTGAATCACCAAATGTTGCAGTAAAATCCATTTTTGTGGTGGAGAGAGAAATGATCGGTGGTTGATCATCAAGCACCAGGGAGACGGAAATATTCTGTGGCGAATTCTGAGCGGAGGGAGAAGTAATCCTGACATTGCCCGAGTGTGATCCCGAACTCAAACCAGAGGGATCTACGCTTAAGTTCAAAGCGCCCGGGGTGGAGCCGGAAGAAGGTGATACATGTATCCAGCTGTTTTGCGCCGTAGCAGTCCAGGACAGAGACGACGAACCCTGATGGTTGATCATTACCTGCTTGCTCTCTGGAGCCGGCCCGCCTACAGAGCCTGTGAAGGAGACGGATGCCGGTGAGATGCTCAGATACGAACCGGCAGATCCATCGATGCTCACGTCGAAGGTAACATTGTCACCGGAACGTTGAATGTTCAGAACACTAATTACCGATGTGTTGGTGCCATATGGTTTTGAATTGGGAGTAGAGGTAGGAGTGAAGGCATCCTTGTTTCCGTATGGCCATGGATCGGATGAATCTCCATCTTCATAGGCGCTCGTGTTCAGCTCGCGCAATCCGTCTGCCTGCTCCAGATCGACCCAGTAGTGGTTTTGATCATCGTTGTTCGTCTGGTTGTCGTCAACATGAAAAATCAGCAGTCCTTCGCCCGGGAGATATGAGTCAGAATCAAGCTTCTGCCGGTCTTCAAGAAGAAAATACTGACGGTTGGGCATCTGGGCATCGATGAGAACACCTTCTGCGTTTCTCTCCGATGGATGAAGAGTGATACCGTAAGTGTTGGCCTGAATGTGCTGCGGCGCGATCCACCCAAGTTTGTATTTTGACCACACGCTGAAGTGGGCGGGCACGGTCCCATCCATGTTTGGTCCCGCCCAGGGTCCAGAGGCCATGAGCCCCCACAGGCCGATTCCTCCCGAGTCATAATCATAGTCATACAGATCCGGCAGTCCAAGAAAATGTCCTGTCTCGTGCACGATCACACCAATCTGAGTGATGTGAACCCCGTCTGCCCTGATTTCAGGTTCAGTATGGTAGGCGTCGAACAGTATGCCATCCTTATAAAAAGTATCCCCTGTCCAGGTCAGAGATGCATAGTGGGAATGAATATAGTTCGAGTTGTTTGTGGTTTCGTATCCGGGACCGGAGTGAATAACATCCACAGCGTCTATCTTGCCGTCGCCATTGCAATCGAACTGTGTAAAATCGAATCCCTGACTGTCGAGTATGTCGGTGGCATCTTTAATCATCTGTTCAGGATGCCCATAGACTTCTGCATTATATGCATAGTAGCGATCGTTTTGAGGGAGAGTGATCCAGCCGACGATGGTGGAAGAGAAATTGATTTGGCCGTATGAAACTTCCGTATAGAATGACTTGAATGAACCCGAAGCACCGTTGAACACAGGATCGAAGTCAGAAGACTGGAACTGGTAGCTCTGGTTTGAAAATTTCACGAGTAACACAAGATTACAGAGCGTACCACTAATTCTTGAAGGTGATTTGGAAACACCTTCCATCAGATCATCCCTCAGTCGTCTTGTGTCTTCCCTGAATTTTTTGGAAGGCATGAGATGGCGCTGTAACCCTATGGTTTGCGGATCTACGGTTCCATGTCTGTACGCAGTGGGATGAAGCCTGCCATCTTCGCCCAGACGTGCGTAAGTCCAAAATCCTTTCGAGTCATCAAATGCAACAGCCCAGCCGTCGAGATCTTCCGTCCAGGACAGGTATTCATCACCGAACATCCTTGCCCAGAAACTCGATCCATCATCATTTTCTATAACTATGGGAAAGGGTGGGGCGGGTACTGCTCCTGCAGAAGAACAAAGAAGCAAGAAGACGAACCCCCCTGAAAAAAGTTGCCATAGCCAATTTCTCATCAAAATTTCCTCCTAGATTCATGAACCGACCACTGACATATGACACTAAGGTGTAGCGATATAATTTCCAAGAGTAAACTCGAGTAACATGATGAAAATATTTTTCCGCATGTTATGTGACCCTGGACACAGTTTTTGTTCAAAAAAACAATAATTTTCCGTATTGAAAATTAAATTTCACTCGTTCAGTATGAAAGTATGAAGGTAATGATCACAAAACGAATCGACGGGAGCCAAGCATGAAAATCAGTCTGAAGATGTTGGTCGTGATGTCGGCCTTTTTCCTTCCATCTACCTTGTGGGCAGAAACCATACAGGTCCTGGCCTCTTTTGATGAGCCCAGCGTATGGATGGATGAACAGGGTTTTTCACATGTGGAGATCTCGGACACTATAAACATCGGTGACGTAGGAAGTCCTTCTCTGCCTGTTCGTACCGTATACCTGGCATTGCCAAAAGGACACAGAGTCGTGAATATAGATGTGGATGCTGGATACACGGAGAGCATTGCTGGTCAGCACGTGGTCTTTCCCATACAACCGCCTGCACCTTTGAGCAGGCCATACTCCATCGCCTTTGTACAGCCAGACCCGGATATCTATTTTGCGCAGGGACCATTTCCTGTACAGGCTTTCAGGACGGTCAGGACCCAATCACTCATGGGCTTTGCCATAGTGCCGGTCAGGCTGTTTCCTGTAAGGTACGATCCGTCGGATGGTAAACTCGAGTTCAGTCAGCACATAAGGATTACCATGGCTACCGAACCAGACAGAGATTCTGCGCCACTGTTGACTTTCAGGGGACAATCGGAAGATTTCGAGAAGGTGGCTTCACTTGTCTCCAACCCAAAGACTCTGGATACGTATCCACATGCCACAGGGGCTAATCGTGGCCCTGACTATAGATACGTGATCGTCACCTCCTCCTCCATGGCCAACTGCTCTGGACCGAACAACCTCCAGGCATTGGCGCAAGAGAAGGAGTCACGAGGTATTCCTACCCACATGGAGACAGTGGAGAATATTCGTTCAAGCTATTCAGGTTCGGATGATGCAGCCAAAATCCGTGCGTTTTTACTGGACATGTATCAGAACAACAGTACGCAGTTCGTGCTTTTGGCTGGTGACTCCGACCTTTCTGTGGTGGGAGGCGAGACACAGGCTCCGGTTGTTCCCGTCAGGTATCTGTGGGGCGATATAGGATCAGGTGCTGATGATATACCCAGCGATCTTTACTATTCTGCCCTGGATGGAACTTTCAACAGCAACAACAACAATGTTTATGGTGAGGCCGGTGACAACCCGGATCTCATGGCAGAGCTGGCCGTTGGGCGCGCACCTGTAGACTCGTGTACCGAGGTGGCAAATTTCGTCAGAAAAACCCTCGCCTATGAAACTTCCACGGGAAACTACCTGAAAAAGGTAGAGATGGTAGGCGAATTCTTGTGGGGTGACGGCTCCAGCGACGAGGACTGGGGAAAGGGATACATGGAGAGGATCCGACTGTCATCACAAGCCAATGGCCTCGACACAAAGGGATTTTCAGAAAATTCCTTTTTCAATGTGTCCACCATGTATGACCGGGACCTGGGAGGTGATGGTTCCTGGGATTCTTCTGATATCCTGGCAGTCATCAATGCAAACCCCCACATCATCAATCACCTCGGCCATTCGTACACCAACTACAACATGCGTATGACCTCTGACGATATCATCAGTGGCATGAGTAACAGCTCTTACTTTTTCGAGTACTCACAAGGCTGTTATTGCGGTTCGTTCGACAACAGGTTCGATGATCAATACAACAAGGAGACCTATTGGCAAGACTCCTTTGCAGAACACATGACCATAGACAGCGAAGGTGCTTTTGCCGTGATAATGAACACCAGATACGGTCTTGGTGGCTATTCCAACTACTTCCATAGGCTCTTCTGGGATGCCCTGTTCAGGAACGGACAAAGCCGTTTGGGCAACATGAACAACGCATCAAAGGATCAGCTTTCAGGATACGTGTCCGGAGATGCGGGTATGAGGTGGGTCTATTATGAAGCCACTCTCTTTGGAGATCCCGAGGTCTCCATTCATACCTCGTCTTCAGCCAGCGACGAGCCTGTCATAGGCTTGCCCGCCGATGCCCCGTGGTTTCTGGCAATCGAAAATCTCGACAATCCCGAGCCACAGACCATCACCATCAATAACAATGGTGGCGGCAACATGGACTGGCAGGTCAGCTGGGACGCCTCCTGGCTGGACGTGAGCCCAAGCTCTGGCACAGCCCCAACACAGATCACCCTAACCGCAGACGCCACTGGACTGTCGGAAGGTACATATGAATCCACCCTGACCTTTACTGCCCCAGAAGCCACGAACTCTCCCCAGCAGTTGGTGGTAAACTTCTATGTAATTCAGGTGCCATCTATTGTCGCAACCTACAATGCTTCCGCATCACCCACCATCGATGGAGTGATAAACGCAGGGGAGTATCCAGGTGCTTCAACCATCGAACTTGCCGTAGCAGACGGACAACAGGCTGCGACCGCCAAACTCATGCATGACGGGAACAAGCTCTACCTGGCCGTTGATATGCCTCCTGACACTGACGAGGACGACTATGATGCCATCTTGTTGGATATGGACACAGATGCCGATGGAGTGTGGCCAGCTTCTGCGGGAGGCGATGGGGATTTGCAGCTTTATGCTGATGGTTCTCAGTATTTTGCACCCTTTACCAATTCCGGTTCGGGAATTGAGGTAGGTGATTACGTCACACCAAATGGAATCGAACATGCCTTTGGCTTTACCAATGGACACAGGGTTGTGGAGATAGCCATAGATCTGACGACGAGCAATCTCCAGCGCTCCATGGGCCAGCAGTTCGGCCTGTTCATGTTCGAATATGATCACGTTTCAGGTGATCAGTTCAACATGCTGGCCAATTGGCCTTTTGCCCTGCAGAGTTGGGATGATGCCAGGTACCTGGGCAAGGTCACCATAGGCTCGGATACAGACAGTCTCATCGCAAATCCTTCCTCCATGTATCTGCAAGCCTCTCAGGGAGATGATCCCACAGAACCACAGCAACTTACCATTTCATCAACTACGGCAAATTCTCTGTCATTCAACCTGTCTGGGGGGGGCGCCTCATGGCTACATTTTAGTCCAACATCCGGATCAACTCCTGCGGTCATAAATGTGTGGGCAGATCCAGCCGGGCAGTCTGCAGGAACTAAGAGCGCCAATCTCACGGTAGCTTCTTCCGGTGCTTCAAATTCACCATTGCCGGTTGCCGTGACCTTCCAGGTCAACCCTGCTGCCGCTTCGTTGAGAGCGGACCCCAGCGCCTTGAGTTTCAAATGGACCAAGGGAACCGCTGCTCCAGCTTCTCAGTCCTTTGTGATATCCAATCAGACTGGGCCTTCTGTAAACTGGACAGCGGCCTTGCAATGTGATTGGGCAAACCTAAGCACCACCAGCGGCACCACACCAAGCACAGTCACCGTGACACCTTCGGTCCACAATCTGGATGCCGGTTTCAAGGCAGGAAGGGTAGTGATATCCACCCCGGGCTCTGATCCGGTTCAGGTGGATCTCGGGATAGAGGTCAGGGAACAAGCGCACATTTCCATCTCCCCGGAGATCCTTGAAAAATACGATCCGGTTTCGACCCAGCCCGTAGAAACACAGTTTTTCATTTCCAATAGCCAGTGGGGAACCATGGACTGGTCGGTCTCCGAGTCCAGTGACTGGCTGTCTTTATCGCCCACGAGTGGCACCTATGTTACAGGGCACCCAGCCTTGGTCACGGCAACATTAGATGCATCTGGATTGAGTGCAGGAGTTCATGAGGCAAGCATCACTGTAAATGCACAGGGTGCTGACAACAGTCCTCAGACCCTTACCGTGCGCTGGACCCTGGAGGAGGGTCCTGCCATTTCCGTCTCCCCTGATTCCTTGGACTTCCAGGCTCAGGAGAATGGTGCGAATCCGTCTCCCAAGACCTTGAACATAAGCAATTCAGGCCAGGGAGCACTGAATTATACCCTGGATTGCCAGCCGCAGTGGCTAAGCTGTTCGCCTGCCTCAGGTTCTGCTCCGGGTTCAACGTCGGTTTCTGTGAATATAAATGGACTCGGTGCCGGAATGCACACCGGGACTGTAACTGTGAGTTCATCCGAGGCCATAAATTCACCACGGACGGTGGAGGTGAACGTGTTGATAAACCAGGGCCAGAGCGAAAATCATGCACCACCTGCCCCGGTCCTCATCTCGCCTCAAAACCAGGCTACTTTGCCTAGCCCCAATCCTGAACTGATTGTTTCGAATGTTCAGGACCCGGATGGTGATGTTGTAAGCTATACTTTCGAGGTCTATCCCCTGGGGCAGGACACTCCATGGATTTCAAGGGACAATATACCACAGGGCGACACCAACACATCCATTACCATCGTAAAAACTCTGAATGTGGGAACGCCCTACGAATGGCGAGCTCGTGCCGTGGACAGCAAGGGCCTGGCAGGACCCTGGAGCGACAAGAACATCTTTGATGTGGCCAAACCAGACAATGGCGGTGGTGGGTGTGCTTGTTCATCGTCAGGAACTGCTGACCCCTCAGGCTGGATTCTTCTGGCTATGATGCTAGGGCTGCTGATTATCTCCAAGCGATCATGATAGCAGGCGAGGTGGGAAATCAATCCAGGCCTTGACGAAGAAGACCATAAGGAGTATGTTCCGCGGCTATGCTCGACGCATATGAAGCTACTCCCACACCAAGCGTTCTGTTGGCCTGCGATGGCCGTGAACCGGTGCACAACCTGGCGGTCATCCTGGAAGGATTTGGATATAATCCTCTGGAATGCAAGACCGCCGAGGAAGTTACCCTTGAACTGAGTAAAAATTTTCCTTGTGCTGCCTTGGTATGTATGGAACTGGAAGATGCGGCAGATATATTCGATCTGGTAAACCAACGCGATGACCTTGCCCTGTTGGTGTTGATAGAACATGGCGATTCGGATCCTGAATCCAGGGCCAGGGAATTGGGAGCATATGGATGGGAATACGTGGATGCACCGGCAGAAAAAATTCTTCTGAAGCTACGGGAGCTTCTGACTCTTCGGGATGCTCAGGTGGAAAAGGTCGACTAGAAGAGAAATCCAGGCGAGTTCTAGGTGATGATGTAGTCGGTAGATGAGGATTCAAAAATCTTCTTTGCCTTGTCGAGCATAGCATTTGCCCAACGGAGTCGATGATCCAAAGAGATCTGTTTTTGACCAACCTTGTCGGCCAAGACCTGATTCATGAAAAAATCTCTGGTAAACATCTTTGCAAGAAGATTTCCAATCTCCTTGCGCTGTTTTTCTTTCAAACTCACCACCAGGTAGGGTGTGACCTCGTGGGATGGCAGGAATCCCTTTGGGAGCACCTGTGGAAGTTGTTTGGTATCAACTAAGTTATCCACATCCATGGCCGTGAAGCGGTCCATGATGATTTCTCCCTTTCTGGTATCCTGCTGCAACCTGGAAGCAAGATTGACCGCAGGGCCACAGACGGTATAGTCCAAATGATAAACTGAACCAATGTTTCCCACGATCAGCCTTCCAGTGGCTACGGCAAATCCGAAATTGCAAGGAGGAATTCGTAAGGGTGCTTTCAGTTTCATGACCTCGTTGATAGAGCTGGAGAGTATCCAAACAGAGGCACGCATGGCTATGGCGGACATTATGGCCCGTTTTGCGTTGCTGATGTCCTTTGAGGTGTATGGTTCGTAAAAGGCCATGATTGCATCGCCCATGGTCTTGTCCACCACACCATCGAAGTGATGCACCACCTGGAAAAACAGCGAAAAATAAGTGTTGAGTATCCACACGACCTCACCTGGGGTCAGCTCGTTGGAAAGCTGTGTAAAACCTCGCATGTCACCGAACAGAACACTGACCTGTTTGAGTTTTCCTCCTGGTCTTGCAAGATCGCCGTTTTTAACCAGACGTTCAGCGATGCTCTTGTCAACGTACCTGAAAAAAAGTTCAGTTCTTGCAGCCATGGCATCGAATGCCTCTGCCAATTCGCCAATCTCATCCCGCGTCCTGAGGCCTATCCTGGTGGAAAAATGTCCATCGGCAATTTTTCTTGTCCCGTCGATAACCTTTGACAACGGCTTCAGAGCCCTTCTCAACATGATGAAACTGAGAGCAATGATCACGAGAGCTATAAGCACCGTCACGTACAAAACTCGTAAGGTCGCTTTGTGTATGGTCTTGGTGATGTCCAGCGTGCTTATCTGCACGATTACACATCCGACCTTTACATTGGAAAAAGATGCGCTGCTGAGGAAAATCAATCTGTCGGATGCCTTGTCTTCAATAAGTCCCTGGCATCCTCTTTTTTCCCAGTCAATTTTGGAATTCTCGAAAGGTTGACCGATCTTTGAATAGTCCTTGTCTGCAACTATAATTTTTTCGTTGGAGTCAATTATCGTAGCATCCACAATGTCGCTTTTTTCGAACAACTTGTTCAAGGCTGCCTTCACCTTGGCATGGTCCCTGGAGAGGAGGAGGGGAGCGAGTGCATAAGAAAGTTGCTGTGTTATGGTTTGGCCTCTAAGGACGAGTTGCTTGTTGATCTGAGTGGATATGATATCCAGAACAAACCAGCTCAAAAGTACAGACGTTGCAACAATGCTAAAAAATACCAGGAAGGAGTACTTTACTGAAATAGAGATGCGTGCCATACGCTTTTCACCTGAATCATACATTGGGAAAGATGAAATCTCTTCATTCTGCCCAGATTTGTATGAATAAGGGAACACGGTAGAGCCTTGTGTGTCAATATGCATTTTCGTTCCCTGATTTCCCAGAAGGGTGGGAGGCTCGGGTTATTGCTGGTTTTTTCCCTGATTTCATGGCAAGAGGTGATTTATTGTTCTGTGTATGCTTAGGTGTTCATGGAGGATAAAATGAAAATAAATTTGAAGGTTGCTGAAGTAACAGGCTTCAAAACTCACTTATTGCTTGTACCTGTCATGAATCAAAAAAAGAAAGGGCCTGTCTTGACTGCCATAGACAAGGCCACAGATGGAAAAATGCGGGAGCTGATGGAACTCCAGGGATTCAAGGCAGACAAAAACCACCGCTTCAATATGACTGGTGGCGGAAAGCTTGCTGCAAAAAGAGTGTTGATAATGGGAATGGCGTCTGAAGAAAAAATTCCCGTTTCTTTCCAGGCAAGGTCCCTGGCCTCCAGGATCAACGCTGCAGCAAGGGCAGTGGGTGCTGAAGACCTAGCCCTTGTGCTGCCTGAAATGCGGGGGCAGAAAGCGCAAGAGCTGATTCGCTGGATGGTGGAGGGATTGCTCCTGGGAAAATACAGGTATTCGCTCAAGACAGGGGAAAAGAACAGGAAAAAGGAACTGAAAAGATGCACTATCCTGATTCCTGCCAACGGAAAGAGAAAGAAGCCTGTCATTGGAAAGGAGATTCGAAAGGCCCTCGCACAGGCCAAGGGGACATCATCCAGCATCATGCTTACCAGGGATCTGGTGAATACCCCCTCCAACAGGATGACTCCCGAGGAATTCACGAAGGTGGCAAGGAAAGTGGCCAGAAAAAGGGGTATCAAGATCACGGTGCTTGGGAAAACAAAAATAGATGAAAAAGGGATGCGGATGTTTGCTGCTGTCAGCTCAGGGAGTGGCAAAAAGCCCCGCTTCGTTCACATGAAATATGCTCCCGTTTCAGGCAAGTCCATGGGTCGCATATGCCTGGTTGGAAAAGGAATCACCTTTGATTCAGGGGGACTCTCCCTCAAGCCGCCAGCCTCACAGCCGGACATGAAGTCGGACATGGCCGGTGCCGCTACGGTTCTCGGTGTCATGGATGCAGCATCGAGCCGTTCTTTGAAATGGGAAATCCATGGTATCATGCCCCTGTGCGAGAACATGCCAGATGGAAAATCATATAGACCCGGAGACATTCTGGAATCCAAGCTGGGAAAGACCGTGGAGATAACGAACACGGATGCGGAAGGCAGGCTCATCCTTGCTGACGCCTTGGCCTATGCTGGAGATCTGAATCCGGACATCATCATAGATCTTGCAACGTTGACCGGTGCGTGCGTGGTAGCCTTGGGCCCCTACACAGCAGGTCTTTTTTCCGATGACGACGAGCTTGCAGATGCTTTGTTGGAGGCAGGCAAATCGGCGGGTGAGGACCTGTGGCGTCTGCCCATCACAAAATCCTTGAGAAAACAGCTCAATACTCCTGTGGCGGACATGAAAAATACAGGAACAAGGTGGGGTGGCGCGATTACCGCTGCGTTGTTTCTGAAGGAGTTTGTCGGTGACAACAGGTGGGCTCATATCGACATTGCCGGACCTGCCTTCCTGAGCGAAAAACACGGCTTCAGCCCCAAAGGGGCAAGCGGTTTCGGGGTATTGACCCTCTTGGAATTTTTAGAAAAGCAGTCATTGTTCAAGACCTGAAATAAATGTTAGATTGTCCATCGGATCTAGATGAAAATAGAGGAAACAACATGAATGGACCATTGGAAATAGCAAACAGGCTACAGGCGAGAACATTCAGGCTCTTGCCAACCCGGCTGATATCAAGGACCTGGGGCAAGTTTACAAGGACTTCTGCTTCCAAGCATTTGATACGTCCTTTCGTCCAAACTTTCAAGGTCGACACAAGGGAGGCAGAAAAGGACCTCTCAGAGTATCCGACTCTCAACGCTTTTTTCACGAGGAAACTGAAAAAGGGATACAGACCCATTGACGAGGATCCCTCTGGGATCATAAGTCCAGTTGATGGTTCTGTCAGTGCTTCAGGAATTTGCGACCAGGACAGGTTGATGCAGATAAAGGGATTCGAGTACACCCTTTTCGGCCTTCTTCGTGATGGTCCCATGGCAAACAGGTTCATCGACGGTACATACACGACTCTTTATCTCAGCCCCAGGGATTACCACAGGGTACATGCTCCTCTGGACATGGAAATCTCGGGGATAGGCTACATGCCTGGAACCCTGATGCCGGTCAATGGTCCGAGCGTCAGATGGGTAGAACAACTTTATACTCAGAACGAAAGGCTGATCATTTACGCACGAACATCCGTTGGAATGATCGCTGTTGTCCTGGTCGGAGCCCATTGCGTGGGTTCCATAAGCCTTTCATTTCACGACCTGGTTACCAATAGTCCTGGCCGGGGACCAGCGAGACTGGAGTTTGAACGCTCAGTCGAAATGAAAAAGGGAGATGAGTTGGGGATGTTTCAGATGGGCTCAACCGTTGTTGTGTTATTTGAAAAAGGAAGGGTTGAACTTGCTCTGCCCCAGCTCGGAATGCCTGTCAGGCTTGGACAAAAGATAGCATCCATCGTTGACAAGTGAATAATCTCTTGGATTTTGAGGTCAACACTGGATGAACTCATGGGTCGCAGCATGTTGTGCACTGATAGCAACTTGGAGGAACAAGATATGCTTAGAAAAATATCCATAATTGTAGCGGCAGGTTTTTTTCTTTGGGCTGCAGATGGCTTTTGTCAACAAGTGGGTGAATCACTGGACCTCGGACTGGACCTGGGGCCTGAATATTCTCCACCTGCTTACAGACCTTACATGGGAAGACATGGCTCGGGCCTTAGGGACAAGTCTAGATTGTATCTTGGATTTTCATTTGGTGAGGGAGTGTATTTCCAGTACAAGTGTACTACCTCTTGCAAGACAGCCACCATCTCTCCGGCTGATTTCGAGTTTTTGGCAGGATACAGGATTTCCAGGAATTGGCAGCTGGACTTTTCCGCTGTCTGGGCCATGGATTTCGACAGGTATGGAAATCGACTCACCTACATGTTGGGTTTCAGACCAGGAATAAGGTTGTTGTTGCCAGGCTTGTTCCACAGGGTCTGGTACCTGAGGGCAGCCGTGCCTGTTTTGCTCGGCATGTCGGGGGAAAATGATGATGTGCTGGTTGGATTCCTGTTAGGCGTGGGAGTGGAGTGGAGATTCCCGGTACTGGGAATATTCGGTGAAGTGGATTTTGCTCCTTATTTTGTGGAGGTTGCAAAGGATTATTATGTGATTCCCACCCAGGGAAGAGTGGGAATGTCTTTCAGGTTCTAGATGTATATTAGAATCGTCCTCTTATGCTCAGCCAGACGCTCCCTTGACCCATGGCCGGTTGTATGACCACTGCTGATTCTTCGGCTTCTTGAGCACTGTCGTCAAATGTAAAATGCAAGACCAGACCAGTGGCCATGAGCGCCCCTGCAATAGCGTAGCCACCTATGGCAACTCCAAGCCACACATGGGATGTGTCCATGGTCTCAACCCGAGAGTTGGCATTGGTGGACAATTCGCTTTGTCGTGAGTAATAGTCGGCTACCAGGTGAGAAGCGATTCCACCGATCATAAAAACTCCACTTGCGATGGAAAAAGTCCACCACGTCCTGTACCAGGGACGGAGCTTGACACTTTCATCCACCTGAATTTCTGGTTTGTTGAAAGTGAGTGACGGACTGAGTCCTATGCGAAGGCCTGTTTTCATGCGGCTAGCCGCTTGTCCTGTAACCAGGAATCGGGCAAGGTCAGCAGAATCCTTTTTAATGCTGGTCTCGTCGTCTTTTCTGACTTCAAACCAGCCTTGCCGTATGACCCTTCCCCATTCCAGATCCACAAGCGCTGCCAAGAGTCTTGGTCTCTTGGCATGTAACTGAAGCTGAACGGCCACAAGTTTTCGTATTCGCAACTTCGCGGCGAGCCATGGCCACCAGTTTGCTTTCAGTAACAACTGAGATTTTTCGGACTTGATACTTGCAATGGCGCGACAGAGATCCACTGCACCTTCGAACTCCAGTTGCACTCGGATTCTCTTTGCAATGGACGAGATGTTTACCAGTCGAGAGATGGCACCATGATCTGTATGATGAATATGAAGATGGTATCTCCCAACCGGAACATCCAGTATGACAGGAGTCTTTCCCATGTCTTTGCCATCCAATTCAACGGTGGCATCGGGGGGACTGCTCTCTACGACAAGTTTTCCCCTGGGTGACTTTGAGACAATTTCTCTCGCCCTTGACCACAGAGTGATTGTCTTTGGTGAGTAGTCTTTTTTGCTGAGTATCATTTCATGACGCGTCCTGAGGATGGAGGAGAAGGTGTGAATTGCTGCAGATTCTTTTTTTAATCCGCTCAGAGC
>JALVPF010000236.1 GCA_027031935.1 Myxococcales bacterium | reverse complement strand
GATCGATGAACACCAGGTGGTTTTCACCGAAGTTGGTCAAGCTCTCTATGGATGAACCAATGATATACCCACGAACCTCCACTTCGTTGGCCATGGGGCCCACTTCCTTGGATAGCTTGTTCATCATAGGGCCGACCATGTCTCCCCTGACAATAGGATCCGTGGAGGTGGAGATTACGGCCACGGCCGATGTCTCTGCAATGCTCACGATCTCGCAAGCGCCGAGTACCTTTGTAAAGTATCCAATGAACTTTTTTGTAACCGGATGGGAAATCTCTGACACGGTTCGATAAATGGTAAACTTGTCACCAACGCTGACACTGGAGAGATCCTTGAAGTCCAGATAGATCCTGTCACCTTCACTCAAATATTCCTTCTCCTCCCTCGATGCCCTGACCGTGCCCATCTCCTTGAGTTCGTCCTTGGTAACAAAAGCGTTTCTTAGTATCTTTACTGCGCTCAAGGTTTTCATTTTCTGAATGTTGCCGGACATATCCACCATGTCCTCGGGAAGCAACTCTTCATCAAGGGACACATCGTCAGGCACAGGTACCTCCATGTCCCTGCTGATGATATCGATCTCTCCTGGTCCACCGCCTCCGGGATAAAAACGGACGACCTGACCTGGATATATCCAGTGAGGATTTGTAATCTCGGGGTTGTAGGACCACACCCTGGGCCAATACCACGGATTCTTCAGGTATTTTCCGCATAAATCCCACAGGGTATCTCCACCTACTACCGTATGTTCCTCGCTCACGGAAGTCTGAGGTCCGGGACTTGCCGCCTTTTCCTTTGTTGGCTCGATGTTTTCAGACTCCGGGACCGCCTCCTGGCCTTGTGCCGCACCGGACAAAAGAAAGCCTGCCAGCAGGAACGTCATGAGAGGATTTCGCATTGGACTACCTCCTCAGCGTATGGATTGCAGCCTCTTGTTTGCAGTTACAGCTTCTTGCGACAAGGGAAATGTGTCTACCAACTCCAGGTATGTTCCCTTGGCAGCCTTTGCCTTACCCAGTCTCTCTTCGCAACGACCAGCCAGCAACAAGGCCTTCGCGTTTCGTTCATCCTTTGGATACGATTCTACCAACTTTTTGAAAATAGATGCAGCTTCCTTGAACTGGCCTATCATCATGCGTGACTTGCCAGCATAGTATAGACCAGACGACGCCATATCGTGGTAGGGATATCTTCTGCTGAAATCCTCCAAAGCATCCGCCGCCTTGGCAAACTGGTTGTTTCTGTACAGGCTGAAAGCCTCATCAAAGGCTTTCAACTCGACAGCGCCGTCGTCCTGTTCGACCTCCATGGAAGAAGCGGCAAGGGTGTCGGATTCCTTCTCCACATAAATTCCCTGTCCATCCAGGGGTCGCCTGGCAGCATCATGATCCACCGAGAGGCGCTCGGTCACGCTGTAAGGGTCGATGGATTTTTCATCCACCTTCACCTTGACCTGGTGCAATTTCCACCGTCTTTTTTCAGGCTTGCTGATGCGGTAGCTTGGGGGCTTTTGGCTTTCTTGGGCAGGCTGTAACTTGACCACCCCCAGCTTTGAGATTCGATCACTGGTGCCGCCTAAGGTGTTGCCCTGTGCCAATTTCCTCTTGAGCAAGGCCAACTGTATCTGCATATCGTCAAGCCTCTGTTCCAGGCGCTGCGTAGCAGTGTGCTGGTCCTTGAGTTCATTTTCCATGATGTCCACTCTGGCTTTCAGTGGTGCCATGGAGCATCCCGAACCTGCAGAAACAGCCAGTACACAAACGACAGACAAACTTGATTTCAGAATTTGAAGCATCATAGTACCTTAATTTATACAAATTTTAGCTTAATTAGGCATAATTTAAGTTGAATTGTCAAGAAACAGACCAATCCACCTACCGTGAGCAAAGAGACTAGCAAGGTAAGCAATATTGCGCAAGATCAGCCTTGATTTCTCCCACCTTCCGAAATCAGGCAAGGAAATACACAAATCTCCCACACCACACGAATCTCCCACACCCCTGGAATCAGATTTCCCGGATTCATTGTGAGGTCACACAGATGCAAGGAATCGTCCGCAATCGTGGATTGCCCACGTTGAAGCCTCACCTTACCGAAAAAGATTCTGCAGCATAGCCACAGAGATGGCAAGCGAGGTGGGAATTCGGGGACATAAAAGCGTTGCTCCTTTCATTCATCCGTGCTACTGCAGACTTCAGTTGTAATCCATGAAACCCTCAGGCAATCAGGAGGAAAGGATGATTCACTTCACTGACAAGCAATTGAAAATCCCCAAAATGCAGAGGCCTGTCTACCTGGTCACAGCCGGACAGTCCAAATTCGATCGGGCCATGCCGGACAAGCGCACCGAAGAACTCTGCGTCGACGCCCTGACCATGGCCGCCGACCTGGCCAACATGACACCGGCCGAACTCAAGGGCTATATACACACAGCCTATTATGGTCATTTTGCTGACCACTTCGGCGATCAACTCCTGGGAGAAGCGGTCATCCATGACCGCCTGGGCTTGGACCCCCTTGGTAACATAGGCGTCAAGACGGGCGGCGCTACCGGAGGTTCCACCATCTGGGAAGCATTCAAGGCCGTTGCGTCGGGTTACTCGGATTGCTCCCTGGCCATGGGCTGGGAGAGAATGGACGAGGTACCCACGGACGAAGGCAATTTTCTCATCTCCTCTGCGGCTGACAAGGACTGGGAATCGCCCCTGGGTCATATATACACTGGCTACTATGCGGTCATGGCGCAAAGGTACTGGCAGATCTTCGGCAAGTCCGAAGATTCGTTCAGAAAGACCCTGGCCGAGATCTCCGTCAAGCATCATGGCTATGCCCGTATGAATCCCTTTGCTCAGGCCGGAATGAAGATCACGGTAGACGATGTCTTGAACTCGCCTGTTGTGGCAGACCCCCTGCGTGCCCTGGATTGCTGCCTGATGAGTGTCGGTGCAGCGTGCGTGGTCCTGTGTGACGAAGAGACTGCCAACGAGTTTGCCAAAAAGACTCCCCACAAACCTCTTCGACTGTACTCCGCCGCAGGCTCTCACACCCTGCGACCTGCAGACAGGCGTGACATGGAGATCCCCCTGTTGCCGCACGAGAGCAAGGATCTGTACAAGGACCTGGCCGAGCGTTTTCCCGGTGGCGAGCGCTATCCCGGCTTCTCGGGATTCCTGGCAGCAAGAATGGCAGCCTACTACGGCTATGGCATGTCCGGAGTTACAAATCCCATGGACGACCTGGACGTGCTGGAGCTGCATGACGCGTTTACCATCAGCGATGTGCAGACATACGAAGACATCGGTCTCCGCCCTTACGGTGAAGGCCGGGACTATGTGGAATCAGGCGATTGCTACCACACCAATCCCAAGACCGGCGAACCTGGGAAGCTTCCGAGCAACCTCTCCGGCGGACTTATCGGCTGCATGCACGCAGTGGGAGCCACCGGGATCATGCAGACATTGGAAGTGGCCACCCACATCTGGAACCGCTGGGCCGAGATACACGGTGACGACAAGCTGTGGAAGAAATTCGGTCGCACCAAGCCTTCCGACTGGACCGACCTGCAGGTCAAGGGAGCAAAGCGCGGCATGGCCATAAGCCACGCTGGCGTGGGAAGCCATGTTACCTCAACGATCCTGATGGATCCCGACCATCTTTTGAAGAAAGACTAAAAGGGGTTATGTCATGAGTAGCTACGGCCAAGTATATGTGGAAAACGGAAAGTATCGTCTCAAGGGTGATTTTCACCACCTGACGCCAAACATGCCCATTCGTGACAAGAACGACAACTGGCGTCTGTTGGGGGTTACAAACCCAAGGGACATGACCTATATCCATTCCTATGGTGGTGAGGCGGTTTTCTTCGAGTCGCTGAGCAAGGGAAAATTGCTGGGCACCAGGTGCGAAAATCCCGACTGCGATTACAAGGGCACAGCGTACATACCGTTTCGCATCCACTGCCCCGATTGCCTGGGCAAAAACAAGATAGAGGATTTCACCAAGCTCGCCCAGGAGACCGGAAAGATCCACACCTTCATGGTGTGCGAACGTTCGGGCGCCTTCAACGCGCTGGACAAGCCCATCAAGTTCATCAACATAGAGTTCGATGGCATCTCCACCATTCTGATGAGCTATCTGAGCCTGGGTGATCCCAAGTTCGGAATGCGCGTAGTTCCCATCTTCAGAACCTTGGACCCCACTTACACCATCCTGGATCTCTCGTGGGTTCCCGAGGGCACGAAAGCATCTGAGCTGCCGGAAGGCTTCTCTTTCTAACAAGCCATACCCATCTCTAGAGCAGGCCAGGAGCTCCACAGGCACGGCTCAAATCTCACACACTATTGAATCAGATTTCCCAGATCCACAGGTACGGCCCTGCTTAACGACGGTCACCCCCGGCGGTGCTCGCATGCGCTGCGCGCCGGCGGGGGGCCCCCGACCGTCTGCGCGGGCCTACAAAAGTTCCCCATGTGCCCAAATATCTTGTCCTTTTGAATCATGTTTCTCAGATCGCAAGCGAGGTGGGAAATCATGGCAAGGCGCTCATTCTGGAAGACCAACAGGCAGCATGGTATACTCCGCCTTCCATGCTCATCCTGATCGTACTGATGACCTCTGTCCTCTTGTCGCTGGCAGGGCTGGCTGCAGAAGGAAGCGGCCTTCATCTGGTGTCGACAGTCTTGCTGGTGGTCACAGTGCTTGCCCTGGTGGATCGTGGCCGTAGCCTGCACACATGGCCAAAACCCTCAGCGCGTCTTGTCCAATGGACAGGCCCCATGATCATAGCTGGAACAGTCTCTATACTGTACTTCCGCCTGCTGGCCGGCGACATGCCGGTCAACCACGATCACCCGGTTTTCCTTTACAGGGCATTCAACACGGCAAAGCTCATCCGTGCAGGCTCTTTGACGGGCTTCAGTCCATTTCTTTTTGCCGGATACCCGGCAAACTCCCTCTACCCCATGGGAGTCGATCTACTGGTTTGCGCTGTGTACAGCCTGGGCCTCGGCTTCATGTCATGGGAACATGCTTACTGCATCGCATTGTTCCTTTTCATTCTGTCAACACCCCTTGCCCTCTATGCCCTGGGCAGACGCTTTTGGGGGCCGCTGGCAGGGCTTGTTGCCGCTCTTTTGTACA
>JALVPF010000235.1 GCA_027031935.1 Myxococcales bacterium | reverse complement strand
TCCGGTGTGCAATCGATGCATTTGCCGTCTGCACAGCCTTGTTGGCAGTGTGCTGCAAGCTCTTCAAGTGCGCCGCAGGAATCGAACCACCAAACGTCATCTTGGTGGCAATCTGTCTTGGCATGAGATTCGCAGTCGCATTCCAGGCATGCTCCATGATTGGGAGTACAGCCACAGTCGCACTGCTCTATAACTTCTCCCAGGTCGCCGCAAGAGTCCACCGCATAGACCACAGATTCTTGGCAAAAGACCGAATCCGTGGGCTCGCATTTCTTTTCCTCATCATTGCAAGCGCTGATGCCTGTGAAAAACAGAAACAGAAACGAAGTGGCTATAAATCCCTTTGTGACCATGATCTACCTCGGCTTTCATCGCACTAGATGACATTAGAGCTTAAGCTTGCTCAAATGACAATTCTGTAAAAACCACCCCCATTAGAAACGCCCTGTTGCCTTTTTTTGACCGGTCTTTGCAAGGAACAGTAGAAGTAACAGTAATGGCCAAGACTTTTCGCGTCTGTCTCCTGTCGCGCAAGCACTACCTTCTATCTTGCTCTTTGTATCCCTAGCCTCCGCGACAGCGTCAAAAGCAGCGTCGGAACCAGCATCTAAACCTGGATCGTCAACTGCTTAGGCTGGAAAACATCTAACTCTAACTGGCCCTGGGTACAAGCTAGGGCTTCCACACCTTCCAAACCTTGCCTACCAGATCCGGGCCCACTTCCAGGGTTGGCTTGCCCGGTTCCCAACCGGCGGGACAGGCTTCAGCACCCTTGGTCTCGCGCACTTTCTGGAAAGCCTGGACCTGGCGTATGGCCTCGTCCACCTTGCGGCCAACAGGTGGGGTCAGGATTTCTATGGCCTGGACCACACCGTCCGGGTCGATGATGAAACGTCCGCGTACATTAACCCCGCCCGCCTCGTCGTATACTCCGTATATGGAGCCTATCTTTCCGCCTGCGTCCGAGAGCATGGGGAAGGGGAATCCGCCATCGACCATTTTCGACAGCTCCTCTTCCTGCCAGATCTTGTGTACGAAGCGGCTGTCTGTGCTACAGGACAGAACCTGAACTCCCAGTTTTTTGAATTCATCTGCCTTGTCGGCGACCGCCGACAGTTCGGTGGGTCAAACGAATGTGAAGTCACCTGGGTAGAAACATAGAAATACCCACTTGCCCTTGTAGTCCGACAGCTTGATATTTTTAAAACCTCCTTCATAAAAGGCCGAGGCTTCGAAATCCGGTGCTTCTTTTCCGATGGATACCAGCATTCTTGTCTCCTCCCCGTCATTGTCTGAGCGTTTTGGTTCTGACTTGCTCTTTGTAAGTAACGGACCCTTTGCAGGTGAAACGCAGCCCTGCACTTTTTTTGTCTTACCCATGTCACCTCCTGTGTGTTTTCCCAACTGACGCCAGTATACTCCCTTGGCGAACATTTGAAACATCATATATTTGAAGATGCTTATCATGCAATATCATAGAGGTAACAAACCAAGAGAGGGGTGGCACCTGAACCTGGCCTGAACCTGAGAAAATCTTCCATAGAATCGGAATTGAGCGAGATGATTCCAGCTTGGATGGAATTTGATGTGCCCGAGGAGTGGCTGATGCAGTATCAACTTTTATGGTTTTATTCACATACCTGCTCCAGGTAGTATAATGGTCCGAGCGGGAAGTCGAGCATAATGCTGTGCAGAGGGAGGTGGCAGATGCTTGCCAGGTGTTTTGTGTTATTCGTGGCCTTGGGATTTGCGGGAAGTCTGGGTTGCAGTGAAGAAAAGGCCGAACAAAGCGATGCATCCATTGACGAGCCCGATGATGGCAGTGCTGACGGTTCCGGTGGCGGCGATGTCCTTGACGGAGGTGATGGGTCCGATGCTACGGATGGTGAGCAGGGTGGCGATCAACAGGTGAGCATTTGGTCTCCTTCGCCCGGCACAAGCTGGCAATGGCAGCTTACCGAGACCATCGACACTTCCATAGATGCGTCCATGTATGACATAGACCTTTTCGAGGCGCCGGAGAAGGTAATAGCCGAGTTACACGTGGCATCGAGGACTGTCATCTGTTATTTCAGCGCTGGCAGCCGTGAGGATTGGCGACCGGATGCGGATGATTTTCCGGCCGTGGCAATTGGGAACAAGCTGGACAACTGGCCGGGCGAGCGATGGATCGATATCCGCAACCAGACCGTCCGCGACATCATGAAGTCCAGGCTGGATCTTGCGGCGCAAAAGAAGTGCGATGGGGTGGAGCCGGACAATGTGGATGGATATACGAACGATCCTGGTTTTGACTTTACATACTCGGACCAGTTGGACTTCAACCGCTTCCTGGCAAAGGAGGCCCATGCCCGGGGCCTGTCTGTTGGGCTAAAGAATGACCTCGACCAGGTAAATGATCTCGTGGGAGATTTTGATTGGGCTCTGAACGAGGAGTGTTTCAGCTACGGTGAATGTGACATGCTCGCCCCTTTTATCGATGCGGGAAAAGCTGTCTTCCAGGTGGAATACGGTGATGAGAGCCTGGCAGAAAGCATCTGCCCCAAGGCCGAGAGTTTGGATTTCGACACCCTCATCAAAAAACTGGAATTGGACGCCTGGAGAGTCTCCTGCCGTTGATTCCCCGTTGCTTCAGCTCGTTTTTCATTATCCATTTGCTGTCTCAGCCTTTGCTTTGCTTCCACAACTCGTCCAAGTGTCTGCTTTGAAAACTGAGCAGGAGGCCACCATTGCTTTCGAGAGTCTGGATGAATGCGTTGACATAGACTACCGGGATCTGCTCGTCGGCTACTTCCAGGACAAATCCCGGATGGCCTTGCTCAAGACAATTCATGGTCTCCACTCGCATGATCGGCTCCTGACTTTGGAGAAGAGGTACTGCTGGAATGTATCAGTTCGAGCGTCAGGCTGCAATGGGTGAGGGCACCACATGCGCGAGACAAGATATATTAAAGAAGTGGGGGGTAGACGTAGTTGTCATTGGTGGTCAAATCGATCAAGTTGCCGTCCTGGTCGTAAGTTCGTTCTTCGTTGTCCAATGTGTAGGATGTCACGAATGCCGGGGCCGAGTAATACACGCCGTTATGTACGAAGACGCCCACCTCGACCATATTGGTGAGCCTCGTGGTCTCGCCTATGGTGGTCTTGGGATGGTAGTCGATCTCTATGTCGGCGATTTTCCCATCTTCATCCACTGTCTGTATGCGTACGTGTTCCGGATCACCGCGTAGAACCACCCAGTGGTAGGTCAAAGGTTGGCCGTTGATGTCGTAGCTCGCCTCCGCGCTGACTCTGATCCTCTTTGTGTACTCGGGACCTCTGAAGATTCGACAGATTGATACAGGTAAGGTGAACCACTGCTCGTTTTTACCATCCACCGTCGTATAGGTCTCATCTACAACTTCCAACTGTGCCATTGGGGGGATGTGGTCGGGGCTGATGTCGTTGGCCATCTGTACCATGTCCAAGGTAGCGTCGAAGTTGTCGAAGGCACTCGGGTGAGCTGCGCCTGTCAGATACTGCGCATCGGAATCCACCCTGGATCGTCTGAAAATCATCTGTATCGTGGGCATCAACAGACCGGCTGCCACCAGGGCACGCTTCGTGTCTGGCCGCAAGGCCGCCATGATATATACGAAGCGTTTGACTTCATCCATCTCGCTCCCTGACGAGCCCTGTGAGACACTGAGGCTTGGCATCTTGCCATGGAAATAATCCACATCGTCATGATCCCTGTGCTCGGGATACCAGTAGTGATCGTTGCTCCTGTATTGGTCATAAACACGAAGCGCACTGGACTCCCAGCGCATGAGCGAACGTGGAATAGAACTCCAGGATTCTCCGCTGGTAAAGGCACATGACTCGTTGCCTATCACCACTTTTTCCGGATATGTGCCGTATTCGGTCTGACATCCAGAGCTTGTCATGAGGTCCAACTGTGGAAAAACTCCCATGTTGAGTCTTGTATGGAAGCCATCACAGTTGAAATACCAATCTCCAAGATTTCCTGCAGCCAGTCCTTCGTCCCATCTTTGCTTCAAAAATACACAAGCCTGACCTGACTCGGTACAGATCTCCGGCATTGTCACCTCAATCAACAACTGGATTTGTTCGCTGCTGCCATCATTGGCTCGGGCGATGATGTCAAATACATAGAACGCAACCTGGCTGGGGGTTGGCGTCCACATAAAGCCGCCTGTAGCAGGATCCAGCGATGCATAATCCGGCATGGATACTTCAAGGCCGTCTTTTTCCACGCGGTCAATCGTGAAAGTATCAGCCGCAATGCTCGTTTCGCACAACACATCCAGTTGGTTGCTCCTGTCCGCCTTGGGCTCGATGCGGTATACATCCTGTCCTTCCAAGGCGACACAAGCTCCGTCTTGTGGGAAAAAACCATCGTCACATCTCACAACAAGGCAGCCACCAGCAGACCATGTACCATCGAGACAAACCGTCGTACGTCGTCCTGTGCCGTTGGGAATATCACAGTCCTCTTCTTCGATTGCGCCCTGTATGCAATCGTTGGTACCCCCGTCGTCTGCGCTGTCCGGGCCCCCGTCGCTCGAATCAGCAAAATCATCAGCGCCGTCTGCCATGCCATCGCTGCTGTCGCCACCGTTATCTCCACTGTCGGCATCGTTCATGCCGTCGTAGGCCTCATCACCTGCATCAGTATGGTCGCCGGCGCTTCCATCTCCATCCAGCGCTAATTCGTCCCCACCGTCAGGTTCAACACCGGCGTCAGCATCACTCGAGGTGTCGGCGCCTGCGTCAAGATTGCCGTCAGGCATGGAGTCGGAAGTTTGTCCGTCCGAATCGCCGATCGCTGCATCGGGTGACGTGGAGCCAATGACGCCACGGGAGCAAGCGCTGAGGAGCAGGGCAGCTACAAGCATGCAGTAAAATGCGGGAATTGTTTTTGAGGAGTTTGGCAAAATCGTCTCCATGTTTTTTATGGGCCTGCGTCTATACAATGAAACATTGTAGCAAATGGGCTTCAGGAATATAATACTGATCCATAATCCCTGCTAAAGTAAGATTTCATGGAGGATTGTCATGAAGAGCATAAGCTGTATCCAGAGCGCGCGGATTTTTATGACAGCAGGCGTGCCAACCTGGCCTGAAACTCGGTTAGCGGCACAGCCGGGCTCCAT
>JALVPF010000234.1 GCA_027031935.1 Myxococcales bacterium | reverse complement strand
GTCCAAGGCGATACCTGATCAACGCAGCTTGCCTCTGGGCCAGGTTGCTCAACCTTCCGCCCTCCAACGACATCTGACGTGAGGCAAAGTGAGGAAGGGCTACATTGAAATTGACCTTGGACCGAAACCAGTTTTCCACATCAGCATAATTTGCCGAGCTAACCTCGACAGGAGGTGCACTGGAATGCTTGGACACGGCTTCTTCCACGATGGGAGTAAAACCGCTGGTCACCGTCCAGGTAAACATGGTAACCAAGACCAAAGCTGCTGCTGCCGGGATGGATCCCCACATCAATGACCTGGGAATACGCCTGGGTGAATCGTATTCGGCCATATCCCTTTTGACACGTTCTCGCAGGCCCTCAGGAGCAGCAGGTGCGACCAGCCGCGCACGAATGGCATCCCTGAAACGACGCTCGTATTCAGCCAGCGCACGACAGCTTGGACAGGAATTGAGATGTTCTTCAAGTTCGTGCCGTTCGGCTTCGTCAAATTCACCATCCACATAAACCTGGAGGAATTTCTGTACGACTTCACAATCCATCAGCGCCCCTCCCCTGTTTGGCGCTTGCGCCTGTATTCATCCAAATCTGCCGGTTGAGGGTTTTTATCGCCACTGCCGGAAGCATCTGATTTAATAAAACCCTCTTTCAAGGCGAATTCGTACAATTTCTCCCGAAGCATTCTTCTACCCCTGTGCAATCTGGACATCACGGTTCCCACCGGAATATTGAGAATGTCGGCAATCTGCTTGTATGAAAATCCATTTATATCGGCCAACAAAACAACCATCTTGAAGTCGGGGGCAAGGTCCGAGAGCGCTTCAACCACATCATCGGAAAACAGACGCTCGAAAAAGAATTCCTCAGGTGTAGTGGTTGGTGCCAGGTGTTCATCGGGCAAGACCTGAACCCTCAGATCAGACTGCTCATGGCCTTCACTGATCTCCCTGCCACGTTTTGTTCTTCTATACTGGTTTATGAACAAATTGAACATCATCCTGAACAACCATGCTCGAAGATTTGTTCCAGGATCGAACTTGGTCCAGAATTTCAAAGCCCGGACATAGGTATCCTGAACCAGGTCCTCGGCAGAATCCCTTGATCCGGTCAGCCGGAGCGCGGTTCCGTAAAGAGCATCTATGTGTTCGAGAGCCTGTTGCTCGAACAACTTTCGCCCTTTATCGCTTTTTTTTACCAGCCACATGTTCTACCTTCACCTTTGGATTCCCTATTTTGCCTTTCATGGTAGGAACAATCGGGAAAGCCAGCTTATTCCACTAATTTTTTCTTTATTTTTCAACCAGTTCCTGCAAATCAAGGTAATCCAGGGAGAAGGCGTCGGCTACGGCCTGGCAGGTAATGTTTCCCTTATACACATTAAAGCCGGCGGCCAGGGCCGGATCCAGCTTTGCCGCTGCCTCGGCCCCCTTGTCGGCAAGCATGACCGCATAGCCGATGGTCGTGTTGGTCAAGGCAAAAGTGGATGTATGGGCAACAGCCCCGGGCATGTTTGCAACACAATAATGGACCACCCCATCCACCGTGAAGGTAGGATTATCATGGGTAGTTGGCCTTGTCGTCGCTATACAACCACCTTGGTCTACTGCAACATCAACTATGACCGAGCCAGCCTCCATGGTCCCGACCAATTCCCTGCTTACCAATTTCGGTGCCTTGGCACCGGGGATCAGGACCGCGCCCACCAACAGGTCGGCCTCTGCCACAGAACGCCTGACCGTCTCTGAGTCAGAAAAAAGGGTCTGGACCCTGCCGTGAAAAATGTCGTCATAATAATTGAGGGTCTTGAGGTTTATGTCCAGGACAGTGACGCGGGCACCGAGTCCAATGGCCATCTTGGTGGCGTTGAGACCGACCATGCCAGCACCTATGATAGTAACCCTGCCTTGCCTGACACCAGGCACGCCTCCCAGCAACAAGCCCTTTCCTCCATTTTCCTTTTCCAAAGTTGCAGCGCCCACCTGCACTGCCATGCGACCGGCAACCTCGCTCATGGGTTTGAGCAAGGGGAGCGAACCATCTGCAAGCTGTATGGTCTCGTATGCGATGGCAATGCATTTTCGTTCCATGAGCTTGCGCGTCAGGGTCTCGTCCGCGGCGAGATGCAGGTAGGTGTAAATGATCTGGTTTTCCCGAATAAGATCATATTCAGGTTCGATTGGTTCCTTGACCTTGACCACCATATCCGCACGGTCATACACGGTCTTGATATCATCTACTATCTTTGCCCCAGCTGCCTGGTAGAGTTCGTCAGCAAGACCACTGCCCTCGCCGGCACCCTTCTCCACCAACACCTCGTGTCCTCTTGTGATGAGTTTCTCGACACCGGCAGGCGTCATCCCAACTCTATACTCCCTGACCTTGATTTCCTTTGGAACACCGACGATCACTGTAGGCTCCTTTCTAGATCCAAATGCTCGATCACAGTTCGAACACCATCCCGTCGAAGGCGAGTTCTACCCCCTCGGGAAGTTGCTTGCTTGTACTATCATGTTCTATCAGATGAGATATATGAGTAAAAGCTGTGCGCTTGGGAGACAGTCTTTTTGCCACGTCCAGCGCCTGTTGCAGCGAAAAGTGCGTAGGATGCGGCTTTGGTCGCAGAGCATCCAGTATCAAAAGGTCCAGGTCCTGTAGCAGATCCCATGACTCCTTGGGAATCTCGCTCACGTCCGTAAGATAGGCAAATCCACCTATGCGATATCCGAAGATGGGCATCTGTCCATGAAGAAGGGGAACGGGAATCACCTCTCGTTTTTCTACAATGAACGGTCCGTCTATTTCCCTGAGTTCCAGGTACGGCCTGAAACTCCCCCCTTGTTCGGGTTGAAAGATGTACTTGAAATAAGCGTTTATGCGTTCAGCCACCTCGCGACCGGCATAACAGGGGATGGTCTTGAGGAGGCAGAGGTTGAAAATCCTCAGTTCATCTATGCCGTGCAGATGATCCGCGTGGGCATGGGTAAAAAGCACCGCGTCAACACGCTGCAGATCATTATCCAGTGCCTGTTGCCGCAAATCAGTTGACGTGTCTATGAGAATGGTCTTGCCATCGTATTGCACGGCCACCGAAGAACGGGTCCGCCTATTTCTTGTATCCGCAGATGTGCATACAGGACACCGGCACCCGATCACAGGGACACCACTGGACGTTCCGGATCCTAAAACCTTGACGCGCAAGCTGCCTCCTGACTCTGCAAATTACTATTCCACCCCCTTGAAAAAGTCCACCGAATTAACTCGTGCTTTGGTATTATGCCAACTATTCAACCACAGGAGCAGACCACAATGACCGACAAGCTGCTGGACGGATTCGACACAAATGGCACGCTTGGAGATTTGACCGAGATAAGCGAGTCACGTCACAACCAGCTGTTTCAACATGCGCTGATTGACGCACAGAACTCCCTTGAGCAAGCCCAAAAGACCGCCCGGGAAAAATCGCTGACCATTACGGTGGATGCATCCAGGCTCAGCGGGACCAACGGTTTCGACAACTGGCTGGTTACGCCCTCAGGTAAGGTCACACGACAACTCGTACCTTTTGAGCAGGTGGGGCAACTGTTGGAGCAGGCCCCTGCCGGGCACAGGATCACTGATGGACAACTGAACCACGACAAGTCCGATGCCGCCAGGTTGTTTGCGAGGATGGCTTACAATGGACTCTGGTCACCATCCGGCACCAACTGGCAACCCATCAGGAGCCTTGTCCTCGAAGGAAAAGACGCCTCTGCCATTTTTGGAATTTCCGTACCAAGCCAGGCCCTGGTGGTCATGACCAGAAAAAAATATAGTTCAATCCTTGGTGACGTGGCTGGCCTTTGCTCCATCAGCCACGATCCCCACGCTGAATACATAGACCTGGGAATCTGGATACAGATAGCCCTCCTTACAGCCAGCATGCATGGTTGGTCCCTGGTACAAAAAGACATACTTGGAAAACCGGCAAGAGGCCTGGTGAAATTTTTGAAGGCAAAAGCCGGCAACATGGAGCAAGGCGATAGTGTGGCCTTGCTGGAACTAAGCTCGTCTCTGGAGACGGGAGAGCATATTCCCGCCTATGTTCTTTATCCTCGAAGCAGCGTACGCCTGGCGCAATCCCCTGATGCCCCGGGCCTGTTGCAATCAAGTCAGTTCGATCGACTCGTAGAAGCACGCTCCACCCAAAGGGTAGCATCTCCCACAGGAGTTCTCTCTCGCCAGGACATCAAGTGGCTTTGGGACCATGCACTTGAGCATGTATCCGGCAACTGGTCACAATCCAGCGAAAACCTGAAGTTCTTGTCCTTTACCAAGGCAGATGATGTTCCGGCTGAAATTGGCAAGGCCATGAAAAAGGGTATAGAAGGACCGGGTGGTTTGCTCTCGAGAGTCAACATGGAAAATATAAGGATGAACATCCCTTACTGTCCCGGAGAATCCGAGCCTTTGCAGGCCCAAGACATCCCTGAACACCTCTACCGGACCCTGACGTCCTCTGGACAATACCGCCTCGAGCAGGGCTTGCTTCTGGATCACCGCACAAAGGCGCTCACCCCGGCCAGGCTCGTAAAACTCGTGAGAATGCTTGCAAAATCCTTCGGACGCTTTTTCCTCAGCTTTCAAAACACGCATCCTGTGCTGGGAATCATCATGGTTCGCGCAGGACTCGGTTCCAGGGAGCAGGTTTTGGCATATGAATTTGCTGGCAGGATCGCAGCGCACATGAGTGTGCTTGCCAGGGCCAGGGGCTGGGTGTCCATCATCAAGAGTGGCCCAGTGGAAATAGCAAGAGACAGTATCCAAGAGCTGCTGGCGAAAAATTCGCAACTCGATGATGAGGCAAAAGCCATAAGGACCGGAAAGCTGAATGCCTTGCTGACTTTTCAGGTGGGTCTGCCCCTCGGGCCGTATGAGCTGGTATCCGAAGGAATGCCAGGCGAGCACAATGGCTTGCTGGAGAGAAAGCTGGATAAAAGAGCAGGCAGGGCATCTATCAAAAGACACCACATTCCTCTGGAATGGACACAGACATGACAGATTTTCACCGGACCGGTAACACAAGGCCGGGAGCAAGGATCAGTGTTGTGCTTTCTTGTACTCCATGGAGTAGAACTCCTCGAGACCTTCCAGCATCTTGTGAAAGTTTTCCTGCACCCAGGCCACC
>JALVPF010000233.1:831-15031 GCA_027031935.1 Myxococcales bacterium | reverse complement strand
AGCTCAATCCATCTGCATGGTATCCGTCGTTACATATACACACAGGCGAGCCTTCGGACACTGCGCACGTACCGAACCCGGAGCAGGTCACTCCTTCGCACGGGTATACGTCGGCAATACAGCTCAATCCATCTGCATGGTATCCGTCGTTACATATACACACAGGCGAGCCTTCGGACACTGCGCACGTACCGAACCCGGAGCAGGTCACTCCTTCGCACGGGTATACGTCGGCAATACAGCTCAAGCCATCTGCGTGGTATCCATCATCACATACGCATACCGGACTATCGTCCAAGGTCTCGCAATATCCAAAGCCAGAACACTTCACACCTATGCATGGGTCTGAGGCAGAGTTTTGCACTTCTCCACTGCAAGACAAGCAAACAAGGGATACGCCAGCAAAGAAGCACGATTGCCACGACTTCCGAAAAATTCCCACAAATCCCATTTGCATTTTCATCTCCTCGTCCTATTTTGTTCCCCGTGCAGCACAGCCCAATTTCTGGGCACGATTTTGATTTTAGTCATGCAACAGGCGCCACGCAAGACATTTTCTCCACATGAATCTGCACCGGAGTTTTATAACTGCACCTGGACACGATCAATTCATTGTAACGCCACTTCACACTGTTGAGAAAACAGGACAAGCTTTCCTAGACCGAAAGGTATAACTACTTGCGCTTTTTTGGTTTTTTGGGGGAACGGAGGAAAATATATTCTGAAATATCAACCAGTTAGTCTGCCTCCGTCCCTAATTTCCGCCCAAGGAACCCATTTGTGCCTCATGACGAAACCTTGGAAAGCCACGGAGTCCAGGGCATAACCCCAAGCAGCAAGGCATATCCCGTTGATGATGAAGATCAGGGCAAACTTCCAGTCAGCAGGGAAAACAAATCGCTTATACGAAAAATCGAGATCAAAAAGGTAGTTGGCGCCCGAAGCCAGGCCGAATATTGCCGAGAGGTATCCACTATAGGAGACAATCAGCGGCATTTACCCTTTCTGTCTCTGTTGTTTTTTGACCATGGCACTTCACCTCCTTTGCCTTGCGTCATTGCCTGACGGAAAAAATCTGCAATTTTGAGAACGGACCACTGAGAATTTCCCGGCAGGCATGGCGTTGGAATGATAATGGCATAGGCTAGTTGCAGCAAGCTCAAAAAATGAAAAAGCCCTGGATGATTTTTCAGAATCCAAAAAAAACTCCTTGGCGCTCAACCTGGGCCTGTTTTCCGCGGTGGGAGAGCTGGGCATAAGCTATAGCCGAAGTCGTCCCCGAATTCCTCCATAAGGATCGGTGCGAGGAGCAGGCCGGGCAGCGTGCCGTGAAACAAGTGGCCGGCTAATTTCCTCGCACCTAATTTCCTCGCAGTTGTTATTTTTTGTAAGCTTCTATAAAATCTTCAGCAGATATGCCAGCTTGTCTGATTGCACTTCTTAATGTTCCGATGGCTAATTCTTTGTGGATTGGAATGACACAACCTTTATCGCTTCTTCTCAAGACAACATGACTTCCTTTTTGTCTTGCAATATTGAAACCTAATCGTTCAAATATTTTTATAGCTTCTTTACCTGAGATATGCGGCAATTCAGGCATCGACAGCCACCTCAAAGGTTGTCAGAAATGGATGTTGCTCTTCCTGTTGAGGAAACTCCTCAAGGTATAGTTCTGTTGCTTCTTGTAAATTCCTAACAGCGTCTTCAATTGAAGTACCTTGACTAGCAGTACCAGTTTCTGGGCACTCGGCAACATATAGACTGCCTTCTTTGTGTACTACTGCAGTAAATAACTTGTTCATAATTACCTCTCTTTTATTGTTCTATATAATATAGTATTTTCATGTCAAACAACGATAAATCACCTCACATATATGCGTCATTTTCATAAGTCCAGTTTTAGTATGTCGGACCCTTTTATTCCAATGTGTTCAATAGACTGATCAATTCATTGGGTTTGAGAATTGGCAATTTGGATTTTTTGAAATCAATGCTATTTCTTGTCACGATGTATTGTGCACCAGAATACAATGCTGATTCATGCAAAACCGCATCTTCAAAATCCTTGAACCGAGAGGAAATCGACTTCTGCAGGACCAGACGGTTCACTGGAGCAATGGAAAAAAGAGAAAGCAAGGTAGCAACATGCTTCGATGCCGGTTTTGAACCCAGTGATTTTGCGATGATATAATGAATCGTTGTTATTGTCGTGGCACAGAGGAAGCCTTGGATTTCAGACAATTCAACTTTGGACATCAAATATGCAGCATCGTCTGCAAAAGCCTCTCTGTCCAACAGAACATCCAGGATGACATTCGTATCAAAAAGAACTTTCATGAAAATTTCTCATCGAGATATTCTTCGTAATCTTTTTCATCAATTTCATGATGTTTTAGTATTCCTCGCAATGATTTTACAGCTTGTGTTCCCATGTTTTCTTTCTCGATGTTTTCATTTTTTATAACTTCAAACAAATCAGCAACGATGCGGGAAACAGGCTTTCCAATTTTGGCAGAATATTCTTTGGCGTATTTGATCAGTTGTTCATCCAGGCGCAAAGTCAATTTGGCATTCATCGACAGCCTCCCCTCGTTCGACGTACAATCTAATAAATACTATACGTCAAGAGTGGGCTTATGTCAAGCATGTGATTCTGCATCCACGAAATAGCTATAGCTCCACTTCACACTGTTGAGAAAACAGGACAAGCCTTCATAGGCCGAAAAGTATAACTACCTGTAAAATCAAAACATATCTATTGGCACCCAATTTGCTTACAAAAAAACCAACTGGTCGTTTTTTATTATTGTTATTTCAATCAGGAGAACAAAATGAAAACCCTTTCATCACTGCTCATGGCCTTTGTCTTGCTAATGTCGCTTCCTTCACATGCAGCAAGCTCAAAAAATGAAAAAGCCCTGGATGATTTTTCAGAATCCAAAAAAAACTCCTTGGCGCTCAACCTGGGCTTGTTTTCCGCGGTGGGAGAACTGGGCATAAGCTATAGCCGTAATCAGTCTGACAAGTTCGAATTCGAGGCTGGTGTCGGCATAGGCCTTTCTGGCGTGCAGTTGTCCTTGATGCAAAAGCTCACCCTGGGTTCTGCCAAACACCGCTTTGTCACCGGCCTTGGATTGGCTCTGGGGCTCTGGGACGGCGGCACAACCCTTTGGTTGAACTATGACGTCCTTGGCTACCAACTCAGGACCTCACCAACCAAGGGAAACGTATCCTTTTTTCTCTTGGCGACAGTTGGATTGTCTGTTGGCCTGGCAGGGAATTACCCCCTATATGACATTTTCCCGGGGGACAGTTGTGGTGATAAGTGCTATGATAATGATGACGAAAATGCTTCTTCCCCAAGCGCGGGACTCTTGGTTCCAAACTTTCGTCTTGGCATAGGTGTGGCTTTCTAATTCAGGGCAGTTGACTGAAGATGCAGGCTGCACGTAACATGATCATTGGCTCCTTGCTGAAGCGGATAGCTCCGAGACGAAAGGGGGCAATCTGCTAGATGCACTATTCGGAAGCATCGTGACCTTGTTGCAGGCAAAACTGAAAACTCTTTTCTGCAGGAGTCCGAGAGCATGACAAGACTTTTTTCTACGGTTTCGACCCTGCTTTTGGCCAGCCTGCTCGTCTACTGTCCTTCTTTGCATGCCGGTGGTTACAACATCAGCGCCTGCAGGGAAGTTCACACAGTGATCGAAGACCCCTTCCCCATGGAAGGCGAGGACGCGCCCGAGATGGTGGCGGAGATCGTCTGTAAAAAGATCCAGGACCTGGCGCCCATATTCGGTGTCAGGGTTCATGGACGCATGGTGCGGCTGATGATCCCCGAGAGCATGGAAAGCTTTCACAAGATGACCGGCAAGGGGAAATATACCCTGGCCGTCTTTTCTCCCCGCATTGGCATAGTGACCCAGCCGGCAAAAACTCTTCAGTCCTTGCACGACACAAAGAGGCTCGAGCAAACCCTAACCCACGAGCTTACCCATTTTTTCATCTTCAAGGTGGCAGGCTTCGGAGTCCCGTCATGGCTTCACGAAGGACTCGCCCAGTGGTTCGAAGGCCTTCACCCAAAGCAGGGAATCATCATGAGCACCGATGACATCATGAAAATGGAAGTGCGATTTCACATGCCCAACATACCCATTGCACAGCGCTCCCGTGACTACGAGATCAGCCTGATGCTGGTGGCCAAGATCATCCGAAGGGCAGGTCGGGACAAGCTGATCGAGAGCCTGAGAGACATCCATGAATATCCCGACGCTCTGGACCTTCCAGTTGCCGGTCGGACAATCCGCCAGTGGTTGCTTTCGGCAGATGAACCGGTGGCTGACGAAGACGGGGCACAAGAATCCCAACTGGAAATCCTGCGTGGAGAAGACTGGAAAAAGAGGCTCGAGGAAGAGTTCGACCAGGGAGGAGACAACGCGAGAACCAGGGGGTTCGATGGTCAGGACGAGGGCGAGATCTCCCCTCTACCCATTGAACAACTGCTGAAAAAGGCCAAACAAAAAAAGAAGGCCCCTCAACACCCAAAACCCTAGAACCATGCAACACAGATTAATCTCGCGCACCTGGAACCAATCCCTTTAAAAACTGTCAAAGCCAGAGAAAACGAAAATCCGATTCCCGGGTCTATCCCAGATGACCGAAAACTCGTCTGCATAGACGGATAGCGCCCAAAACCAGGCTCTTAGGCTTCGGAGACAGGGGACAAGTGTCATGAAAAATCTACCCATGGACGAAAAGCACGAAGGTGAGCTGATGGATGACGAAAGCGCAAAAGATGAGAAATTCTCACTGCAAGTCCACAAGCTCTGGGGCAAGAACACGCTGCTGAATGTCAAGGTTTTCAAACCAGGCACCAAACGGATAACGGTAGGTGAACAAGAGGATGTCGATTTTTTCATCCCGGACGACCTGCTCCCAGATGAAAATTTCCCGGTTGCAAGAGTCGTAGATGATAGGCTCATGCTATCGTTTCCCTCCTTTGCCTCGGGTGAATTTTTGTCGTCAGACGGCACTGTCACGGACTTGCAAGACATGAGAACAAGCCCCATGGCGGCAAATGATCCAGACCACCATGGCTGCACTATGGTCCCGCTGGATCCAGGATGCCTAGCCAGCATATATTTTGGCAAGCTCGGCCTGAAGTTCAGACATGTGACAAAACCAACCGGGTATATCAGTTCTCTCACCGATCACGTGGACTATATTTTTCTAAACTCCCTGCTCCTGATGTTTTTCCTGCTATCTGCGCTAGTGGCGACTTTCCACTTTCGACCCAAATCGCTGGAGACAAGCTCACAGGAGCTGAACAGGGTTCCGGACCGTTTTGTACAAATGGTGCTCATGCGACCCAAGGCACAGAAAAGGGACCTGAGTTTTCTCGCCAGGTTGAGATCGGACATAGTCACAAAAAAGCTGGACCTTGCCGCAGGGCACAGGGGTCCGGAAGGCAAGATGGGACTCAAAGGACGGCCCGACACGCAAAAACATTCTGCGGTCAGGGCCATCGAACCTGACAACAAGGAGACTATTTCCAACAGGGGACTCATCGCTGCTTTTGGCCCAGCTGGCACACAGGGGCTTTCCATCATGACGGATGGCACGGGCCTTGGGGGCGAACTACAGGGCGCCATAGGCAATCTTACAGGGACACAGGCAGGAAACAGCGGAGGCTTCGGAGGTCTGGGACTGAAAGGTACCGGCAATGGAGGTAACGGGCGTGCCGAGACCATTGGAGACGGTGAGATAAACACCCATGGCAGGGCAGGCGGTCAATACAGATACGGCGCAGGAGTCTCCCGAATACGCACTCACAGCGAGCGCAACGTGGATATCTCCCTGGGCGTCGTGACCATGATAGGCCCCCTTTCCATGGAGACCATCCGGAGGGTGATCCACTCTCACCGAGACCAGATAAAATACTGCTATTCTCAAGAGCTGACCAGGCATCCCAAGCTGGCCGGAAAGGTCTCCATCAAGTTCACCATAAACTCCTCCGGGTATGTGCAACAAAGCGCCGTGTCGGCCACCTCCCTTCACAACAGTCAGGTGGAGCGATGTATCATGGGAAGAATACGGACCTGGAAATTTCCCAAACCCAGAGGTGGCGGAGTTGTGATCGTCAACTACCCATTCCTTTTCAAAACCCAGTAGGGACAGCGCTCAGGTAAAAATACTGGAAACTCTCAAACCTCCCATACTATCAAATCAGATTTCCCAGATCGCTTGGGAGGTCACGAAGATGCAAGGAATCGTCCGCAGTCGTGGATTCACCACGTCGAGGACGGATTCCGAAGCATCGACACAGAAATCGCAAGCGAGGTGGGAAATCTAGCCTCTAGTTCGCTTGCCCACAAGCCCCAATACCCTTACAATCCCAGATCATGAATAAGGAGCTGGGTCCATACAGGCTGTTGCGCCGTATTGCATACGGAGGCATGGGAGAGGTCTATCTAGCCGAACTCAAGAGGGACGGAGGCTTCTCCAAAACCCTTGCCCTAAAGACCCTGCTGCCCTCTCTCTCCAGGCACCAGGATCTGGCGCAGCGTTTCGAACAGGAAGCAGCCTGCGCTGCGGTTCTCAATCACCCGAACATCGTCCAAGTCTTCGACCATGGAAAAGCGGGCGACATCTCCTATCTGACCATGGAATTCGTCGAAGGCCCCAGCCTCGATGAAGTAATCCTCGCCATGAGATCCGAAAGCTTCCCATCAGATGTGGTTGCGGAAATTGCGGTGCAACTCTGCAGGGCCCTTGGTCATGCCCATGAAAGAACCGATCTGCAAGGCCACCCGGTGGGCATAATCCATGGTGACGTAAGCCCGTCTAATATTCTTTTATCCAGGGACGGGACGGTCAAGCTTGCCGACTTTGGGCTATCGAGAATTGCAGTGGACAGGGAGGCCGATGGCACCATAAGCGGAAAGCTCTCATACATGAGCCCCGAGCAGGCCAATGCACAAGCTCTGACGCCTGCAAGCGATATCTACTCCCTGGGCCTGGTCCTTTTCGAACTGTTTTCCGGCAAAAGAGCTTTTCCCCAGTCCGGTTCACCTTCACAGAGGCTGGAGAGGATCAGGAAGGGACTACACCAAAATCTCCGCGAAGCCTCGGAAGGAAAAATCGACAACGGCATTTGCCAAATAGTACACAAGGCATTGGAGACCAATCCCGAGCTTCGTTTTCACACAGCAGCGCAGCTTTCCAGGCAACTCACCCAGGAGATCAAACCCTGTGGTCCAGAGCTGCTGGCTGAATTCGTCTCTGCCCACAGCTCACAGGACGAGGTCTCTGCAGCAGCCATACCAGAGCCTACCCAGGTAGCTCAAGCTCCCTTGGGCGAGCAGACAGATACATCTCCTCAGATAGGCAAGCACTGGCTCGTGGCCATGATTTTCTTGATCGCCACAGGATGGTCAGCGGGATTCGGCTGGTGGATTTTTCACACACCGACCCACGCCAAACCAAAACCACCTGCCCGCACTATGCCCAAGGCCCCGGAAAATCTGGAGGTAAAGACCATCGTGCAGGGCGGTGAGCAGGACCAGGGCAAAGACTTCCCCACTAACACAAAAAAGGAACCCGATCATGAAAAGGGCACCTTTCACAGGATCTTTCATTCCAGCACTCACACGGGCAGAAAAAACAATGACCGGAAGAAAAACATAGCTGAGAAGACCAACACAACCACCTCTTCTGCAGTGCAGTCAAAACACGACACCTGCATGGTGATAGACCTTCCGCTCAGTACCGTGGCATCCCTGGATCACGTGCCCATAGGTACCCGAAAGGCTCACATCAAAACCCGTACCGCGCACTTGCTGAAGTTGAGACCCAGGGACAAAAAGCACCCCGAGATACTCATAAGGCTGCAACCTGCCTCTGGCGCTAACACCTGGAAGATGACCGTCAACTCGGATCCATGGATGAAGATCACCCTGAACCGGCGGCCATTTGGCCAGACTCCAAGGACCGGCTTGCTCATTCCTGCCACCGGGGGACGACTGGAGCTTGCCAAAAAAGATCTCCTCATGCGCCTTGTTTTCAATCCGGTGCTGGATGGGCACAAATGAGCGAGCAAGCCCATGATACCTTTTCCACCGACAGGGCATCGCTGGAGCGCGATTGTGACATAGAATTTTTCACAGGCCCCGGGCCCGGCGGTCAACACAGAAACAAGTCCCGCACCGGGGTCAGGCTCAAGCATCGTCCCTCGTCCATCGTGGTCACTGCCACCGAAAGACGATCCCAAAAACAAAACCTGGACCAGGCCTTTGAACGCCTTGCAAGAAAGCTGGAGGAGCTGAACAAAACCCCAAAGCCCAGAAAACCCACCAAGGTCCCAGCTTCCAAAAAACGCGCCAGGGTCGAAGAAAAAAGAAAAAGATCAGCCACAAAAAAACTCAGGAAGCCTCCAGGCAGGGATGAATAGGGCTGGGCTCGTTTCAGCCACCCAGGGCCGAAGCCGCCTCGTCTCTCAGAAACTTCTTACAAAGTGCCGCGAGTTCCTGTTTTGCATCGAGAGCCTCGATTGCGCTCAATAAAAACTTGGCATACTTGCTGCTGGACAGGTTGGCAGAGTCGAACCAGGAGCTTAGTGCCACGAGTTCATCTCTGGTCCAGTCCTCGCCAAGAACCACGCGAAGGGCAAGCTCCATTACCACCATGCCAGCCACAGTCTCGTTGTCTCCATAAATGGACCTGAATATGGGAATCTGTGCAGAAATTCTCTTGTGGGCCTTTTCGAACAATCCAAGCTCCACCGCAAGCATCACCGCATAGTACTGATAGGTAAAATACTCCTCGCCCGAGATGATCCCCTTGCAGTGAGCGAGGGCCTGCTCCAAAGACTGGAGCTGGCCTATCTTGTCACCTGATGCCCTATAAATCGAAAACAACAGCAGTTGCAAAGTAAACTCGCTGCGTTCGTCCGGCACCTTGGGCCTGAGCGCACCGACGAGTTCCACTGCGGCTTTTTTCCCATCCCTTTTGAGCACTGCGTCCTGTAACACACTGACCGTCTTCATGGCGTCAGAAAAGAAACCGTCGGCCACGGCCTTTTTCGTCAAGGCCACAAGCTTTTTCACACTTCCGAATTTGCCTGTGGTCATCAAGGCCAGGGCCTCATCCAGCAGTCTTGCTTTCGAAGCGCTTGGGCTGGAACTTGCCTTTAGTTTTCGCAGGTGGATTCGCGCCTTTTCCATCTCGCCTTCCCCCGTGTACTTGGCTGCCTGTAGCAGGTCCTTTGCATCCCTTGGAACTACATGAGGCAATGCCCTGTGAAGCCCGTTCAACAGCCTTATGGTTTCCGAATCCAAGGAATCGCTCTTTCCAGACACCTTGAACCACCTGGCAAAAAATGGCTGCATTCTTGCAACATCTGCCATGCCTTGCAGGTACGAGGGAAGAACTCCAGGGCTCAGACCCATGTCCTGCATTTGCTCTTGCTCTGTACTCCCCGTAAGACGCATGGCCATAGCCTCCAGGGCCTCGCCATCTATGGTGTGTCCTCGCAGCTGAGCCAGGAGCCCTGTCCAGAACAGCATCGGTGAATACAGGTTTGTCTTGGCAAACTCCAAGCCGCCAAGCTCGAACTGGTTCAAGGTCAAGCTGTTGCCCTTATTTATGGTCTCCAGATCCTGTCGCAGCTTCCTCAGGTATAGATCCGCGCTGACATCATCTGCGTGGAGAAGGGAATAAAAAGCCTGCAAACCATGAACCAGGACGACCCTGTCATACCTTAGATACCCTATGGGACTATCCGTACATACCAGCTTTTCTTCTTCCATGCTCTTGGACTGGGCTCCAAGACCCACCTGCCAGCTCTGCTCGGTGGTGCTTGATTGCACAACGTTACTCAGCGCCACATTCAGGGTCATCTGCACCAGGGCATTTCCACTGTTGAAAGAGTACTTGCACTGTATCTTGCCTTCACCGGCAAAGCCGCTGTCAACGAGCCTCAGGTACTCATCGAGCTGAGCCATGGCCAGCTCATGAGCACCATCACGCTCGGAGAAGTAGGCCAGAGGCAGATACAGAGCCATGGTGGGGTGAATGCTCTTGCACTTTTTTGCCTGGAACGCAGGCTCCATGGCATGGCGCAACACAGCACGCGCCTTTGAGACCTTGTTCTCGTCAAGCCAAACATGCGAATCCAGCGACTGAAGATATGCAAGCGCATCGCCTAGCCCCTCTTCGGTGGATTTTTCAGCCGCACGATGTAACCATGAATGAGCCTCCGCCGGCCTCTTTGTCAATTTCAGAATAACGCCCATGGAGACATCCAACAGAAATCTCAGCTGCCTTCGCCCTGCAGAATACAGCTTCTTATCCAGCTCACCGGCCCGTGCAAGCAAGCTTGCCATGGCCTTTTTGTCATTATTCATAACCTTTTCGAAGCCCACGTCCTCGATGTTCCAGAGCACCTCCATGAACAGGTCCGTAATGCTGCCTCCCTCCAGCAAATTCTTCATCCTCTTGTCCCGGGTACGCAAGGGGGCCAACCCATGTAGCACCGGAACACACCCGGCCCAGGTCCGGCGAAGGGTCTTTTGGGTTCTGTCAGGAACATTCCCAAGGGAGAAGTACTCCACCAGGCCCTGATGGGCTGGTTGCACAAAAAGGAAAAGGTCGTAAGAGGGACCTTGCAAGGAATACCAGTTCATGACGGACCGCACCAGCTCACCGATGCGTTTTGTGGACCATCTCATCAACTCTGTGCCCATATCCCGACCGAGTTTGTCTTTCCACAACAGGGCGACGGTGTCGGCGAGTATAATATCTGCAGAAGACAGGCTGATATTCCACCAGTCACCCTTTTTTTCCAGGGGTATCCAGGCGGCCTTTACCGATGAGAGGATTTTATCCAAGCTGCTTTTGGTCTTTTGTTCATCGGTGGAAAAGACAAAACCAACGACCGAGTCTACGACTGCCATCAAGGCTGTAGCCTGGGGGATGTGAGCATCTGCTCCGGCCTCATGCAGGAGCATGGATACTGACTTGTTTACCCTGGGTTCAATGCGTGAGAGCATCTGCTCAAACTCGGTGTGTTTTTTCATGAGGCCATATGCCGTGGCCAGCACATAGCCCACCGCAACATGATAGCCAGGTGCGATCCGCAGGATGGCAGGCGCATCAGCCGCCGGTGGATAGGGCAAGGCATGGAGGTCTTTTTCGACTCCTTCCAGAATTTCCATGGCCGAGTAAAAATCGCCCTTGAGGGCAGGTTCAATTATCAAAAAAGTCTTCAGGCACGAGCCCAGGGCACGGTCTT
The DNA here is from genome assembly GCA_027031935.1 of Myxococcales bacterium. Taxonomy (GTDB): domain Bacteria; phylum Myxococcota; class B64-G9; order B64-G9; family B64-G9; genus JALVPF01. The sequence continues at coordinate 3,741 of JALVPF010000233.1, read as the reverse complement.
GGGGTGAGTCGCCCAAGGTCTTCATGCGGCCCTGAACCACAGTGGCGAGCTGTGCCAGCGAACCGTTCACGCCAACGCCGGTAAGATAGTTGGCAAGTATTTGCGGCAGGGTCCATGCCACGGATATGAGCACCTGAAGCTTTCCATCCTTCTTTTCCTGAATGTCGTCGAGGATCTTCTGGAATTCACGGTCTACGGGCCCCCTGTCATTACACACGGCGTATGCCAGGGATGCTCCGGTCAGAATGTCCAGCGCCCTCTTGGAATGCTCAGGCCACCTGTCCTGCTCCACACGCCTGTGGACCTCTTGAACATATGTCTTGCAGGGGCCGGCCGTATTGAGTTGTTGCTGCCAGAATGCAGTATCCATGTACATTTTCCACAGCAGTGTCGACATCTTCTCCATGCGCACCCAGGCCATGTCTGGAACCTGGACCATTTTCTGCCACAGCATGATCCCATCAGGATCAAAGACTTGTCCGCCACTTGTTGCCAGACCTGGCACATAAGAGCTCAGATCCGCACGTCCCAGCATGAACAAGCGCTTGACCGCAGCAGCCATCTTCTCCTTTCGCCTTTCCGCTGTCTCGTGGTCACAGGGGCCTGAGGGTGCCATGGTGAAAGCCTCCAGCTCATCAGCCAGGGTGTTGATGAGTTCAGCCCTGGGACCGGAAAGTTCTTTGGCCACCGCGCGAAGCTTGGACAGTGATTCTCTCCTTCCCTGCTCGGAATTCCAGCTCGAAGGCAGGTTTTCCTTGGTCCAGGCTGTGGACCTGGCTGACTCCAATTCGGTGAGGATCGAAAAAAAATCCTTTTCGGATTTTGGCCATGAGCCCTGTTTGGCAGCAAGGCAGCTCGACTTGAACCGCTTGAAAATATCATCCTCGTCACAGCCGTCTCTGCGGGCTGATTTCCATGCCAGGTAAAACAATGGAGCGTCGAAGCTGCATCCTGGAGCGCGGTCCTTCATGGTCCTCATGGCAGATTGAGCCAGTATACAGCTGCCCGCAAAGTCAGCCCTGTAAAAGGCCCCATCTGCCAGGTGAGCAAGTACAGCAGCAGAAATAGCCTTACCTGGCGATGTTCCAAGGTCTACACCGGCCAAGGGTTCCATGGTCAGCCTCTGGAGCATTTTCGTCATGGGAAAGACTCGCCAGGCATTGGCGTGTCGTTCCACAACTGCGGCCACACCCAACTTTCCAGCTATTGCCGTCAGTTGCTGTCGAGTAGTTTTACCTGATGAGCTATCGACCCAGAGCACCTTCAGGTCTGTGGGCATGTCCACCGACGAAGTGCTGAAGGTATCCCGCACCTGATTTCCAATTTTCTCATCCAGCACATTGGACCATGGGGCTTTCAATAACTCGGCACAGGATATTTCAAGCACTCCAGGTATAGCCTCCTTGGCCTGTGAGATCTTGGGTGTCAGCTTTACGCATACGGATCGAATCGCAGGAGCATCCTTTCCAGCTTGCTTTTCTGCGACCACCCCGTGCATGCACCCTGAAAATCCCCAAAAAAGGACACAAGAGACTGCGCTAAAAAATACCGATCTAATCATCTTCGATACCCTCCGGGAATGGTCGCCCAAACGACGCGCACAAACACCTGAATTCAGGAATATAAAAGCTTATTTTTCTCCCAAGCTCAGTGGGCCACAATATGAAGAAAAAATCCACTTGCCGGGATTGTTCCCAGCCCAAAAATTCTTACCGACACTATCTGTGTTTATAAGTGCTTTTCATTGATAAAAGATTAGACGGAACAAATGGAAATTCCCCGTCGAGCCCGGGACGATCACAATGGGAGCGTCCCATGATCGCCAGGACCAAGCAGCAAGTCATCAAAGCGCTGCAAAAGGCCACTGGCGAGGAACCGGCCTAGGAGACCAAGCAGAAAAAGGAAGATCGCCTAAGGGCTTGCCTAAACCGACGCTGAAGTAGCGCCAGCGACAATATGCTGGATTCATCTTGTTAGCCCCCTCTTTGTCTGTTCCGTCCCGATCACGAAATCCACGATCACGGGGTAGTGGTCTGAGGACACATCCTCTCCGACTCTACGATCAACGATGGTGATGTCTGTGGAGTGTAGGCAATGGTCGATTGGTATCAGCAAGAGGGGATTGTAGTTCGGCCACGTTGGTTGGACTCCATAGCCCTTGGCACTGTCGAGCAGACTTGTGCGTGCAAGTAAACAGCGGAAGTGATAGTTCCATGGTGTTACATTGAGATCGCCAAGCAGCAGAACGGGGAGAGGCGATTGGACGTAGTCCGGTAGCTTCTCCAGTTGATCGTTTCTCCACCGTGAGTAGTTTCGCCCGCTTGGTGGAAGAGTATGCGTTGCAATCACACGCAAATTCGTATGTGTCGTGCTCACAGATGCAATGATAGAGGGGACTTTGGCATCTCCGATATAGACCACATTGGCTTCAGCAAGCGGCAGCTTGCTGAAAAGACCGATCCCGAAATTATCTTCTCTGGGTTGCGCCAGTGAATAAGGATACGAGTTTTTCAGCCATGCTAGGTCTGACATCCAGACTGAACTGATTTCCTCCAAAACCAGGATGTCGGGATCAGCGTCAGACACCACGGCTCTGACGCGACTCGCATCTCCAAGCTGCGTGTTGACGTTCAGGAGCATCGCCCGCATAGCGGAAGATGCATACGGTGGCTTGTACGGTTCGCCAAAGTACAGCGGGAGCACCATCGCAAGGTTCACTGACGCGAAGACGAAAAACAGGGCCGCCGTTCTGCGACGGCGGCCGATAAGTAGAAGTAAACCGAGAACGAACAGGCCGAACAAGTACTGAACCCGGAAATGAGAAAACAGGTCCAGAAACCATGAGAAGCGTCCGAGGAAGCCGAGGACCGTTGCGGCGGATGCAACTACACCCGCTGCCGTGAATAGTCC
>JALVPF010000233.1:0-821 GCA_027031935.1 Myxococcales bacterium | reverse complement strand
GGCTGAGGTCGAGACCATCATTCAGAGAGCCTTGGAAAAGTTCCCGGACGCAAGGCTTAGAATCAGCTTTGATCCTGGATTGTCCGCCCAATATCAGCGCTAAGCTGCGCCGCTTTTTGGCGTCGGTTTGAGTACATAGTTAGGGCATAACTTCTGATAAAGAAACTCAGGCGCAAAATCACCACCATTCGGCCATACTATGGTGCCAAGCTCCTTGTCTAGTTCCATTTCAGCAAACCGCGCCTTGTCTTTCAAGGGCTGGAACACTTCTCCCCACAATTCGCTTTCTAGATCGACTTCGCCTTCGACTCCATCTGAAAATCGCAACCAGATACGGTAGTCACCTTGATATTCAGCTTTTTCCAATTTTGGTAGCATTACATTACTCCAAAGGTTCAATTTTTTTAGTACCTTTCTATCTCTGGCCAAACTCCAGTCTTCAGCCAATTCAACTCTATGATGCTCACGCCACTCTTGAACCAGTCCCAAGACACGAGGTGGCAAACGGCCCTCTACTACTTCCCCTGTGTCAATTGCTATGACTGCTTCAAAATCTCCGTACTTCGCGTGAAAATGCGGAGGATTATGATCGTTATAGTACATGAGCATACCGCGCTGTCAGCAAGACCGCATAGTATATGATCTAGCGAGAGGAACGTAGAGGACGATACCCCATAAAATTGGGCGTACAGGAGCGTTGGAAGGCACTTTTGGGGTTTATTCAGGAAAAAATACCCCAAGATTGGATTTTGGAGGCCGACTTGGTTTTTCACCTGATATACTGGGACCCCCTATATTACCTCCCCCCTCTGTGGGGGAGG
>JALVPF010000232.1 GCA_027031935.1 Myxococcales bacterium | reverse complement strand
AAGGTATCATCCTACCTCAACGGCAACAACTGGGTACCGGCGTTGTCGGTGCTTCGCTGACTTACGAATACACGCGGGATTTCGATTGGGGCCTGATGATCTTCGGAAGCACCCTCGGATACGGCGGCTGGGAAAACAGTGTTGGAAACTTCAGGGCACCCAGCCTCAGCGGATACATCTACGCTGGATACATGCTGGGCCCACTGGTGCCATCGGCGGGTATCACCTTCACAGGTCGTTTCATGTCCGACAGGGAAAGCTACGTGGACACCATGAACACCCGTGAGATGTTCTCCATCTCACCTACCGTTGGGATCGAGTGGTCTTCGGACTATCTGGCCCTGATGCTCTCATTTGCCACTCCACTTTCATTCCAACGCATGGACAGTTGGACCATAGGCCTTGGCCTTCAGACATCCCTGTTCTGATGAAGATCTCCATTGTCATCCCTGCCTACAATGCCGGGCAGACCATCGAGGATGTAATAGATCGAATACCAGAATCGGTTTACCGCAAGATATCCAAAATATGGATAGTGGATGATGGCAGCACAGACAACACAGGAAAAATCACAGACGCGCTGGCTGAAAACAACGAACTCATAGAATCCATTCACCTGTTGACCAACAGCGGTTATGGCAAAGCCATGAAGACAGGCTTGGATGCAGCAAGACTACAAAATCCGGACGTGATCGTGTGTCTTCATTCAGACGGGCAGTACGCCCCCGAATCTCTTCCGGCTCTTGTGCAAGTCATGGACGACAAATCCCTTGACATACTTCAGGGCTCCCGCCTGGCAAGGGGAAAAAAGGCCCTGGCAGGAGGAATGCCCATTTACAAATACCTGGCGGGCATGGCTCTGGTCAGGCTGGAAAATCGAGTATTCGAGCTTTCCATGACCGACTATCACAGTGGCTACATCTTATACAGCAGGCGCGCCTTGTCCGTCATAGATTATCGATGGCTGAGCGACAGCTTCGACTTTGACCTGGAGATGATCGCCAGCGCAAGGGCTCACGGACTGTCCATCGGCGAGCATCCCATTCCCACGACTTATGCAAACGAGGTCTCTCACTTGAAACCCATTCGATACGGCCTGCGTGTCTTGCGGGTGCTGATCGAATACAAACGAGGAAAATACCATGCATGTATGGTCAAGCATTGACAAGAGGCGCACATGGGGAATCATACTTCCAACGCTACTCATATTCTCTGCTTGCACTCCCGCGCGATTCCCATGGGTTCTTGCGAAAAAAAGTCCAGTACCCAAATCTTCAGCCAGCCAGGTTCAGACGCTAAACCCTGAGTACAACAGGTTGACCTCTCGCGTATTGGCACGAAAGGTTCTCAGCCCCACGAGGGCAAACCTGGACTACGCTGCATATCATGCAAATGTAATGACCCTCAACCCCACACCAGAACAACTCCCGACCCCCGTATCGTCCGTTCCGTCCAAGGACAAGATTCTCGGCGGAGTCATCGTCCCCGGCACATTGACCGCGTCGATCTATCAGACGCCTTTGAGCGACGCGGAACGCAAGGCTCCCATGGCATTTTCACCTCTCGTAGACGTGCTCTCCCGCTGGGACTATTCAAAAACCCAGGCTCTGGACGAA
>JALVPF010000231.1 GCA_027031935.1 Myxococcales bacterium | reverse complement strand
TGCTTATTCTGGTCTTTTGAGCCTCTCTCCTGATGGAAAAAAAGTCGCCTTTTGCCCGACTTTCAGAGAGTTTCGAACCTGGAAGAAATACAGGGGAGGTATGGCTCAGGATATTCTCCTCATGAATTTTGAGACTGGAAAAACAGATACCCTCATAGACTCTGATGCTGTTGATGATTTCCCAATGTGGCGCGGGGATACCCTGTTTTTCGTTTCCGAAAGGAGTGGACGTGCCAATCTTTACTCCTATGACTTTAGGGATAAAAAAACCAGGCAGCTTACTCACTATTCCAAATTCGATGTGAAATGGCCGAGCCTTGGACCGGATGGCATCATTTTCGAGTTGGCCGGAGAGCTGACCATTTATTCATTCTCCGATGCAAAAACGAAAAAGATCTCTTTTCATGTACCGGCAGACGATGTTTTTGCCAGGCCCAGGGTCATCGATGTACAAAACCGCATAGAGGAGTTTTGGCTTTCCCCTGACGCCAAGAGAGCGCTCTTCGTGGCGCGAGGCGAACTGTTTTCGGTGCCGGCAGAGCATGGTTCCACCAAGAATCTGACCCGCAGCAGTGGCGCACGGGAGCGTAGTGCCATGTGGTCTCCTGACGGAAAGACCATCGCGTATCTCTCGGATGAGACGGGGGAGTACGAGGTGTACGTGCGTTCGCAGGATGGCAAAGCCCCACCGGTCCAGCTTACGAAAGACGGGCATGGATTCAGGTTCCAACTGGTCTGGTCGCCCGATTCAAGCCGCCTTGCTTTTGGTGACAAGGACCAGCGGCTGTGGTGGGTGGATGTAAAGACGAAAAAGAAAACCCTGGCAGACAAGTCGAAATATTGGGAGATCCGAAGCTATTCCTGGTCTGCTGATTCCAGGTATCTGGCCTATGCAAAGGCAGAAGAGACCTACATGACATCCATATGGATATATGACACGAAGACTAGCAAGACTCATCAGGTCAGCTCCAGGATGTTCACTGATACAGAACCGGTTTTCGGCCCGGATGGCAAGTACCTGTATTTCTTTTCCAACCGCGACTTCAACGCAACCCTGGCAGATTACGAGAGTAACTTCGTGTACTCTCACATGACCAGGCCGTACGCGCTTGTGTTGCATGCAAACGATCTCTCCCCCTTTGCTCCAAGATCTGACGAGGTGGATCTGGAACACAAGACCGATTGTGACTCAAAGGACATGTCAAAAACACAGGCTTGCTCGAAACAGAAGAAAATAGCTCCCATTGATTTTGACGGCTTGGAAAACAGGCTGGTGGTGTTTCCCGTAAGCCCATGCAACTGTCATGACCTGCGCGTTGTACCCGGCAAGGTTCTTTGGGTCGACGGTCCTACTCCGACTCTGACCGGCAAACCCTCGGGCAAGTCTTCTTTGCACGTGTTCGATATGCAAAAGCGCAAGGATGAGTTGGTGTATCAACCGGTGGATGGATATGAAACGGCCTCCGGTGGCAAAAGGCTCATCTACAGGGCCGAAGGGAAATATTACATCACGGACATAAAGCCGGATCAGAAACCAGACGGAAAAACAGTAAAACCGCTGAACCTTTCAGGCCTGCGCATGCGGCTGGAACCTCGCAAGGAATGGCACCAGATTTTCG
>JALVPF010000230.1 GCA_027031935.1 Myxococcales bacterium | reverse complement strand
TTCGTAGGGTAGCTATGCTTTGACAGGGCCGTACTTTTGGGGTCGCGACTCTCCGAGAACGACAATGTCTGGAGTAATGCGAATAAAGCAAACACAGGGCCGTACCCCGCCGACGCAGCGTGCGCGAGTACCGTATTATTAAAATTAAATATAATCTTGGCCAAATTTCATTCAGAGGCTAAACTAGTGCCCTGATGAAGACGATAATGCAATGACACGGAGATGGCCAATGGGTGCAGAGAGTACCTGACCCATGGTGTATGTGCTTATGATGAAAGCGATGGAGGATCCGATGGACATGGTTCAAGTGCTATTAAAGTTTTGACAGCCAAGAGCAAGCTGGGTTAGCAATGAACGTCCGGAATTTTCGATTTTTGGACCAGATTCGGACGTCAATCCTGTGGATTTTGGGGCTGAGCGCGAATGGATACCGGTCCCCATAGTGGAGGGCGCGAACATGAATTCGTCGCGAAAGTTTTTCTGGATAAATACGGCACTCATCTTGGCCTGTATGTTGTCATTGCCGACCTTCGCGCAGAATGCGAGCAAAGATGAGACCGGGAGCACCGCAGATACTTCCACTTCTGAAAAGAAACCAAGCGCATCGGACGACTCGGCTGTCAAACAACTGCCAGAGAAGAAAGCGCCTGCAGCAGAGGTGGAAGCCAGCTCTGCTTCGGATGTACAGGAACTGAAATTGAGAGGCCTGGAGGAGCGGGTCAACGAGCTGAAGGAAAAGATATTCAGGACCAAGGCTCGCATTTTGCAACTTCAGGAGACCGTGGTCAGCGGATCCATAGGAGCTGGCGCCAGGGCTGTCATAATACATCGTAATGAAATGGGTGGATCTTTCAAGCTGGTGTCGGTTCAGTATGCCCTGGACACAGTGCCAATCTGGAAGAAGGTGGATGTGAATGGAGATCTGGACGGCATAGAGGAGCGAGAGATCCATTCGAGTAACATCGTTCCGGGAAATCACAACATTGCAGTCCAGATGGTTTTTCAGGGTCAGGGCTATGGCTTTTTCTCCTATGTCAAGGGATACAAGTTCAAGGTGACCTCGAGTTATACTTTTACCGCAGAGGAGGGAAAGATCATCACCATAAGCGTGGTCGGATTCGAGCGCGGTGGTATCACCACGAAGCTGGAAGAGCGTCCTGCCATTCGTTACGACATCAAGATAGAAAAGCTGACCCCAGACAGGGCTCGTACCATACAACAGAACGCCGAGAAGGCTGAAAAGAGTGACAAGACCGACGCCACCCCATCTGCAGGAGGGCAATCCGGGTGAGACCAGGCCTTTCAATCTTCGAGAAAATGGGCTATAGCGGGTCGGGATCTCATTGGGGCCTGTACCTGTTGCTGTTTTGCCTTTTTTACCCCGTTTCGGCTGGAGCCGACATAGAGGATGACATAGCTCGTGTGGAAAAGCAGGTTGAGCTTCTCGAGGCGAAGAAAAACCTGATCGTTCAACAGTACCTTCGGGGTGATTCGATCACGACAGGATCCCGCCAGTTTGAAGAGAAGTTGAACGACGGTCAATCGTTGATGCTGCTCAAGGATTACGTAAGGGCGGCCATTATCTTTCACAACCTGGTTCACGAGCGAGCCTACAAGGATCATCCCGGTTACGCAGATGCTTTGTTCAATCTTGCAGAGTCGCTGTTCTTCAACAAGAATTTTATTGATGCCCGCAAATACTATGAACAGCTTCTGGATGATCCGCGGGGCCGGCCTTTCAGAAAGCTGACCGTTGTTCGCCTGATGCAGATCGCACTGCGAATACACAAGTTTGACAAGGTCGACAAGTTTCACCGCAAGCTGGTAGATGAGGGCATGTCCTCTGCCGATGGAGAGTACCTCTGGGCAAAAACGCTCTTTATTCGCGACAGGCTGGATGCTGCTGCACAGGCTTTTGGTTCATTGTCACCCGGTCAGCATTTCTATCTCCAGGCCAGATATTTTTTAGGTGTGATCTTCGTTCGTCGTGGAGAGAAGGAAAAGGCGATCGAGGTCTATACCGATCTTGCATCGAGGCAAGCCAAGAGACCGGGAGATGCCGATGTCATAGAGCTGGCCTATCTGGCCAAGGGACGGCTATTGCACGATATGGGACGCGAGACAGAGGCATTGGACGCCTTTCAGTTTATAGAACACACCTCTCCCAGGTTTGATGATGCCCTGTTCGAGATATGCTGGACCTATCTGCAGTTGGCAGAGAAGCAAAAGGATGAAAAGGAGCGTAACAGATGGTATCTCGAGGCCTTTAGAACTCTGGAGATACTGGAAGTCTCCACACCGGATAGCACCTTTGTGCCGAGGGCGCTTCTGTTGAAGGGGCATATTCTCGAGAAGATGGGCAAGTTTGAAAAAGCTGTCGCCGTGTTTGAAAAAATCAGTGACGACTATGCATCCGTCAAGCAGGAACTGGACGAGCTGGTCTCCGAGCATGATGACCCGGTTCAGTATTTCAATGAGGTGGCGGGGCGCAACCTGGATTCTTTTGATCTTTCCACGTACTTGCCACCTGTTGCGGTGCGCTGGATGAGTCGTCAGGACGAGATGGCCTCGGCGCTGGGCGTGATGAAGGATCTGGACAAGGGACGCAGGTTTGTTGCTGAGGCCAGGGGTTTGCTCAAGAAACTGGATACCTTGCTGAGCAACAACAAGGACCGAATCAATCTCTTTCCCATTCTTGTGGAGGGTGCAAAGCGAGTCATCGAGGTGGAAAACGCCAAGGTCATCGTCGACAGGAACCTGTCACGGCTGGAAGAAAGAATAGTCATGGAGTATGTCTCTGCTGACGAACGGACCAAGCTGGAGCAGGCACGCAAGGCAAGAGAAAAGCTCGAGCGCAAACTAGATGGTTTGGCCACGTCGGCAAAGGCTACGGCTACCCGTGAGGAGCGGGTGCGAAAGCGAATAGAAGTCCTGGAACAGGCTGTGTATCAGTCTGGTATAGGGCTCAAGGGAATGAAGGCGCAGCTTGCCGCCATGGAGCAGTGGATAAGACAGCACGAAAAGGAGCTTGTGGGCAGGGAAGAGGCTATCAGGGATTTCAGGGAAGAGATCAGACGAGGATGGGCCATGGCCAACCAGCTCCAGGCCGAGTTGGACAGTCTCAGAAACGAGCTTGATACGGAAAAGGCAAGGGCAGGCCTGAACTATGAAGCTCAGAGTCACGAGGAAAAACTCAGGCGTGAATATACCGACGCTTTGAAAAAAGAGAGGGTACTGGCAGAACAGATTCACGACAGGCTTGGCGCAAAAGGCTCAGCTCAGATCGATCGTATCAACAGTTTGAGAGTGCGTTCTGACAAGTTGCGGCTTGAAGTCAACAGGATCAAGAAGGAGATCGACAGTCGGGTGGACAAGGAGGCCAAGCGGCTTGCCTCCCAGGCTGAGCAGGAACGACAGAACCTGGACGATTATGAAGCTGAGTTGAATCGCCTCTCTAAAGAATCCGAGAACCTTGCGGGTGAGGTTGCCTTCAGTGCTCTGGATGAGGTTCGCGAGAAGTTTTACAGGTTGGTTTTGGATGCCGATGTGGGAGTGCTGGATGTGGCCTGGAGTCGCAAGATGGAAACGACCCGTAAAATTACAGAGTTGACCAAGAAACAGGCGGCGGAAAGAAAGCGTCTGCACAAGGAGTTCAAGGGTGTGCTCGAAGAGGTCAAGTAAGGCCATGCCAGTGCTCATGCCGCGCAAGTCGGGCCCCATCTTTTGGCTCCTGGCGGGTATTTTGCTCGTTTATTTTACACCTTGCCTGGCTCAGGTCTCAGATGGAAAGAAATCTGTCCAGCCTGCTTCTGCAAAAAGTACAAAATCTCCTTCCGGCGATAAAAAAGGCGATAAAAAATCTAGCTCCGTCTCGAAGGATGGAAAAGATAAAGAAGCTCATGCTACCGGTGAAGTTCCCAAGTCGGTTGCACCTTCTACAGACGAAGAGCGAGAGCTTGCCGAGATGTTATCCATAGTGGATGATTTCAATTCGCAGACAAAGGAATACAGAAAAGAGATACAGCTCATAATAGAGCGTAAATATAACGAACAAAAAGAGGCTGTGGTTCGTTCCTACGAGAGGGTTATCTCCCAACTGGAAAAAGAGGAGATAAAGCGCAGGATGGATGCAATCGCCGTGTTCGAACGCTTTTTGGCGAAGTATCCGGATGACCCAAATTATACCCCTGCAGCTCTCTGGAGGCTGGCGGAACTGCATTACGAGAAATCCGAGTATGATCAAGGGCTCGAAGAAGACGAGTACCAGAAGCAGATGGTTGCATTCAGCACCGGGAAGGTGAAAGAAGAGCCCCTTGCCCCTGTTCCTCACTTCGAGAGAACTGTTGGATTGCTGCAACGATTGATTAGGGATTTCCCTGATTATTCTCTTATTGATGGTGCTCATTACCTCTTGGCCTATTGTCTGCAGGAGCAGGATGAAGTGGCCGAAGCAGAGGAAGTCTGGACAGAGTTCGTAAAGAAATTCCCCAAGAGCAAGCTGCTGCCAGAAGTCTATACTCGCTTGGGTGAATTGTATTTCGATGACCCGGATAAGCTGGATCTCGCAATTGATGCTTACAAAAACGTTCTGAAGTTCAAAGACAGCCCCATGTACGACAAGGCCTTGTACAAGTTGGCTTGGACATATTACAAGGTCGACAGGTTTGACGATGCGGTACGGACTTTCGACCAGCTCATAGCGTGGGCCGATTCGGCCAAGGATGAAGAAGGGCGAATCATGAGGTCTGAGCTGCGCAAGGAAGCCATGCTGTATTTGGCCATCTGTTTTGCCGAAGATGAATGGCCGGGCTCAGGGGTAGAGAATGCAAAGACTTTCCTGGCTGCCAAGGGTGGTCGTAAATATGATGGTGAGTTTTTCAGGAAACTGGGCGAAATCTATTCGCTGGATACAAGGTATGACGAGAGCATCAAGGCATACAAGGAGGCATTGAGACGTTACCCGACCCACCCGGATAATCCGAAGCTCATGTCCAGCATAATCGACAGTTATTACAGACTGAGGAAAAAGGACAAGGCAGCTGCTGCAGAAGAACAGCTCGTCAAGGACTTTGGTCCTAACTCTGCGTGGTACAAGGCCAACAAGGACAATCCTGATGCGGTCAGCGAGGCCAACAAGCTGGCTGAAAACGCACTGTACAATTCAGCGGTATTTCACCACATGCTGGCTCAAAGGCTAAAGGATCAGCAACAGGTGGAACAGGCTCGGGAGCAATATG
>JALVPF010000229.1 GCA_027031935.1 Myxococcales bacterium | reverse complement strand
AAAACAACGAAGGAGTTTGAGGCATGGCCAAAGAAAAGTACGAAAGAACAAAGCCGCACGTAAACGTGGGAACCATTGGACACGTGGATCATGGCAAGACCACGTTGACGTCGGCAATCACGAAGATTCAAAGTTTGAGAGGGCTTGCGAATTTTCAGTCCTACGATGAGATCGCGCGGGCGTCCATATCGCAGGGTCGTCGAAATGAGTCGAAGATATTGACCATAGCGACGAGTCACGTGGAGTACGAGAGCGACAAGAGGCATTACGCACACGTGGACTGTCCTGGGCATGCCGACTACATCAAGAACATGATCACGGGTGCTGCGCAGATGGACGGAGCGATATTGGTGGTCAGCGCCGAAGATGGGCCGATGCCGCAGACTCGTGAGCATATATTGTTGGCGAGACAGGTGAACGTGCCACACATAGTGGTGTTTTTGAACAAGGCGGACCTTGTGGATGACAAGGACCTTCTGGAGTTGGTGGAGTTGGAAGTCAGAGAGTTGTTGTCGACGTACAAGTTCCCTGGCGACGACATTCCAGTGATAGTGGGCTCGGCGATGAAGGCCTTGCTGGCGCCGGATCCTGATTCGGAAGATGCCAAGCCGATAGCGGAGTTGTTGGCGGCGATGGACGAGTATATTCCTGAGCCGGTAAGGGCAGTGGACAAGCCGTTTTTGATGCCTGTGGAAGATGTGTTTACGATCTCCGGGCGAGGAACAGTGGCCACGGGGCGAGTGGAGCGAGGGATCGTCAAGGTGCAGGACACGGTGGAGATAGTGGGCATCAAGGAGACGACGAAGACGGTGGTGACGGGAGTGGAGATGTTCCGCAAGCTTCTGGACGAGGGGCAGGCGGGAGACAACATCGGGTGTCTGTTGAGAGGAGTCAAGCGAGAGGAGATCGAGCGAGGGCAGGTATTGGCGAAGCCCGGGACGATCACGCCGCACACGAAGTTCAAGGCGGAGGTGTATATCCTGACGAAGGAAGAAGGAGGCAGGCATACACCGTTTTTCAAGGGATACCGGCCGCAGTTTTATTTCCGCACGACGGATGTGACCGGGTCTGTAACGTTGCCCGAGGGAGTAGAGATGGTAATGCCTGGGGACAACATAGGATTTGATGTGGAGTTGATAACGCCCATAGCGATGGAAAAGGAGCTGAGGTTTGCCATTCGAGAAGGTGGCCGGACCGTAGGCGCGGGCGTCATCACCGAGATCATCGAGTAACAGCGGTCGCAGAAGGGACGGGAGCGGGACATGAATATTCCCAAAATCCGCATAAGGCTGAAGGCCTATGATCATAAACTGCTGGATCAGTCGGCGTCAGAGATCATTGACACCGCACGGCAGACAGGTGCCCGAGTAGCTGGACCAATCCCGTTACCTACAAGGATTAGCAGGTATACGGTATTGAGATCGCCACACGTGGACAAGAAATCGCGAGAGCAGTTCGAGATCAGGATTCACAAAAGACTGCTCGACATTTTAGATCCAACTCAACAAACTCTTGACGCCCTCATGAAGCTGGATTTGTCGGCTGGCGTGGACGTCGAGATAAAATCATAGCGCGGAGGCTGCCATGCCAACCGTGGACGTCGTAGATTTTGAGAACAAGAAGGTCGGAAGCCTGGAGTTGGCCGACGATGTGTTTGGGGCAAAGGTTCGTCAGGATCTGATCTGGGAAGTGGTCAAGTGCCAAATGGCCAGAACCCGCAAGGGAACTGCTTCCACCAAGACCCGGGCTCAGGTGAGTGGATCCGGGGCAAAGCCCTTCAAGCAAAAGCGTACAGGGCGGGCTCGTCAGGGAACGAAGCGATCTCCTCACCACAAAGGTGGCGGTGTCGCCTTTGGCCCGAGTCCAAGGTCTTATGCTTACAGTGTTCCCAAGAAGGTGAGAAAAAAGGCGCTCATCTCCTTTCTCAGTGAACAGGTCAGGGACAACAGGCTGACGGTCCTGAAAGATTTTTCGCTTTCTGAGATCAAGACCAAGAACTTGGTGGGGATCATGGAGAGGCTTGGGCGGAAGAAGGCTTTGCTGGTGGACGAAAAAGGCAACGATAAGTTGAAGCTCTCTGCAAGGAACCTCGAAAAGTTCACCTATAGGCCCGTTGAAGGAGTAAATCTCGTCGAACTGCTCCGCTATGAGAATCTCGTGATAACCGAGGCCTCCATCAAAAAGCTGGAGGGGGGGTTGAAGTCATGAGAAAGCCAGAGGATATCATCATTCGACCGCTGATTACCGAGAAGAGCACAAGGATGCAGGAGTCTGGAAATCAGGTGGTATTCAGGGTGGTCAAGGACGCCAACAAGGTGGAGATCAGGAAGGCCATAGAGGAACTTTTCGATGTCAAGGTTCTTGCTGTAAGGACACAAAGAACTCCAAGTCGCCTAAGGAGAGTCGCAAATAATCTTGGACGGCGTCCTTCCTGGAAGAAGGCTATAGTTCGGCTTCGTGATGGAGATCGAATCGAGGGGCTGAGCGGCGTTTGATTTTGCATTCGCAACTGGTAGCGAGAGGCTGAAATGGGTATTAAAGTTTACAAAGCGATGACTCCTGGCCGCCGTAACATGACGGGAAACGACTACAAAGAGATCAGCAAGAAGAAACCAGAGCGAAAACTGACCAGGTCAAAGAAGCGTAGCTCTGGAAGAAACAATCAGGGTCGGATTACCGTCAGGAGACGCGGTGGTGGGCACAAGAGAAGATTAAGGCTTGTGGATTTCAAGAGAAACAAGCTGGAAATTCCTGCGGTTGTCAAGGCGATAGAGTATGACCCCAATCGCTCTGCACACCTTGCTTTGTTGCATTACAAGGACGGTGAAAAAGCTTATATACTGTGGCCTGTAGATCTCAAGGTTGGAGACACTGTTATCTCATCCGAGACGGCTGATATTCAACCCGGAAATCATTTGCCACTGCGCGCAATCCCTCTTGGTACTGCAATTCACAATATAGAGATCAAGCAGGGAAAAGGCGGTCAGCTCATAAGATCTGCAGGATCTTCCGGTCAGCTCATGGCAAAAGAGGGAAAGCACGTTCTGATTCGGTTGCCGTCTGGAGAGTTGCGAAAAGTCTTCAGAGAGTGTTGGGCTACGGTTGGCCAGGTCGGCAATATCATGCATGAGAACATGAAGTTGGGAAAAGCTGGACGTAGTCGTTGGTTGGGACGAAGACCGGCTGTCAGGGGTGTGGCCATGAATCCGGTAGATCACCCACATGGTGGTGGCGAGGGAAGAGCCGGACAGGGTAATCCCCATCCTGTGACTCCCTGGGGTGTCCCTACAAAAGGACACAAGACCCGCAAAAATCCACGGACGGACAAATGGATAGTCCGCCGTCGCGGCAAGAAGTAGCGACGAAATAAGTGAGGAGAGGGCACAGTGGCACGCTCGATCAAAAAGGGACCATTTGTTGATGAGCATCTCATGAAAAAAGTGAATGAGGCGCAACGCACCGGTGACAGGAAGGTGATTAAAACCTGGTCTCGGCGTTCTACCATAGTTCCTGAGATGGTCAACCTGACGTTTGCTGTTCACAACGGCAACAAATTCATTCCCGTGTTTGTGTCCGAAAACATGGTCGGTCATAAATTGGGAGAGTTTTCACCGACCAGAACGTTCAGGGGACATGCAGGAGACAGGAAATCAAAGCCAAAGCCAGGCAAGAAGGGCTGAGGTACAGACAGGTATTTGATGTGCTTGGCATTTCTAGAGGTGTGAGATGAGTAAACGTCAAAAGCGTAGAAAAGAGCGCATGGCAGAAAAAAACGAAGCTCTGAAACATAAAAGAGCCACCTTGCGTTACCTGCGTATTGCTCCCCGAAAGGTTCGGGCTGTAGCGAATATCATCAGAGGCAAGAGGCTGGAGGATGCATTGGCCATTTTGGATTTTACAAGCCGTGCTGCTGCAGCTCCGATGGCAAAGATGTTGAGAGCCGCCCTGGCGAACGCAACTAACGCAGAGAGTATAGATGTGGATTCCTTGAGGATTAAGGATATTCAAGTTGATCAAGGGCCTACTATCAAAAGATACAGGCCGAGAGCCATGGGACGAGCGACTTTGGTGCAAAAGAAAACGAGTCACGTCTCAGTATTGTTGGAAGACGAGGAGTCCTGAGAGCGTTCTATTGGAACGCTCGGGACTTGTCAACAAGGAGGTCACCCTTGGGTCAGAAAGTAAATCCCATCGGGTTCAGACTGGGAGTCATTCGGTCTTGGGATTCAAAATGGGTCTCGAAAAAGAACTATGCCAGATGGCTGCATGAGGACATACGTCTACGCCGTCATATCCGGAAGAACCTTGAACGCGCCGGAATATCAAAGGTTCAGATAGAAAGAGCCGGTGACAAGGCAAAGGTGAATGTTTTTACAGCCAGGCCTGGAATCGTTATTGGAAAGCGCGGAGCTGGTGTGGAGAGTCTGAAAAAGGAACTTCAGACTTTGGTGGACAGCGAGGTCTTTCTGAATATTCGTGAGGTTCGTAAGGCCGAGGTTGATGCTCAATTGGTGGCAGAGAACGTTGCCAGCCAATTGGTTAACAGGGTCGCATTTCGTCGGGCCATGAAGAAGGCTGTATCTACTTCGTTGAAGTTTGGTGCAAAGGGTATAAAGATAAGGTGCGCCGGACGACTTGGTGGAGCCGAAATGGCGCGAATTGAATGGTACAGAGAGGGAAGAGTCCCCCTGCATACTCTCCGCGCAGACATAGATTACGGAGTTGCCACCGCAAAGACCACCTACGGAACCATCGGGGTGAAAGTATGGATCTTCAAGGGTGAAGTCCTTGACAGCATCAAACGCGGCGGCAAAAAGTAGGCGGCTCGAGGAAAAGACTGGGAGAGAGCCATGCTGCAACCGAACAAAGTAAAGTGGCGTAAAAAGCAAAAAGGAAAAATGCGCGGCAAAGCCTATCGCGGCAACAGTCTTGCATTTGGTGATTGTGGCTTGATGGCGACCAGTTGTGGTTGGATTACGGCCAGACAGATCGAAGCAAGTCGTATCGCCATCACCAGGCATGTCAAAAGGGGCGGAAAGATCTGGGTACGGATTTTTCCCGACAAACCTCCCACCAAGAAGCCATAGGACGTCAGGATGGCAAACGGACAGGGTTCCCCCGAGACCTGGGTCGCTGTGATCAAGCCAGGCAGGATGCTTTTTGAGATGGTAGGAGTCGACGAAGAGATGGCAAGAGAAGCATTTAGGCTGGCTTCTCATAAATTGCCCTTGTCGACGAAAACCGTCTTCCGGAGTGAAGAGCTATGAGAGCATCAGAATACCGGGAGAGGTCTTATGAGGAACTCCAGCAAACAGCGCTGGATATTCGGCAGGATATTTTCAACTTGCGTTTTCAGCATGCTACCGGACAACTCGACGATGTCTCTCGCCTGAAACAGGCGAAGAGGAACCTCGCACGGGTTATGACAATTCTGAGGGAGCATCAGATGGGAATTCGCAAGGTGGTCTCCAGAGAGGACGCTGACGTCGCCAGTTGAGCGGCGAGGTTCTACGAGGGGTTGAACAAGCCATGGCAGACAATGGTAGAGGCAATCGGAAGATTCAGACCGGCACGGTGATCGGCGACAAGATGGACAAAACCGTGGTTGTTGAGGTGAGAACGATGGTTCTTCATCCACGGTACAAGAAGTATACCCGTCGTCGTCGGAGGTTCAAAGCACACGATGAGAGAAATGACTGTCGTGTGGGTGACGTAGTTGAGATCATCGAGTCCCGGCCACTTAGCAAAACCAAACGTTGGAGAGTAAGAAAGATTCTTACCAAGGCGCTTGGGTAGACGTATGACCCTGCTCCGAATCAAGGGAGATTTCGGAGAAAAAGGGGTAAGGAGACGGCCATGATCCAGATGCAGACAATGCTCAACGTGGCGGACAATTCTGGCGCGAAACGCGTTCAGTGCATCAAGGTTTTGGGCGGTTCGAAGCGGAAATACGCCGGGCTTGGTGACATTATAGTTGTTACCGTCAAGGAAGCCTTGCCTGAGTCCAAGGTGAAGAAGGGCGAACTGCGTAGAGCCGTAATCGTCCGAACTGCCAAGGAAGTGGGAAGACCCGACGGGACATACATCAAGTTCGATGACAACTCGGCGGTTTTGATCAATCCGCAGTTTGAACCGATTGGAACTAGAATTTTCGGTCCTGTCGCTAGGGAGTTAAGAGGGAAGAGATTCATGAGAATTATCTCGCTGGCTCCGGAAGTATTGTGAGGCGATTACCATGCGTATAAAGAAGGAAGATTTGGTTGTGGTGCTGACCGGTCGTGACAAGGGACGACAGGGAAAAATACTTGAAGTAATCGAAGGAAAACGGCGTGTTATCGTTGAAGGTGTCAACGTAATAAAGAGGCATGTCAAGGCTGGACGAGATCAGAAGGCACCTCAGGGTGGAATAATCGAGGCGTCGGCACCTATTGATATTTCAAATGTGAAGTTGGTTTGTCCAAATTGTAACAAGCCGACGGTCGCGAAGATTAGGCGGCTCGAAGATAGCACAAAACGGCGATATTGCCCTAAGTGCAACGAGAGTGTAGACAGGGATTAGCAGCTGCCGGATCCTGGCGGAGTGACCATGAAACCAAGAATCAGGGAAAAATACGAGCAGGAAGTTATTCCTAAGATGATCGACAACTTTGGATACACATCAAAGATGCAGGTGCCAAGGTTGAACAAGATCATCGTAAACATGGGCCTTGGTGAGGCCCTTCAGAACCCGAAGATTTTGGACTCTGCGGCCAAGGAGCTTGCACAGATCACGGGCCAGAAGGCTGTGATCACCAAGGCCAGGAAATCCATCGCAAATTTCAAGCTCAGAGAAGGCATGAACATCGGTTGTCGCGTGACCCTGAGGAAAGAGCGAATGTATGAGTTTTTTGATCGACTGGTAAACATCGCAATCCCCAGGGTCAGAGACTTCAAGGGTATTTCCAACAAGTCTTTTGATGGACGTGGAAACTTCACCCTGGGGGTCAGGGAGCAGATCATTTTCCCAGAGATCGATTATGACAAGATCGAAAAAATCATGGGATTGAATATTACGGTTGTAACTACCGCTAAGACTGATGAAGAAGGGCGAGCCTTATTGGCAAATCTGGGAATGCCCTTCAAGAAAAAATAGGAGAGCGTCGTGGCAAAGAAGTCAAAGATTGCTCAAGCGAAGAGAGCCCCGAAGTTCAAGGTGCGTGCTTACAACAGATGTCCACTTTGTGGTCGTCCGAGAGGGTATTTGCGCCGATTTGATATGTGCCGGATTTGTTTCCGAACTTTGGCACTCCAAGGTGAGATTCCCGGAGTGACAAAGGCTAGCTGGTAAATCTGACAATTGTTGGACAAGGAGTATTTGCGCCATGTCAGCTATAAATGATCCAATCGCGGATTTCCTTACAAGAGTCCGCAACGCCCAGATGGCAAAGCATGAAGAGGTTACCATTCCTGCTTCCAAGATAAAGACTCGCATGGCAGAAATCTTGCGGGACGAGGGATACATCGAGAGTGTAACCAAGGTTCCCGATCGACTTCAGGGTTTGTTGGTATTGAACCTCAGATATGACGAAAAAGGTAGACCCGTGATTCTCGGAATGAAGAGAGAGAGCAGGCCTGGCAGGAGAGTTTATGTCTCAAGCAAGGAATTGCCAAGGGTCAGAAATGGTCTTGGAACTGCAATCATTTCAACTTCTCGCGGTGTGATGACCGACAGGAAAGCCCGGCGTGAGAAAGTTGGAGGAGAGTATCTCTGCTCTGTCTGGTAAACCGCACACCTTCAGTGAGAAGAATTTTTGTCTTGCTTAGGTTAGAGAGGGATTGGTCGTGTCAAGGATAGGAAAAAAACCGGTTGAAATTCCTGGCGGCGTCAAGGTTTCTGTAAAGGACGGGAGATTTCTCGTAGAAGGACCGAAAGGAAAGCTCGAGCAAAACCTGGTGCCTGGAATCAGTCTTTCAGTGGAGGAAAAACAGGTTGTGGTCTCCAGAGTGGATGACAGCAAGAGCGCAAGGGCTAATCAGGGACTGATAAGATCCTTGCTCGCAAACATGGTCCAAGGAGTCGCAAAGGGTTACGAGAGAGCCTTGACAATAAGTGGCGTAGGCTATCGTGCCGAAATGAGCGGAAAGGACCTGACATTGCACCTGGGCTTTTCGCATCCTGTTGTCCACAAGATCCCGGATGACGTCGAGGTAACGGTTGAGAAGCAGACAAGAGTGGTCGTCAGGGGCATAGACAATCAGAAGGTTGGCCAGGTCGCCGCTGTCATCAGAGCAACCAAGATCCCCGATCCATACAAGATCAAGGGGATCATGTATGAGAATGAACGGATCAAGAAAAAGGCCGGCAAAAAGGCCATAACTTGATGCTGGAAGTGCACTGAGGTGAGTCCATGATCACTAAGAGAAACAGACAGGCATATCTGAAGAGAAAATTCCGAATCAGGCGAAAGATTCGTGGTACGACCGAGAGACCGAGGCTTACGGTTTTTCGTTCAGCCAAACATATTTACGCTCAGATTATTGATGATGAGAGCGGAAAGACCATCGCTTCTGCTTGCTCTATTGAAAAGAAACTCAGAGATGACGTGAAGGACCTCAAAAAGGCTGAGGTCGCCGAGAAGGTAGGTGCTTTGGTCGCAGAACGATGTCTTGCCAAGAATGTTGAAAAGGTCGTTTTTGATCGTAATGGCTTTGTCTATCATGGCAGAGTGGCCAAGCTGGCCGATGGTGCCCGCAAAAAAGGCCTGAAGTTCTAACCGGAGGCAGCTCGTGAATCATAATATGGCAAATAACGAGGAATTGGAACTCCAGGATCGGCTGATAAACCTCAACCGCGTTGCAAAAGTGGTCAAGGGTGGACGTCGATTCAGTTTCAGTGCAGTGGTGGTTGTTGGTGACGGAAATGGCTCTGTTGGCGTTGCCATGGGTAAGGCAAACGAGGTTCCAGAGGCCATTCGAAAGGGTAATGAAAACGCCAGGAAAGCCATGGTGGAAATTCCCATCGTCGAGGGGACGATTCCACATGAGGTAGTTGGCTGTTACGGCGCAGGCAGGGTCTTGCTGAGACCTGCCAGCCCTGGAACCGGTGTTATTGCCGGCGGACCTGTAAGGGCCATTCTCGAGGTCGCTGGTGTTCGTGATGTTTTGACAAAATGCATTGGAACCAATAATCCGCATAATGTAACCAAGGCAACCATGGCCGCTCTCCAGGAGTTGGAGAGTGCCGAGGATGTTGCCAAACGCAGACGCATCCCTGTGGAAAAGATCAAGGGATAGCTTGCGGGGTGAGAGATGGCTTCACGGTTGAAGATAACACTTGTTAAAAGTCCCATTGGAAGAAACCAGTCACAACGCAAGACCTTGATTGGAATGGGCTTGAGAAAATTGCAGCAGACTGTTGAGTTGGAGGATACCCCCGCAATCAGGGGAATGGTCGAGAAGGTTAAATTCATGTTGCGGGTAGAGGAAAGCTGAACTGACTTTGGTTGATTCCATCGTCTCCAGCAGGAGGAAGCAATGGGTCTCGGAAACCTTAAACGCCCGGCAGGTGCGGTAAAAAAGAGAAGACGTGTGGCTCGTGGTGACGCCAGCGGTTGGGGCGGAACTGCTGCCCGTGGTCATAAAGGACAGAAGTCTCGATCCGGTGGAAAGGTAAGACCTGGATTCGAGGGTGGGCAGATGCCTTTGCAGAGGCGCATGCCAAAACGCGGATTCAAGAACATTTCAAGGAAGAGTTTTTCTCCTGTCAATGTGAAGGATCTTGGTCGATTCGAGGCAAACTCGGTCGTCGATCCTCAGCAGCTTGAAGCCGCAGGGCTGATAAAGCGGGTCACTGATCTGGTAAAGATTCTTGGTGTTGGAGAACTGGATCATGCACTTACTGTCAAGGCCCAGGGCTTCAGCAAGACAGCTCGGGAAAAGATCGAAAAGGCCGGCGGATCGGTCGAGATAATCGCAGCGATTCGCAGGAAGGCTAAACCTGCTCCTCAGGAGGGCTGACGTGCCGTCCGTATTTGGAAGTCTGACGAAGATTCCGGAGCTACGCAAGCGGATCCTGTACACCATTGTAATGCTCGGAATCTACCGCATTGGCGTTTTCGTGACTGTCCCGGGTGTGGATCGTGCTGTGGTCCACAAGCTTTTCGGGGCGTCATCCGGATCTCTATTCAGTCTTTTCAACATGTTCTCCGGCGGTGCCTTGAGGCAGATGTCCGTATTTGCCCTTGGAATCATGCCATACATCAGCGCATCAATCATTTTACAGTTGATGGCCGTGGTGGTGCCAAGCCTGGAACGCCTTCAGAAAGAAGGCGAGATGGGCCGGAAGAAGATTACTCAATATACCAGGTATGGAACGGTGATTTTGAGTATCATTCAGGGCATCGGGATCGCCTTTTATCTCGAGAGCCTCAGGTCCGGTCTCGGTGAAGCTGCTGTTGCCAACCCGGGTTGGGGATTCAGATTGTTGACGGTCATTTCCCTGACGGCAGGCACGGCATTCATCATGTGGTTGGGTGAACAGATCACTGAGCGAGGCATAGGAAATGGCATATCGCTGATCATCACTGCAGGAATTGTCGCAAATCTGCCAAGTGCACTTTTCAACACTTTTACCTATGTGCAAAAGGGCATAATGAAGCCTTTTGTGCTGTTTCTCATCGTGGTTCTCGCTGTGGTGGTGGTCGCCGTCATCATCTTCTTCGAGAGAGCTCAACGCCGCATTCCTGTTCAGTACGCCAGGCGAGTCGTCGGAAGAAAAATGTATGGTGGCCAGAGCACGCACCTGCCACTGAAGATAAACACCTCTGGTGTTATTCCTCCTATTTTTGCTTCCTCCATACTGATGTTTCCAGCAACATTGGCCAATTTCATCAATACTTCATGGATGCAGGATGTAAAAAGTGCGCTGAGCCCGGGAAGCTGGGCATATATGACCATGTATGTGGTCTTGATCATATTTTTCTGCTATTTTTACACGGCTGTAACCTTTAACCCCATCGATGTTGCAGACAACATGAAAAAATATGGTGGTTATATTCCAGGAATTCGTCCGGGAAAACAAACAGCTGTGTATATAGACAAGGTTTTGAGCCGGATTACTTTTGGTGGTGCAATTTATGTGTCGGCGGTCTGTGTTTTGCCAACGATTCTGATTCAGCAGTTCAATGTTCCATTTTATTATGGTGGAACCAGCTTGCTCATCGTGGTAGGAGTTGCGTTGGATACGGTGTCTCAAATTGAAACACATTTGATCACCAGACATTATGATGGCCTCACCGGTCCCAAGGGACCACGCATCAGAGGAAGATCCAAGAACAGATAAAGCCTTTTATTGGAAAGAAAGAATTTGAGAATCGTTGGAAAAAGCATGGCAGTTTATCTGAAATCAAAGGCCGAGATTGAGATCATGCGCGTTGCCGACCAGATCGTGGCCAAAGCCTTGGCCGCCGCGCGTCAGGCTGCCAAGCCGGGCGTGTCAACTTTGGAACTGGACCGGATAGCAGAAGACGTGATTAGGTCGGCCGGTGCAGAACCAGCTTTTAAAGGATACCAGGGAAGCGGCCCTTACCCTTTTCCCGGTACTCTTTGTACGTCTATCAATGAAGAGGTAGTTCATGGAATACCCTCCGAAGAAAGAATTCTGAAGGAGGGAGATATCGTATCTATTGATTGTGGTGCAAAATATCATGGCTTTTATGGTGATTCAGCCTTGACGGTCGCTGTTGGGAAGGTCAGTGAAACAGCAAGACGATTGATGAGAGTGACAGAAGAATCTTTGGAACTTGCAATAAAAAATGCTGTCGTAGGGAATCGATTGTCTGACATCGGTGGTGCCATACAGGACCATGCCGAAGGCGAGGGATTCGCTGTTGTCAGAGACTTCGTTGGTCATGGAATCGGACGTTCGCTACATGAAGAACCACAAGTTCCTCATTATAGAACGCACGGACACAACGAGCGATTGAGGGTCGGTTTGGTGATCGCTATAGAGCCCATGATTAATGAAGGAACCTGGCAGGTTGATTCTGCACCAGATGGCTGGACACAGCTTACAAGAGATCGTAAATTGTCAGCGCATTTCGAGCATTCGGTGGCCATTTCAGAAGACGGTCCACAGGTGCTGAGCAGGATTTCATAAGGAGAACCGAGATGAAGGTAAGATCATCGGTGAAAAAGATGTGTAACAAGTGCCGAATTCTGAAAAGAAAAGGGATCGTGCGAGTGGTTTGCGAGAATCCTCGCCATAAGCAGCGCCAGGGATGAGACCTTTTTGCTGCGTTGATAGGAGGAACTAGAAGTGGCACGTATAGCAGGAGTTGACCTGCCCCGTAACAAGCAGACCGTCATTGCCCTGACATATATTTATGGTGTAGGGCGGACCAGGGCCAAAGAGATAATAGCCCAGACTGGTGTCCAGCCGGACAAGAGGACCGACGATCTGACCGAGGACGAGGTAAAGAGATTGAGAGAGTTCATCGATGCCAACTACAAGGTAGAGGGTGACCTTCGAAGAGAAGTCTCGATGAACATCAAACGATTGATGGACCTGAGCGCTTATCGGGGACTCAGGCATCGACGTGGATTGCCGGTCAATGGGCAGAGAACCCATACGAACGCAAGAACACGAAAAGGTCCTCGCAGGGCCATAGTCAAGAAAAAGGGTCGGTAAACGCGGTTGAGAGAGACATGATCGGTCTCTGACTGCGAGAGAGGGAATGAGCAAAGATGGTCAAGCAGAAAAAGAAGGTCAAGAAGAACGTTCAAAGTGGAATTGCGCATATTAAGGCCACTTTCAATAATACCATAATTACGATCACCGATGTGGCCGGGAATGCAATTTCCTGGGCAAGCGCTGGAACGCGTGCCTTCAAGGGCTCGAGAAAAAGCACCCCTTTTGCTGCACAGTTGGCTGCTCAGGATGCTGCTAAAAAGGCACAGGATCATGGCATGAAGCA
Organism: Myxococcales bacterium; assembly: GCA_027031935.1. GTDB lineage: Bacteria > Myxococcota > B64-G9 > B64-G9 > B64-G9 > JALVPF01. The sequence continues at coordinate 2,170 of JALVPF010000229.1, read as the reverse complement.
AATCGGAGTAGAGGTCAAGGGTCCCGGTGCCGGAAGGGAAGCTGCAATCAGAGCTTTGCAGGCTTCCGGCTTGAAGATAACAATGATCAAGGATGTAACTCCAATTCCGCATAATGGTTGCCGGCCGCCTAAAAGGCGGCGGGTCTAAGGCTAAAAGGCCCGTTGGGAGGAGGATCCAGTGGCTCGGTATACTGGTTCAGTTTGCAAGTATTGTCGTCGTGAAAAGTTGAAGCTCTTTCTCAAAGGAGATAGATGCTTTACCGAAAAGTGTGCTGTTGACAGGAGACCCTATCCGCCTGGCCAACATGGTCAGAGAAGATCCAAGTTCTCCCCTTATGGCCAACAACTTCGTGAGAAGCAGAAGGTAAAGCGAATTTATGGTTTGCTTGAAAAGCAGTTCCGTCTGACCTTTGACAGGGCAAGCCGAATGCGGGGAATAACCGGTGAGAATTTGCTTCTGTTGCTGGAACGCCGCTTGGACAACATGGTGTACAGAATGGGATTTGCTCGTACCAGGCGAGAAGCGAGGCAGTTGGTCAGACATGGCCACTTCATGGTAAACGGCAAAAAGGTGAATATCCCGTCGGCAGTTCTGAACGTCGGTGACAGTGTCGAGGTTCGGCAGAGAAGCAGGAAAATTGCATCTCTTGGCGATTCCCTCGATGCGGTCGAACGCAGAGGATTGCCTGCGTGGGTAGAGCTGGACAGGAATAATTTCAAGGCGATGATCAAGGCCTTCCCCACCAGGGAAGATATTACCATGCCTATTCAGGAGCAGATGATCGTAGAACTTTATTCGAAGTAGAACCTGAATAAATAACCACATTGCATAGAACGCTTTCTCGTGGGAGGGAGCATGGCATTCGATATTTCAAAACACTGGCGAGAGCTGATCAAACCCAAAAGCTTGTTGGTTGATCGTGATTCCTTGAGTGATAATTACGGCAAGTTCGTTGGTGAGCCATTCGAACGCGGATTTGGTGTTACTCTGGGTAATTCCCTGAGGCGTGTGTTATTGGCCAGCCTGAAAGGAGCAGCGTTCACCTCCATCAAGATCAACGATGTGCTGCATGAGTTTTCATCAATTCCTGAAGTGTCCGAGGATGTCACTGATATCATCTTGAACCTGAAAGAGGTTCGGCTCAAGATGGACACAATGGAACCACAAACTTGCATAGTGGATGCAAGAGGCCCTTGTGAGGTGAAGGCGTCTGACATTCAACTGCCGACGGGTGTTACAGTGTTGAATCCTGATCTGCATATTGCAAACGTTTCGGAAAGAGGCCATTTGAAGATGGAGCTTCGTGCCGAGACAGGGCGAGGGTATGTGCCTGCAGAACAGAACAAGAAGGAAGAGGATGAAGTAGGAGTCATTCCTGTTGATTCAATATTTTCACCAATAAAGAAGGTAAATTACCAGGTGACCAACGCAAGAGTTGGTCAGATGACTGATTATGACAAGCTGACTCTTGAGGTTTGGACAGATGGAAGTGTTCGTCCTGAAGATGCAGTTGCTTATGCATCTAAAATCCTGAAGGAGCAATTGGCAATCTTCATCAATTTCCCTGAAGAGGATGAGACTTACGAAGACGAGCATGACGAGGAACATGAAAAGCTGTTGGATACGCTCCTGCGCTCGGTGGATGAGTTGGAGTTGTCCGTGAGATCTGCAAATTGCCTTGAGAATGCCAATATAAAGTTTATTGGCGATCTGGTTCAGAAGACAGAGGCAGAGATGCTCAAGACGAAGAATTTCGGCCGAAAGTCCTTGAAGGAGATCAAGGATATCCTTTCCGAAATGGGCCTGAACCTGGGTATGAGGCTTGATAATTGGCCTCCCAAGGGTGGTCTGGAAAAGGATAGACAGCAGGAGGAAGAATCATGAGGCACCATAGAAAAAGCCGCCGTTTTGGGCGCACTACCGCCCACCGGAAGGCCATGTTCAATAATATGGTCACATCGCTTTTTATCCATGACAGGATTTTGACGACATTGGAGAAAGCCAAAGAGTTGCGCAGGATCGCCGAACGTCTGATCACACTTGGGAAAAAGGGAGATTTGCACTCGAGACGATTGGCTGCCAGGCGTCTCCGCACCACCGGAGAGTATGTGGACAAGAAGAAGGTGCAGAGAGAGGAAGCCCTGGAAAAGCTCTTTGACACCATTGCAC
>JALVPF010000228.1 GCA_027031935.1 Myxococcales bacterium | reverse complement strand
CCTTACAAGAAGTCAATCCACTTTTCGAAAAAATACCGGGTAGAACTCAAGGCATGCTTCCATGGGATGACAGAATCTTTAAAACTTTTCCTGATTGCCGTTGCTGCCAATAGATGCTATTCGATCTTCTTGAGAAAATTTACGCTATTGGATGCTCTGGTGAAACGCCTGGACCATATCTTTTTAGCTGTAACCATGATGCTGGCCTTCGGCTTTGGCTTTGCAGGCTTTCTGTGGCCGGATGCCGGGATCTCTTTTCGTCGTTTGCATGTGTTCTTGTTTAACCTGTGCAGTGGCGGGACCCTCGTCCTCTTTCACATCAGCAGGGGCCTGGGATATACACATAGAACAAGGGCGTTCTTTGTCCTGTCTTTGCTCTATGCCACAAGCGCCGCCATGGGCTGGTTTTTCCTGACCCTCCTGTTCTCGGTGCCAATGGTCCTGCTGACAGAATCGGTGCGCATCTCGCGATTCGGTTTTTTGCCCTGGGGCTTTTTCAGACGAGACAACACGATGACTGAAAAGTTCGAGCAGGCTGCTCTTTTGTGCCTCAGCCTGGCTATTGTCATCGCTTCACTGGTGATCGTAAACAGTGAGTACTTGGGATGGCTCAACTATCCCAAGCTCAAGGTGGATGTGTTTTTCCTTGGATACTCGTTCCCACTGTCTTTGATTACCATGTCTCTGATGTTCAGATTTATTCCGGACAGCAAGGGCACGGATGGGCGAAGTTCGGCAAGCAGATACCTGGGCACAGCGGCCTTTTGGCTGGTCAACCTGGGGGTGATTATCTTTTTCGTGTTTATCATCGCCGGCTGGTATGCAGGAGAGATCATAGCCTCTGTCACATTGATGATTACCGTAATCGGCATCTTTGTGCTCTTCTTGGTAAAGGCCCAAAAAGGGCAGCAAAAAGCGTTTTTGCTCTCTGGAATGTCCTTTCTCTTCCTGACTGCAGTGACCGGTGTCCTGTACATCCTGAAGTACTATATTCCCGCCATTGACCAGGTACACCGCTTCATGCTGGTGCTACACGCGACCATCTCTCTGTATGGCTGGAACCTGAGCGGGTTGTTGATCATCATCAGGTTCAATGATTTTCCCATAAGAATGAACTCGCTATTGTTCATCGCATTTCACTGGATCATCGTGCTGGTGCTTTCGCCCTTGGGAGAGTTTTCACCGGTTTTTTCTGCCGCCGCTTTCCTTGGCTGGGTGCTTGTCTTGGGCCTCGTCTTCTACAGTCGGTCGGGAGTGAAGGAGCGCGCAGCATGAGATCGCTTTTTGTAAGAGAGTCTTTTTATTCAGTTCCTGCTCATGCCCTTTTTTCATTCCACGAACGCCCGGACGCCTTCAGATTGCTGGTACCTCCGGAGCAAAAGATACAGATAGTCTCCACCGCTTCAACCCTTCAGCCTTCTGAAGAGAGAGTGAAGTTTGTGGTTCCTTTTTCTTTCCTCAAGTTTGCCTTCGAGATGAAACACACCGAGTATGAAAAGGGGAATCTGTTCGTGGATGAGCAGGTCAAGGGGCTGTTTTCACATTGGCGGCATGAGCATCATTTCATACAGGGTGGCTGGCGAGGTGAACCTGCGAGCATGTTGAGCGACAGGATAAGTATAGGCCACCCCCTGCTGTTCATGTTCAGACCCTTTGTAGTTCACCGTCTGAAGAAAATTTTCGAATTTCGACACCGTGTAACAGCTGCCTCCATGGGGGAGCTTGCCAGAAAGGGGCGGGCGTCTGGAAAGACTATCGTGGTCACCGGCGCTACCGGCCTCATCGGCTCCAGGGTCGTGGAGTTGCTCACAGAGCAAGGGGCTAGAGTCGTCGTTTTTGTGAGGAACATGGACAGGGCGCGCAAGATGTTTGGACAGCGGGTGGAGTATGCCTTTTGGGATTTCAATAAACCCAGCGAAACTGCCTGGAAAGCCTTTATTCCAGAAGCTGACGCAGTCCTGCACCTGGCTGGCACTCCGCTTTTTTCAAAACGATGGAGAAAAAAATTCAAGAAGGCTATGGAGCAGAGCCGGGTTTTGGGCACCAGGCAGATCGCCGACGCCATTCGTGAATCCGACCCGCGACCACAGACTCTGGTGTCAGCATCGGCCATTGGCTATTACGGCACGGAACGAGCCTTGTTGGCAAGGGAGGACAGCAGACCAGCCGAGGATATCCTGGCTCGCATTTGCATAGGCTGGGAGGCAGAGGCTAAAAAGCTTGCAAGTGTCGGCGTCCGTGATGTTCAGATCAGGACAGGAATAGTCCTCAGCCGGAAGGCAGGAGCTCTGAAGTCCATGTTGCCGCTTTTCAGGATGGGAATGGGCGGCTGGATGGGGCACCCGGATGCTTGGATCAACTGGATACACCTGGAGGACATCGCGCGTATTTTCACTATGGCACTTTTGAACGAGAACATGCAGGGGCCTTACAATGCTGTAGCGCCCGGGCCCGTCATCATGCGACAGTTTGCCAAGACCCTCTCCAGGGCTTTGCACCGTCCCGGGTTCATGGCTTACCCCGCGGCTTTGCTGAGACCAATGCTAGGTGAGGCTGCAAACTACGTGGCTGGTGGAGCGAGGGTTAGTGCCGAGCGTGTCTCAAAAGTCGGCTACTCTTTTTTCTTCGACGATCTTCAGTCGGCGCTTCAAAACACCCTGCGCTCTGGACGATGATGTGAGTCATGGTCTACCTCGGTAAAAAAGTTGTGGCTATAATCCCCGCTCTGGATGAAGAGCAGTCCATAGGCAGAGTGGTCTCGGCCATAGATCGCAATATTGTAGACCGTGTGATCGTCGTGGACAACGGATCGGTGGACGATACCAAAAGACGCGCCATGGAAGCGGGGGCTGAGGTCCTGCGAGAAGCTAGAAGGGGTTATGGCAGCGCCTGTCTTCGCGGAATTCTTGCGGCGAAAGACTCAGATATTTTCGTGTTCTTGGATGGAGATGGCAGCGACGATCCTGCACAGATAAACACCATGCTGGATTTCATGGAGGGCCGTGGCGCAGAGCTGGTGATAGGATCCAGGGTTCTTGGCTCGTGTGAGCCGGGGGCCCTTACGCCCATTCAGAGATTTGGAAACTCCCTGACTTGCAATTTGGTGCGCTTGTTCTGGGGTGTTCATTTCACTGACCTTGGTCCGTTCAGGGCAGTGCAGCGACAAGCCCTTGAGCGAATGGACATGAAGGACCCGGATTTCGGCTGGACCATCGAGATGCAGGTCAAGGCCGCACGTATGGGCTTGAGAGTCGAGGAGATGCCGGTGACCTATCACAACAGGTATGCTGGCAAATCCAAGGTCTCTGGAACACTGTTGGGTTCTTACAGGGCTGGCAAGACTATTCTTGGGTATGTCTTCCGGGCCAAGATCGAAGATCTTTTGAAAAGATAGTCTCCCTGACTTCTTTTCCCATCGAAAAAATTTTACCTGATAAGGATCAAACTGAAAAATCTTTATGACTTGAAACGTCTGGATTGTCTGTCGTGCAGTATAGACACGAGCCCCACGTACAGAAATCCCAATGCATGCAAAAGCAGAATCGGACCTATGAGAAACTTGAACATGGACAGGTAGGCGGCGAAAGCTGCAGTGGCCCATAGCCCCATGAATGCCTCTGCCAGAAACATTCCACTGAGGGGAATGCTGTATCCTTTGCTGGACTTAGTCTTGCATGCTTTTGTGTGATCCTCAGCGGCATCTCCCAGCTTGGGTGTGCGCACGAACACACCGTGGTCCCTTTTGAAGATCGCCTCCAGTACACCCAGGGTGTTATTCACCGCAAGACCCATGCCCAGTATCATCAAGGCAGGCAGGAATTTCAATTTGCTCTTCCAGTCCGGGTAGGCCATTCTCTGAGAAAAGATGTACAAGGTGGAAGGTGCGATCATGGACACCACCATCATAGATAAAAGCGGGATTATCACAAACGGGCGGAAGTTCACGTGACCCCACAGGAGCAAGGGCAAGACCAGCAAGGTCATTAGCACAATCACCGGGTGGACCATGTAGTGGGTCAGGTGCAAGACCGCCTGCAGTTTCTTGAAAAGGCCCACGTCGCCTCGTTTGATAACCCGGGGGAGAATTTTCAAAGCGGTTTGTATTGAACCCTTGGCCCAGCGATGCTGTTGTGACTTGAAGGCATTGATGTTGACGGGTATCTCGGCAGGTGTGACCACGTCGAATAAAAATCTCGCGTGCCAGCCAGCCAACTGAGCCCTGTATGACAGGTCCAGGTCTTCGGTGATGGTATCGGCTTGCCAGCCTCCTGCCTGGTCGATGGCTTGCCGTCGCCAGATCCCGGCGGTGCCGTTGAAGTTCAGAAAGAGTCCGTTCCAGGCACGGGCGGACTGCTCCACAACGAAGTGACCATCGATTCCAATAGACTGCGCCATGGTCAGGATGGAATAGTCGCGATTTCTGTGCCCCCAACGGGTCTGGACGAATCCACATTTTTTGTCTTCAACTAAAAATGGGACTGTGTTGCGGAGAAAATCAGGAGGAGGGACGAAGTCTGCGTCGAAGATGGCGAACATCTCACCTCGGGCTATTTTCATCCCATAGGCCAGGGCCCCGGCTTTGTATCCTTCGCGTTTTTTTCGACGGACCTGATGAATGTCGTGTCCCTGTTGCCGTAGCTCTTTGACCAGGCGAGATACAATCTCCACGGTCTCGTCCGTGGAGTCATCCAGGACCTGTATTTCGTGTTTATCCCTTGGGTAATCGAAAGAGCAAACAGCCCTGATGAGTCTCTCTATTACGTATTTTTCGTTGTAGATGGGTAGCTGTGTGGTCACCACAGGAAGATCGTCTTCGGTTTTGCTCCCATTGAACCTGGCCAGCAGTTGGGCATTTTCTTCTTGCTGCTTTTTTCTGGACCGTTTGAACAGGCCGATCATCACGTAGCAGTTCAGACCATATAAAAACAAGGCGACAGCACAGATACAGTATACGACCATGATAGCGATAAGGATTGCGTTCAATTTACTGCGTTCCTCCTGCGGCTCGGTCTCCGGATTTGTTTCAAGCCGCAGCGATAGTTTAGTCAAAAGTATTTTAATCACAAGGGCTCATCTTATTAAACGATTGAATGATGGCCTTCTAAAGGTTATGAATCTTCCTGGGTTGGAGATTTCAGCGATTTTTGGGCATAGGGAGCGTGACGATGACAATCAGCCTGGTTCGCAAGGATCCACAATACTCCGAAGGGGTCGAGGCGCGGCCTGAGTTGGATCGTTACCTGCAAGGCAACATCAAGGGGCTACATATTGT
>JALVPF010000227.1 GCA_027031935.1 Myxococcales bacterium | reverse complement strand
CGAACTCCTTCGGAAGCCAGGCGCTCCCTGTCCGACGGCTTGTCGTTTCTGTCCGCCAGGAGATAACACACCTTTGAAGGAGCTGAGGTCTCGTGTATGGAAGAAGCCCTCATGGTCCTCAAAAGGTAAAGGGCACAATACAGTTCCGAACGAGGGGTAGACACATCAAAGGTTCGGATCCTTGCCCCCAGATCATCTTCATCCATCTCCTGACAGCGAGACTCCATGCCCTCGAGCTTATAGATATCCTCGGGCAGAGAAATTCTGCATCCCCCCAGGGTGAGGCTGAAAAAAACGTAGAAAAGCCCGATCCTCCAGATTTTCAAAATTTGTCCCAAAGTTTTTCGACCTTTTTGTAAATCCCTTGTGTAGAAAGCGGCTTGAAAGACTCCAGTCCGAACATTTCGCAAATTTCCTTGCCCTTTTCGCTGCTGCACAATTCACTCAAGGCCTTGACCATCTTTTTTCGGTCCTTGGCCGCCGTCCTTGCGCTCGAGGCAGCAAGGCCCACGAGAGGCAGTCGCCCGGACTCGAAAACCACATCCAGATCCGATGCAAATGGCAAAGACTTCAGGGCCTTGAATTGTTGTTGGTTCACCAGCACTGCATCCATTTTCCCCTTGGCCAGTTTCCTCAATGCCCTCAAAGCTCGTTTTGATGGCTTGAGATGAAAAAACTTTTCAGGGTCTATTTTGCCTTCAAAAACTATTCGATGCAAAAATTCTCTTTCGGTCAGCAACGATCCCCCCAGGGTTTTTCCCTTCAGGTCTTCAAGTTTGGAGGCGGTGCCCTTTTTGACGAGAACCCGGTAGACCTCATCCGTAGAGCCATCCATGACCGGCTGTACCAGCACCTGGAGCTTGTCTTTCTTCCTGCGTTCCAGAAATAGGCCAGTGGACGTGATCACATATGGTGGCTTGTCCTGGTCCATCAGCTTGCGACACTCGTCTGCCTTTGTGGTGAACTTGTGGGTGAAGCTACCAGATGGCCATCCACCGAGAGATTCGATGATGGACAACATCCTGGTCATGGTTGGCCTGGCTTGAGACGCCTTGACGTTTCCGCCTCCCGGATAGCACACGAGCACTTCTGTGGCACCGGCCTGTGATAAAAACGCTAAAATCGTCAAGGGGACAAATGATAACCTGGTCAGCATTTTCAATTTCTCCCATCCTTGTCTTTTTGTTTTCGATAAATGAGCTGCGCAAGGGCTGGCGAGACCAGCATGGCCGAGGTGACACAGCACAACAGCCCAATGGTTATGGCCACGCCCATGGACGCAACCCCCCTGTATGAAGCCATGGTTATGGCGCCCAAACCGGCAAAGGTCGTACCTGCTGCAAGCAAAATGGCCTTGCCTGCAAGACGTGCCACCTGCCATCCACCCAAGTGGCTCATCTCCAGTTTTCTGTGTGCGAACCAGACACCATAATCCACCGCCAGCCCCATCACCAGGGGCAAGCCTATGATGTTTGCAAAATTGAACTTCATTCCTGTGATATACATTATGGCCATCATCCAGCCTCCGCCCACAAGCAGAGGTAAGGACGCGATGAGTATGGCCTTGAACTTCCTGAACACAAGGGCGATCCAGAAAAGGGCTATGAGCGCAGCAGCCACAGAACCATGTCGAAACGAAGAGACCACCATCCTGGAAAACACGTGATGGGTGGTTGGAAATCCAGTGGCATCCTTAGACACCGAATAGACCTGCTTCATTAGCTCATCGAGCACCTTCGTGTCATAAATGTTCCCTGCGGGAAAGGCATAAAAAGCCACTTCACCGTCCTTGGAAAAAAACCTGTCATATAGTCCCGCTGGAAGATCGCGTGGTTTCAGAGCGTCTGCTGTTTTCCATGCCTTGAGCACACCCAAAGCTGATTTGCTGGCATCCACGAGTTTGCTCACATACAGGCTGGTACGTTCTCTGCTTCTTTCGGGATTTTTGCTCCAACGAGCATTGATCTCATCTATGCGGTTCAGGATCTTCTCCATCTGTTTTACCAACTCTGCATGGCCTGCAGAAAAAGCCTGATCCTGGCCGTCTTCGATTATCTCCTGGAGTTTCTCCAGGGTATGCAAGATCTTCTCATCGTATTGCTTCTTGAATTCGATCTTGCCTAGAGCACGTATTCGCCTTGCATACACCGACTCGTCTATCTTCTTGCCGATGCTACGCGCGATGGTGGCTCTGTCAGATGCGTCAGGAGGGAATATGTCCGTGATGGTCTGGACCCTCGCGATGGCCGGTAACTCGGCGGCCTTCTTGGCCATCTTCCTGGCCTCTGGTATGGAATGGGCAGTAAAAATAACAACCTCTCCCTGATAGTCGCTCTTCTCCAACATCTTCCTCTGCAGTCTTGCGGCTTCCGAACCCTTGGGCAACAAGGACATCACGTCGTAATCAAAGGGTATTCGAAAAGCCGCCACGGCTCCGAGCACAGCACCTGAAAGAGCCAACAACACCAGTAAGACGTTCGTTGACTTAAGTAACTTCATTTTGCCGTTTTTTACTTCCTTGCCCACAGGACCGGCGGGTTTGGAAGACTTTTGGACAGGGGGAGATTTTACCTTGGGAGGCAAAAGGAAAAATGCGATGGGCTGAAGCACGAAAGTGCTTACGAGCACCAGCAGCACCCCGCTTGCAGCCACTATGCCCAGTTCGGAAAAGCCGTCGAACTCCACGAAGGAAAGGGACACGAAGATCAGAACGGTTGCACCACCAGCCACCAACAGGGCTCTTGCCGAGGCGAGCGTTCCCTTGACGATGGCTGTCAGGAGATCCGACTCCGTTTGCCTCTCCTCGATTATCCTGGTGCTCATGAAAATACCGTAGTCTATTCCCAGGCCAAAGAGGATGGCGGTAAAGCCGGATGTAATGATGGTCAGGTGTCCCAGGATGAGATAGGCCGCACCAATGTTCCACACCACGCCTATGGCCATGGGAACGAAAACCACTATGGCCCATCGAAGCGAACGCAACCACACGAGTATGAGCAAAATTATGAGCCCGATGGCAGTGGTGATGGTAAGCTTGATGTCGTGTCTGACCGCCACGAACTCCTCGTACGATGCCTCCGGAAGCCCTGTCAGGCCCACCGAAGGAGGCGTTTTTCCAGCCTTTCGCCATTTTTCCTGCAACTGCGTGGCCGCGTTCCGAACAGCCTGAATAAAAGGATCGAGGTGCTCAAACTCCTCGGATGCATCCTCTGGCCGTACGAACATGAAGAGCATTTTTCCATCACGAGATGTGTAATAACCACTGGCCAAGGATTGGGCACCATGCCTGGCCAACATGGTATTCCAGGCTATGGAGTTGGGCGCCTCCGGTGCATCCAGCCACCTGAGCCACTGCTCCAGGACGAACAATACCAGGTGCATGCCCTCCCTGGCGGTCTTCAGGTCCACGTCCATGCTTCCCAGATCCGGGGGATTATCCAGCCAGTCTTCAGTCCTTTTCCACGCGTCTGACCAGTTGTCGAGTTTTTCAGGAGGCGCCACCCCTATGAGGGAGTCGACCACCGAGGAAAACTGCCTGAGCACATCCGGCGGTATCATCAGGTAGGCGTGCTTCAAGAAGAACAACACGTCCACTCTTTCGTTTACCGAGCGGATGTTCTTGTCTTTTTCAAGGCGGCGGGCCAATTGGGATGTAAACTTCTCAAGTTCTGGCCTGGGAGCACCCTGTATCACCGCAATGAGATCGTTTGCAGAACCGAATTTCTTCAGGAAGGAATTGAGTCTCTTTGTCACATCCACCTTTGCGGGTAAAAGAGCCCTGCGCGATGTGAGTATGTCCATGTTGTAGGCAGCCCAGGCAGAAAGCAGGGTCATGACAAGGGCCAAAATCAAAAATATGGCTCGGTGTTTTACAAAGGACGAGACGGACCTCGCCAGAATCGATTCAGGTCGCAAGGGGCAGGCTCCATGGTTGTCAGATGCATAGGCAACTAAACGACAATATTCATTGTTATGTGGGTAGATGTCAAGGTGAAGGATGCCGATATATGCCCAAGAGTTCCCAATATCCCCATGAGTTCCACCTAGCATACAATCCAGAAATCAACATGAGCATCCGCCTCTTGCATAAATCTGAAAAATAAACAGGGAGATCTTGATAAGAGTTATTATTTATCCATAATGGTAATATTTTTCTAATATTTTTAGTATTTATACCATTATCCTGTAAATATTATAGCATCTCTGGAGCCAATAACCCATTGTTTTATCAAGCAATACTCTCGAATTCACACAAGTAGAATCCCCATGAGTCTTCAAAATGTAATCAGCACAGGGCTCTCACGCCTGTTTCCTTGTAACTTCCAGGATCTAGCTGATGACATCGTTCTGCTGAGCGTGCAGGGTTCCATCTGAGACAGTCTGCTGGGGATTCTGCGATGGTGTTTTGTTATTTGGAGTGCTCCAGGACCTTCTTGAAAACCTTGGGTCGCTGCTTGCGGACTTTTTTTATCTCGGCAGCTCCAGGGCAGGACTCGCCACTGTGGGCCCCCTGTTTCGGTTGAGCCAGGTGAAGCTTTCCATCGGTTCCCTTCTGCAAAAATATGACAAGCTTGGCTCCCTTCTCGGCCGGTGGACTAGAGCAGTGATTCCGGCTCGTAGTTGCAGTGCCCGAGCATTCGCCTGAGAACTCCACCTGTCCAATCTCATATTTACCCATCCATACCTGGCTCACCTTGACCTTGGCTTTCCAGGAGTATACCCATCTACCATTTTTCTCTCTTTTAGTCTTCTCGCTGGAATCCAGGACCTGGCCCCAGGCAATGGCGTCCGAGTCCAAGACAGCCTTGGCCAGGTTTGCTTCGTGGTTGTCACAAAACTCACGGGCCATGTCTGCCTGAACCGCTACGGGAGTAATCAACATTGCTGCGATCAGAGAATATTTCAGAAGTTCTTTGTAGTTCATGCTTTCTCCCAATCGTTTGATGTGTGCTGAAAGATTTCTACGCATCATCATACAGGAAGATCTATGAAATCAACAAAAAACCTAAAACGAGGCATCCCTAAGTCATTTTCCCCTCAGCGACATCCACATTAGAAGGCTTAGGGCTTCATTGAAGCTGCTTGCAGGCTGCCTGATTCCCCCCATTGCACGCCTTCCTGAAAAACCCTGCTGCCTTGTCGGCGTCTCTCCCGACTCCTTCTCCGTTCTTGTACATCACTCCCAGGTTGTTGCACCCATGCGCATTTCCCCCGTCGCAGGCCTTGTGGTAGAGATTCACTGCCTTTGCGTAGTCTCTACTCACACCCCAGCCG
>JALVPF010000226.1 GCA_027031935.1 Myxococcales bacterium | reverse complement strand
AAAACAAGACTCAATGCCAAAAAAACAGTAATCATGGAATATGGGAAAACGGACATAATGCCTCCGTAGCGAGTGGCTCAATGGGCCGTAACCCATTGAATTGAATGGATGGCTATTACCATGCCGGATCTCGCCATGTCAAGCTCACCCTTGACCAGTATGAAATCACCATGCTAGCCTATCAATATGGATATGTTCGATTTTCCATGGGTTTAGAGACAACTTGATCGAAAGACCTCCCATGAGTGCAAAGTGAGGAAAAAATGATAGATGGCAGGAGAAACATGCGCAAGAACCTATTGATTTTTTTGACCATGGGACTGCTTGCCTTGCTTGGTGGACCGAGTTGTTCCGGTGACTATATTACAGGAATATGGGTTCGTGTCACCAGCCTGGAGATAAAGATCGACCACGTGGAGCTAAGAATTTTTTCTGAAGACTCTTCCCATGAAGATCCCTTGATCAAGAACATCTCCATTGGGGAATCAAGGACCTTTGACCCTGAATCTGAAAATGATGAGAACCAGTTATGGATCTTGATCACCGCAGGGCCGGAAAACAAGGACAAGGCCATATCCATAAATGCCACTGGTTTGAGGGATTCCAGGGAGGTTGCCTATGGATCCCTCGATGGTCTGCAATTCGTACCTGATAAAGTCATAGAAGAACCAAGGACCCTGGACTTGACTCACTCCGGCGCCGATGAGGACGAAGACGGATTTTACGTACCTGAAGATTGCGATGATTCGGACCCCACTGTAAATCCCGATGCTACGGAAAACTGCAACGACGGTCTGGACAACAACTGCAACGGCACCGTTGACGAAGGCTGTCCCTGCACAGACGGAGAGGAAATTGAATGCTGGCCCCACTGGGCAGGAGAGATAAAGGGTGGCCCATGTAAAAAAGGAACACAGACCTGCAAAGGCGGTATTTGGGAATCATGCAAAGACATGGTCCTGCCCAACCCTGAAGGCTGCCCCGGGGGGGACTACGAATGCTTTTCCTGCTTGAACAATACGGATGACGACTGCGATGGCTTTGTGGATGAAAAAGACACGGATTGCGGTGGCTGTGTGGTCGACAGCTGGGAGCCTTGCTTTACGGGCCCGGAAGACAGAAAAACCAAGGGAATCTGCCACGAGGGCCAGAGGAAGTGTGAACATGGATCCTGGGGTATGTGCATAGACGAAGTGATTCCCCATGGATGCCAGAAGCCTACAGAGCCTGGCCAGGAGGCAGTATGTGATGAAATGACGGAAGGAAACCTGTGTAACGGTAAGGATGACGACTGCGATGGAATCGTAGACAACGTGACCATAAAACCACAGTGTTCGAAAGCTTACGGCGTTTGCGCTGGTACGACGCAAAAATGCGGAACAAAACCAGATGGCCAAGTCGACTGGCTCGATTGTACCGAAGAGGATTATATAGCCTGGGCATCTGACAAGGAGAATATACCGAGATGCAACCAGGCAAACCCACCCTCCTGTTGTCAATCCAGTTGCTATGCTACCGAAGTCTGTGACGGGCTGGACAACGACTGTGATGGGGTGGTGGACCATCATCCTGATGCCAGTGATGACTGCAGGCAGTATCAAAAACCACATACAAAAGACGTGATTTGTGATGATGGCATCT
>JALVPF010000225.1 GCA_027031935.1 Myxococcales bacterium | reverse complement strand
CTGCTGATGTTCTACTACCATCCCACTGTGGAGAAGGCCTATCTTGATATGAAATATCTGCAGTTTGATATCCCCTTTGGTCAGATCCTCCGTAACATGCATCGGTGGGGTGCACACCTGATGGTCCTTGCGGTGATGCTACACATGCTCCGTGTCTTCCTCACCGGTTCGTACAAGCCGCCCCGGGAATTTAATTGGGTGATCGGCGTGGTCTTGCTTACTCTGACCTTGCTGATGAGTTTTACAGGCTACCTGCTGCCCTGGGATCAGCTGGCTTTCTGGGCTATTACCGTTGGTACCAACATGGGGGCCGCCACCCCGTTTCTGGGGGCGGAAGGGCCTTTCTCCGTGGTGACCAAGTTTAATGACGTCCGTTTTGTTCTCCTGGGCGGTACCACTGTCGGTGCCAATGCTCTGCTCCGTTTCTACGTATTGCATGTCATAGCCGTACCGGCGGCCGTGGGTATGTTCATGGCCATCCATTTTTGGCGGATTCGTAAAGATGGTGGTATTTCCCGGCCACTTTGATGGATCGGGTTGGACCGTATAGAGAGGAGGGTGCCGAGACCAACGACAAGCAACATGATCAGAGGGAGAGATACATGGCTGAGGTGAGAGCAAAGAAAGAGAGAAATCCTTACGTGTGGCCGGAGTTGCCCTTTAAGGAGCTGATGTGCATGATCGTCGTTATGATCGTGCTTATTATCTGGTCACTGTGGCTCAATGCGCCACTCAACGAAATCGCTACGCCCACCCGTACCGAAAATCCCGCCAAGGCACCCTGGTATTTTATCGGTCTGCAGGAGTTGCTGGTCTACTTCGACCCCTGGTTTGCCGGGGTCGTACTGCCTGGTATCATAATCTTCGGGTTGATGGCCATCCCCTATCTCGACAAAAATACCAAGGGACAGGGCGCCTATAACTTCGCAGTCCGCCGTTTTGCCATGTTCAATTTCATGTTCGGCTATCTGCTGTGGATGGGAGCCATTGTGGTGGGGCAGTTCATGCGGGGGCCTTCCTGGTTTTTCTACTGGCCCTGGGAGGAGTGGGATGTACATGCCAAGCACACTATGGTGGCCCTGAAGAATATCGCTCCCCGCACCGGTCTCATTGCCATTGGTGTCTATTTTTTGTTCTGGTATTTGGTTCCCCTGGTAATCGGCCGCCGATTTTTCAGACAACTCGGCCTGAGTCGGTATGTTATCCTGACCACTTTGATGGCTCTGATGTATGCGGTGCCTATTAAGATCATTTTGCGGCAGGTTTTTCACATCAAGTATGTCTTGGTGACGCCCTGGTTTAATATTTAGGAGAACTCGGATGCCTGCAATGCAACTGCCATCAAAGTATGTCAAGATTCTGGCCGTTCTTTCCCTGGCCCTGTTCCTGCTGACCATTTTCGTCTTCTTCTATGATGCGGAATTGAGTCGGCCCTGGAAAAAATACCAGCGGGAATTCAAACAGCTGGATCTGCAGTTGACCAGCGCCGAAATCCAGAAAGCCCAACAGATGGCCGATGGTCCGAAAAAAAGGAAAAAGCTGGAATTGCTTAACAAACGACTTGCGCGTATCAGGGTCTCGCGACCTGGTATCAAACAGTTTTGGCTGACTGATCTAGGTCGAACCGATCGTTGCACTACCT
>JALVPF010000224.1:4562-5329 GCA_027031935.1 Myxococcales bacterium | reverse complement strand
GGTCTGTGGAACCAACAAGGCATCCACACACTGGACGTTTGGCTCATGCTCTCTCGCCTCATGACAGCCAAGTCTCTTCAGATCCATGAGCCCGTTTTTTCTCCCCCGCTTCTCCAGTTCATCCAGAGCCGGAATCTCCTCCTCACAAGAGGCGACCACAAGTTTTCCGCATCTGTCGTGGGCTACACCATGTTCTTTACAAAATCTATACATTGCCTCGCGGCCCATCGAACAGTTTTTCGCTTTCAGAGAACCTGGCTTGTAATAAAGCCCCGAGTGTATGACGCCCGAGTTGTGCCCTGTCTGATGTGACGCCAGGTCTGACTCGGCCTCCAGAAGCAGCAGGCTTTTTACTCCCTTGCCAACCAGGGAAAGTCCCGTTGCCAAGCCCACTATGCCACCACCAATTATAGTAATGTCGGCTTTTTGTGCCATTGTATTCATTTTCCCTCTGCTATGATGCCCTTATGCAAGCTGGTAATTTAGAGCCAAATCAAGTCTACACCATATTTGACGGACTAAGGTCACATTCTAAGAATCAGCAAGTCAAGTTCCATTTGATTCTGCTCCTATAGAATTGATGCATTTTTCAGTTCGTTCAAGCGCTGGGAGCTCTTTGTTGAACTGCTTGCTTAGAGATAAAAACTTTCATATAAGAGGGACTTCAGAACAATGAAAATCGACCGGGGCCATTCATGGCTGGTTTGGGATTGTTTAGGAGATTAGCTTGACTAGGCAGAGCGACAAGAGCAAGGAGCAACTCCTTG
>JALVPF010000224.1:0-4552 GCA_027031935.1 Myxococcales bacterium | reverse complement strand
GGAATACGTCCGTTTGACCGGACACAAGGACCTCTCTGAAATTCTCGGAAGGAGTGTTCTGGAATGGACTGCTGAGCATGATCTCGAGCGAAACAACATGGAAGTACAAAAATGTTTCGAAAATGGATTCGTTCGGGAATTAGAGGTTGATTATGTTGACAAGGATGGCAAAATAACTCCCGTCGAGGTCAACGCAAACGTCCTGGAAAAAGACGGACAGGCACATATTCTGGCCCTATGTCGCGACATTACCAACCGGAAACGAGCGGAAGCAGCCTTGAGGGAGAGCGAAGAAAAATACCGAACCCTGATCGAATCTTCAATACAAGGCGTGACCATAGCCCAGAAAGACCCATTACGGATGAGTTTCGCCAACAAGGCTCTTGCCAAGCTATGCGGTTATGAGGTTTCTGAATTGTTGGAAATGGGTCCAGACGAGCTCCTGGAACTTCTACATCCAGATGATAGGGAGATTTTTTTTCAAAGGTTCTTCTCGAGAATCGAGGGGAATGAAGTTCCAACCAGACATGAATATCGTATCATTCGAAAAGATGGCTCAATAGCTTGGGTTCAAAACCACTCCACGTTCATCAAATTTCTTGGCGAGCCTGCAGTACTGGGAACATTTGTAGACATCACCCAGCGTAAGCTTGCCATGATTGAAAATCAGGAACTGGAAAAAAAACTCAGGGCATCTCAAAAAATGGAGGCCATTGGCAGACTGGCAGGTGGCGTAGCACACGATTTCAACAATATGCTGTGTGCTATTTCCGGTAATACTTCCATGCTCATGTCTGATCTTTCAGACGACGATCCAATGCGCGACTCCCTGGAAGGCATTGCAAAAGCATCGGAGCGAGCTGCGAGTTTGACTCGTCAGCTATTGGCTTTCTCTCGGAAACAGGTTATCGAACCCAAGCCTGTTGATCTCAATTTCCTCGTTCAGGAAATGCGGAACATGTTGGTTCGATTGATCGGTGAGGATATTATTTTCAAGACAGATTTCCAAAAAGATATAGACCTTGTTTTTCTTGACCCAAGCCAGGTAGAACAAATTGTCATCAATCTTGTGATAAATGCAAGGGACGCCATGCCAGAAGGAGGAGAACTGGTAATCGAGACCAAGAACGTCTACCTTGATGACTCATACTGCATGACCCATTCCTTGAAGGCAGCAGGTGACTATGCAATGCTGGCAGTACACGATACAGGTTGTGGTATAGAACCTTCGCACATGGAAAAGATATTCGAACCATTCTTCACCACGAAACAGTTCGGGCAAGGCACTGGTCTTGGTCTTTCCACCGTCTTTGGCATAGTCAAACAAAATTCCAGCAGTATTGAGGTAAAATCAGAGCCAGGCAAAGGATCCACTTTCAAAATCTACTTTCCGTATTTTCACGGAAAAAGCGAAAAGAAAAGCAAGTTCAAGATATCGAAGCCTTTTCGGGGTGATGAGACAGTCCTGGTAGTCGAAGACGACAAGATGGTACGAAACATGGCAGAAAAAGTCATCACCCGCCTGGGATACAAGGTTCTGACCGCATCCTCCGGCGATGATGCCCTTTCCTTGGTCAGGAACCATGATGGACCTATCGACCTTCTTTTCACCGACTTGGTGATGCCCAAAATGAATGGAAAGGAATTGGCCACTGAACTTACGAAATTGCTTCCTGACATAAAAGTGCTTTTCTCTTCAGGATATACACACGACGTTATCGCAAATCATGGTGTGCTGAACGATGATATCAACTTTATCTCAAAACCCTACTCTATCAATACGCTGGCCTCAAGTATCCGTGAGGTTCTCGACTGCAAATAGAGGCTGATTTTAAAAAAAGCTCATCATCTGTGGACAATCTGCAATACAGCTTGTATTTTTCACAAAAGACAGGGAGCATCATGGAACTGGCAAAAGTTATCGACACGATTCCCACCGATAGGCCTTCCGCCATACTTGTCAGGCATGCGGAAAGAAAGCCCATCATAAAGGTTCAGGATGCTGTAGACGCCCCCTTGGTCCAGGCCGGCAAGCAGGCAGCACAGTCCCTTGGCAAACTACTTGCGAACCTCTCCCCGATTCGATTATTCCACAGCCCTGTGCCCAGATGTAAACAAACTGCAGAGATGATCTCTCAAGGTGCATCTTCCGCAGGAGCCCAGGTCAGCCTTGAAGGAGAAAACTTCACCATTGGTGGACCATACATGCGCGACTGGAATACTGCCATGGGTCATGTGCTGAAAACAGGTCCAATGCCGTTTATAAAGGACTGGTTCGCAGGCAAGCTCCCCGATGAATTGGCCAAGGATGCACGAGAATCAGCTTCTGAACAAGTTTCTGTGCTTTTGGAACAGCTAACTGCACCTGATGCCTCAGGATGTACCCTGAATGTCACCCATGACTGGAACATCATCTTGGTCAGGCATTTTTTCCTGGGACTGGAACTCGAGAAAGTTGGTTGGCCCCACTACATGGAGGCGGTTGTTGCCTCCATGCAAGATTCCAACACTCTCCGATTGACCTGGGCAGGCAAGAGCAAGGACTTCAAATTGCCACTAATGGTTTGACCCAACCTGATTTGTTCAATCCAAAGTACAAGAAAAAGCAAGGAGTTCATACCTGGCTGGAGGAATGTCCTGGGGAGGATGGACACGTATTTCCACGGTACTCTCTTCGCCAGGAGCTATTTCTTTTTTGGTCGCAAATCGAGAATCCACCGCGATAATGCCATCCTGCGAGTCGAAAAAGACCACCAAGGCCTTGACGAATTTCAAGGTCTTTTTTTCGTCATTGCGGATGATGGCCTGAAGCTTGTATGAACCAAATTTTTTGGGCCCGAGTTTTTTATCCAGGATACCGACCTTCGTCATGCGCTTTGAATTAATGTAAAGAGCTTTTGCCTCGACCTTGGACTCGTATCGAGAGTAACCCTCAGGATATTTATTCAATACGATCTTTACAGGAGCTCTCATGCCTTGCTCTATGAGACAATACTCTGAATAGCCAAAAGCATGGAGCATGGATTTGCCCTGCTTGTCGAAAAACACCACATCTACTCTCGGGTTTTCAATGGGACCTTCGCCGGTGTTTTTTATATACCCAAATAAATACCCACTGTTGATAACGGTCTTTCGCAAGACCACCGACTCGAGCCTGGCCGAAAGCTTCAGGGCAGGAGCCACCTTCTCTGAAACGACAGCAGGCTTTACCTCAACTCTCTCCGCACTTGGTTTAATTCGGTCATGGTCAATAGGTCTTTCGCTTGTCTTTGGAACAGGATCTTCTGGTGCAATTGCTGTTTGTCCACTGTATGCTTGGCCTGGACCTCTGACCAAAAAGAATCCTATCCCCAGTCCCACAAGCAAGGTCACGGCCAACACGGCTCCAACTGCCACCAGACGTATCCTTATCCTCTTTTCCCCCCCGGGATCGATGCCACCTTCGCCGATTTCTTCCAAAATTTCGTATCGGGATGATTCCTGTTCTTCCAGCATGCCCGTCTCCTATGTTGTTTGGAAATATTGCATCGACGATTTGCAAATACAAGCTTGAATTCTTTTCTGAAATTTCCTGTGACCTTAATACCATACGGAAATAAAAAGCAGTTTTTATGGATCATGATTTATGAAAACCTTTCCCTCGATGGTGAGATAAAATCATTGCTGGACCTAGTCCACTGGAATAGTCTCTCATTGTGCAGCTCATATCGTACCAGTTTCTCTTGTTGCTCCTGCCCCTGTCCATGATTGGCAGGTGGGCACTTCCTTTTAAATGGACACGGCCCTGGCTGCTTTTATGTTCATACCTGTTTGCATATACCTGGGGTTGGGTGAGCCTGGGCCTGCTTCTTTCCTATACCCTGTTCGGCTGGTTTGTGGGTTTGGCTCTTGTGCGCTGGAAAAAAAGCAAGAAAAGCATCTTGTCTCTCGCAGTGGCGCTGGTGCTTTGCTGTCTCATGGGTCTTAAGCTTTGGGGCTTTTTTTCACAAGCTGATGCAGGAGTAGACTCTACAACCATCCTGGGAGAAACTCTTCCCCTGGGTATCTCCTTCTATACCTTCGTGCTCATCGCCTACCTGGTGGACGTGTTCAGGGGCCGTGCGCCAGAGCATGAGCTTGGAGCCTTCGCGCTTCACATGGCCTTTTTTCCAAAGCTGGTAGCTGGTCCCATCACCAGGCCGGCAGAATTCCTGGAACAGCTTGATGGTCTAAAATCTGTCGGAGCGGACAAGTTTTCCGCTGGCCTTGACCTGATTATAATCGGCCTCGTCAAAAAAATGGTCATAGCAGATGGGCTCGCCGCCTGGGTGGGGATTGTGTTCAAAAGTCCCCAGGACCACAGCTGTCTTGGGATCTTGGTAGCCGTATCTGGATTCACCATGCAGATCTATTATGATTTTTCCGGCTACACAGACATGGCAAGGGGAGCGGCAAATCTTCTGGGTTTCGAACTTCCTGAAAACTTCAGGCTCCCCTATCTGGCCACCAATCCCAGTGAGTTTTGGCATAGATGGCACATCACCCTGTCTCGCTTTCTCAGCGACTATCTCCA
>JALVPF010000223.1:36846-39455 GCA_027031935.1 Myxococcales bacterium | reverse complement strand
AAGGCAGCACCACGCTGATTCAGACGTGGTGCCACCTCATGTTTTTCTATCCCTTGCCATTCACTCCTATCTGAGCAGGTTCAGGGCGATCTGCGGCACAGAATTCGCCTGTGCCAAAACACTTACCCCTGCCTGCATCAATATCTGCGCCCGTGTCAGGTTTGATGTCTCCTGGGCAACATCCACGTCCCGAATCCTGGAGTTGGCTGCAGAGAGGTTCTCACCCGCCACCGCCAGGTTGGCGATGGTGGAATTGAGCCTGTTGCCCATGGCGCCAAGTGATGCACGAATTCCAGAGACAGTCTGGATTGCAGAGTCCAGTGATCCCAGTGCAGACTGAGCACTACCGGCTGCGGATACACTCAAGGAATCCACGCTCAAGGCTGCAGAAGTGGCAGCGGAAATGGTAACCTCGATCCTGTCGTTGGAGGTGTTCCTTATCCCGACCTGAAAATCCAGGCCCGTGGAGGCCAATGCCCCGGTGAGCAGTTTTTGGCCATTGAACTCGGTAGTCTTTGAAATTCGATCAATCTCGCTTGTAAGTGCGCTGAACTCGGTGTTCAGATATCCTCGTTCGGTATCGCTGACGCCGTCTGAAGCACTCTGCATGGCGAGTTCTCTCATGCGGATGAGAATGTTGGAGACCTCGTTCAAGGCTCCCTCCGCTGTCTGGATCACACTCACTCCATCGAAAGCATTGCGCTGCGCCTGGTTGGTTGACCGAATCTGTGCCTTGAGGTTTTCGGATATCCCAAGACCTGCAGCGTCGTCACCGGCCTTGGTGATCCGATAGCCGCTCGATAGCTTGGACAAAGAGCTATCCAGCAAGGACATGGTTTTTTGCATGTTTCGCTGAGCGTTCAGCGAAGAGACATTGGTCTGAATTGTAATTGACATCACCAATCCTCCTTGGATTGTTGCGGGGCATCCTGCCCCTGGTTAATTTTCTTTACGCCTTGTCACAAGTAACACCGACCATGAACATCATGCATACACACCTCCTTTCCGCTCAGAGCCTATGGTCTGTAACTCCTGCGCTTTCTCGGTTCATCACCATGTTTTCCTATCGAAGCAGGTTCAAGGCAATCTGAGGCACAGAGTTAGCCTGCGCCAAAACGCTTACCCCTGCCTGCATCAGTATCTGTGCCCGTGTCAGGTTTGATGTCTCCTGGGCAACATCCACGTCCCGAATCCTGGAGTTGGCCGCAGAGAGATTCTCGCTCGCCACCGCCAGGTTGGCTATGGTGGAGTTGAGCCTGTTGCCCAGCGCGCCCAAAGATGCTCTGTTGCTCGAAATCGTCTGTATGGCAGAATCTATCGTACTCAAAGCAGCCTGCGCTCCACTTGCTGCAGAAATGCTGGCAGCCGAAGACTGCACACCCAAGGCCGTGGACGTGGCCGAGGAAACGGTGACCGTGATGCGATCGTTGGATGTATTTCGGATTCCGATCTGGAAATCAAGTCCGTTGGCGCTTGATGCCAGGGAACCATTGATCAGCTTTTGCCCGTTGAACTCCGTCGTCTGAGATATACGGTCGATCTCACTGACAAGGGCATCGAACTCTGTTTCCAGATATCCTCGCTCGGTATCGCTCACACCATCCGAAGCACTCTGCATGGCGAGTTCTCTCATGCGGATGAGAATGTTGGAGACCTCGTTCAAGGCTCCCTCCGCTGTCTGGATCACACTCAGCCCATCGAAAGCATTGCGCTGCGCCTGGTTGGTTGACCGGATCTGAGCCTTGAGGTTTTCGGAGATTCCAAGACCTGCAGCGTCGTCACCGGCCTTGGTGATCCGATAACCGCTCGATAGCTTGGATAAAGAGCTATCCAGCAAGGACATGGTTTTTTGCATGTTTCGCTGTGCATTCAGCGAAGAGACATTGGTCTGAATTGTAATTGACATTTCCAATCCTCCTTGGATTGTTGCGGGGCATCCTGCCCCTGGTTGTCTTCAACTGTCCCGATCGACAAAATGCCGACCATGCTGCTTGTCAATGTCTGTATGCCTCCTTTCTTTTCTGCACCTAGAGCATGCACCTCAAGCCTCAATTGACCGAGGATGGACTCATGGCACGGCACAAACAGTGCCCACTTTTCCAGCCTTCACTCCCTTGAGGGCAGGGCAGATCTCCACATTCGTCCTTCCGGGCAGAACCAGCACTCGAACCCGGCACAGGGAAATCGCATAGGGAAATTGCCCATCCTGGCCAAAAGTTGCCTCGTCGATACAGCCAGGTTCCCTTATGGGATAAGCTTTCGCCAAAACCCCGAAGTACTTCCACGGGGTAAAAGCAATCCTTCGTCTCCTTACGTGGCATCGGCACAAAAGAAGAAACATTAAGAAATTCTCTTTATTTTTCAATTAGTTACGAGACACAAGGATAGCGTCTTGCATTCGGGGAGAAAAGAACGCATCAAGGCGGAAAGGCTTGTAAATAGACTCAAGGCAGCTGGGCCGGTGCAAAACATTCCCTGTTTGCAAGCAAATCTCTCCAGCCCAGGCGCCAAGGCCTGAGACCTAAAATCAGAATTTCAAATTCACGTCCCTGTGTCGGATGCACCCCTCTGTTTTGCCTACTGGCCCCGTTCAAGCCAAGACTTCAACG
>JALVPF010000223.1:18548-36836 GCA_027031935.1 Myxococcales bacterium | reverse complement strand
GGGACAAAACGCTCGCTCCTGCCTGGAGCAAAATCTGCGCCCTGGTCATGTTGGACGTCTCCCGGGCAAGGTACACATCCCTGAGCGCCATTGGAGCATTCTGCATCAACACACGCATGATGCTCCCATGCCCGGAATCCAGTCCCTGTAAATGTCTCCTCCAGGGCGAACTTCACCCTGGAGGTTTTTCAGGCAGTTCTATCTCAGCAGGCTCAATGCCACCTGGGGAACGGCGTTTGCCTGGGACAAGACACTCGCTCCTGCCTGGAGTAAAATCTGTGCCCTGGTCATGTTTGACGTCTCCTGGGCAACGTCCACATCTCTGATCCTAGAGTTGGCAGCAGAGAGATTCTCGCTTGCCACCGCCAGGTTGGCTATGGTGGAGTTGAGTCTGTTTCCAAAAGCTCCCAGCGATGCACGAATGCTCGATACGGTCTGTATGGCAGAATCCACGACTCCAAGTGCACTTTGCGCATGACCAATGGCAGACACGCTCAGAGACTGTACGCTCAATGCTGCAGCGGTAGCCGAACTGATGGTTACTTCGATACGGTCATTGGACGTGTTTCTGATTCCAACCTGGAACTGTAAGCCAGTGGAAGAAAGGGAACCGGTCAGCAGCTTCTGTCCATTGAATTCAGTACTTCCCGAAATTCGATCGATTTCGCTGATAAGGGCAGAAAACTCCGTGTTCAAATATCCTCTCTCCGTATCACCCAATCCGTCCGATGCACTCTGCATGGCGAGCTCCCGCATCCTGATGAGAATGCTGGAGACTTCGTTCAACGCACCCTCCGCTGTCTGGATTACGCTCACTCCATCAAAGGCATTGCGCTGCGCCTGGTTGCTGGAACGGATCTGCGCCTTTAGGTTTTCCGAGATACCCAACCCTGCGGCGTCGTCTCCGGCCTTGGTGATGCGATATCCTGAAGAAAGCTTCGACAGGGAACTGTCCAGCATCCCCATGGTCTTTTGCAGGTTTCTCTGGGCGTTGAGTGCAGAAATATTGGTTTGGATTGAAATTGTCATGGCGTCCCTCCTTGGATCGCTATTGGAGCATCCTGCTCCTGTAATGATTATCTCGGTACCGGCCCATGTGGGGCCTAACCGTTTCAATACTCATCCGGATCAACAGGCAAGGCTGTGTTCATGCATCCATACACCTATGATGCGTAACCTGCCCGGAGTCCGGTCCCTGTAAATGTCTCCTCCAGGACGAACTTCACCATGGAGGTTTTTCAAACAGCTCTATCTCAGAAGGCTCAATGCCACCTGGGGAACGGCGTTTGCCTGGGACAAAACGCTCGCTCCTGCCTGGAGCAAAATCTGCGCCTTGGTCATGGTAGATGTCTCCTGGGCAACGTCCACATCCCTGATCCTGGAATTGGCAGCAGAGAGATTTTCGCTGGCCACCGCCAGGTTGGCTATGGTGGAGTTCAGTCGGTTGCCCAAGGCGCCCAAAGACGCCCTGTTGCTCGAGATTGTCTGTATGGCAGAATCTATGGTGGTCAAAGCTGCCTGTGCCGCTCCGGCAGAGGCTATAGTCAAGGATCCGGAGTCGATACCAAGGGCCGAAGACGTGGCAGAGGCCACGGTGACCGAGATCCTGTCATTGGAAGTATTTCGAATGCCCACCTGGAATTCCAAGGCATTGGAACTCAATGAGCCATTCAACAGCTTTTGTCCATTGAACTCAGTGGCCTGTGAAATCCTGTCGACCTCGCTCACAAGTGCGTCCAGCTCTGTCTCCAGATATCCTCTTTCCGTATCACCCAGCCCGTCCGATGCACTTTGCATGGCAAGCTCTCTCATCCTGATGAGAATGCTGGAGACTTCGTTCAATGCACCCTCCGCTGTCTGGATTACGCTCACTCCATCAAAGGCATTGCGCTGCGCCTGGTTGGTGGAGCGGATCTGCGCTTTGAGATTTTCCGATATCCCCAGCCCTGCGGCATCGTCTCCGGCCTTGGTGATACGATATCCTGAAGAAAGCTTCGATAGGGAACTGTCCAGCATCCCCATGGTCTTTTGCAGGTTTCTCTGGGCGTTGAGTGCAGAAATATTGGTTTGGATTGAAATTGTCATGTCATTCCTCCTTGAATGAACTCTTCCGGAGCATCCTGCCCCGGTTTTCTCTGGACACAACTGTCCTGTTCCACGATGGAATATCCATCGCATCCATTTCCCGTCTTTCAAGACATGCCATTGGTCAAGATATACAGCTCACCGGCCAATCACCCCAGACATGTCCCAAGACGATCACGCTCCTGGCAAGCGAGGCGGTGCCCTCATGTTTTCCTCCATGGAAACACACTCCTTTCTATGGACAAAGTTTTACATATATTCCTATGTACAGATCTATCTCCTCGCATCCGCCTCCGGTCCCATAGACAAACCGGGGGCATGCACCACCAGCAGGCATGTATAAATCTGCACTCAAGCAGACCATGCCAGGTGGCAAGGTATTGCCCGAGTAATACCCCGTCAGACACAGGGCAAGACAAAGGCCGCGCATGGATCTCCATGGATCTTCTGTCAATGATAATCAGCGGGCAGAGACATGAGATCCATACACATCCCGGGATACATCTTGCGCAAATCAAGCACTATTTCCGCGCAAAATACCCCGCAACAAAATTGCCCATCGCATTAAGATAGCTAAGAGAATACGAGCATGGGTTCCCTCCTTGGAATCCTGTACTCGGGCATCCTTGCCCATTCAGATTGTCTGTCACGAGTTGCTCGTCCAACTCATGATCGCACCTGATTGGTCATCGACGCATTCTTTTAGGAATTGAATAAATCAGGATATTTTTTTGCCTAATCTAATAATAGCGACCTGCTCGGCATGGCTCTGCGCAAGGGAAGATGAAAGAGCTTCCCGATATCTGATGCGCATAACCAAACCAGGCTCCTGCCCATTCAGGTATACTTGACCCAGTGCCAGGAGGGGTTTGTGTTCCTTACCCATTCCAGCCCGGCTAAGAAGCCAGGTTGCTGCTTCCTCGATGCTGTCGGCAACCATCCCATCGAACCCCCTTACACGAAAAGTCATGTTTCCCGAGCCCAAATCGCCATCAGCCCAAACGTCCGGCTCAACCACAGGTGGTTCGAATGATTCCGAATACCAGACCCCATCTTCACCGCGTAAAAGTCTGGCCACTCGCACACCGGGCCTGCCCACTACCGACAAGCTGCATTCAACCAGCAACGAAGATGAATCCTCGGCAGACAGGATGTATGCTCCATCTTTATCTCTTGCAATTATTCCCACTTCCGGTTCGCCAAAAACTACAAAAAGCCGTTCTATATCATTTGCTTCCCCTGCAAATGCCGCCCTGAGTGGACCAAGTCGTACCGATGAGCTGTCAATATAATCCTTATCCCTGACCGCTCGACCCTACATGACCACTGACAACTCCACCCGGTTCATTGGACCAAGTTGTAAAAGCTTTCTGCCCGCCTTGAGAAGCAGGTAATAAGCGCCTTGAGCCCTGAAAACAAATGCATTAGAGGACTCATCTCCCTTTGCCAGGGCCAGCAAGGACTTTTGAAACAAGATCCCCAGTCTTCTCGCACCAGCGGATGAATCAGCTGAAAAGTCGCCGGGTTCAAACTTGCACTGCGGTCCGTCTCCTTCCATGGACTGGGAGAGCAACAAATGCAAAGCCTGTATCAAGCCGGCCGAAGAGTAAAACTCGTTTCGTATGACAGTTCCCCAACTGTTTACGGTCCACATCACTACTTTTTCGATGAGGCATTTACCTTCGCTACCGTACTCCAATAGATCCCATTTTTCGGAAACAGCCTGGGTACCTCTGTTTCCGACCTCCGCCCTGTGTGCGGAAAACACCTCGACCAAAACTTTCAATGCTCTGGGACTTTCTGCAAAGTTGCCGATGGGAACATCGTCAGGCCTGGTATTTCCAAACACCTCGTTCATTCTTGCCAGTCGCAGACGAACATATTCAGCCCCGGGAGCATCTTTTCCTTCGATCCTTATGGCTGTCCAGTCACCGAATAGCCCGTTGACGGCCGTAAACGCCAGAAGTTCCCCGAGAGAAGCAAATCCGTATCTGAGAACATCATCGCTACGAGAAATGGCGACGTACCATCCCTTGTGATCCTGGCCAAATATCAACTGTGGTTGAGCGAGACTGGCTGGATAATAACCGACAAACAGGAGTTCCACCTGGTTTTCGTGCTGCCCCCTGCCTCCACGGATTTTCTTGTCCAAGACACAGAGGTCTTCCTGGCTTATGTTTGGTGTGACCGAATTGCCGACATGCGCGTGCAGCTTATCCAATATTCGCTCGAGATAGATCTGTATTGCACGCCCCATGTTGTCTATGGTCTGAACTCTCCAACGATTGAATCGCTCCAGATGTATGACATCCGAGGTGTCCCAGTTCCACCTGTCGGCAAGCACCCGAAGAATGGACACATGGCCAGCCCTGTTTCTATCGACCCTGCCGCTGAGAAGTTTCAGGTAGAAAGCCTGTCTGAGCAAACGACTCGTGTCCCTGTCGCCACTTTTTTCATACTCATCCACCAGGGTATCAACAAGAATGAGGTAGGGATCCGTTTCCAACTCAGTTGGTTCTTCCAAAGAAAGGATACGCTCTTTGAGCATCTCGCAAAGCAAGGGAGGATCATCGCGATGAAGGTGACGAGCCAAAAGAGTCATTTTCAGCAGGGCCTTGAATGGTTGCCTGAGAGAGCCGGCCATCTGCCACAGGCATGCTCCCAAAAATTCATCGGCACTTGTTGCTTCCGGTGGGCCGAGGTCTACGAACCCATCCGGGTCGATGCTCTTGTCCCACTTTAGTATGGCAGGCAAGGAGGCATACTCATCCTCACTTGCAAATGGTTCTGCCAGCCACCAAAGAGGAGCCTGGCCCTGAATCAAGAGGTGGGTGCGGTAAAACTCCTCCATCAGCATAGAGCGAAGAGCGCTTCCAGCACTTTCACCCTGTATCTTGCCGAAGTCTCTCCGCAAGATCTGCTCAACCGACATGAGGAAAAAATGTACATCCAATCCGTTCTTGCGCGCCCAGGACTCGATTTCGGTCAGTCGTATCACTAGCCCTGTCCTAGCATCTCCCTCGGCACAACGCTCATCAGAGATGACCCAAAGATCGAAGTCCGAATCACGGGTCTGAGCAATTGTACCCGTCGACCCCATGGCTATTAGGGAACGAACCGCCGGGCGATACAGACCTGCACTGGCTCTGAGCAAACTACGGGGAAACATGCGCCTGAGAGCAGCATTCATGCGCGGGTTTGCCTTGAAATTCAAAATTCCCACAAAAGCATTGGACTCCTCCCTTCCACCTGGTGCTCCTGGTATCCTCTGGTGGATTAGAAGAGGTATGAGATCAAAAATGTCCCTTTGCTTTTGAGTCAAGCCACCCAGTACATGTTCCAGTCTTCGCTCGTTGATTTGCACGAAACGCTTGTAGCGCTGTACCAGGTCCAGTGGGACCTTTGGACCAGACGATAAAGGTTCAGGGGCCGAAGGCAAAGAGGACCAGATATCGTCCGGGTCGGAAGACATCACTTCTTTCCGATTGGAAAACGAATGGGCACTTCAGGGTCTTCCAATACGATCTGTGCGCCTCTGTTGGTTTTGAGATTCATGATTATAGGAGCCTTCAGGTTCAGGGTAGCCCCGCCAGTGCCCTGGGGAAAAGTCACTATGGTCGACAAAACAAGATCTTCCGCTTCGAACTCACCAATATATTCCTGTAATCCCTTGGGTGGGCGCACAAGATATCCATCAACGAACTCATCAGGATCCACCAGTGGAAAGGCTATATCTCCCCTCTGTATGGACTGCAACCAGTGGAATTTCGAACCGGGAGAATGATCCAGAACGATGAAATCGGTCAAGGTGGAAAACCCGATGAGACCTTGCTCGAAAGTTACCACCTTGTTTTCGTCCACTTCGATCTTTCCAAATCTCGTGGTCTCAATCATGTTACTCTCCACCGTCGAACAACTTGTCGAGGTCCTCCGGAGCCACCTGGGTGGCGTCCTTGTTGGCCTGAGCGACCTTGATGTAGAGTTCCTCTCTAAACACCTGTATGTTTCTTGGTGCATCAATCCCAATTTTCACCTGGTTTCCGCTGATCTCCCGCACCGTAATGATGATATCGTGTCCGATGCGAATCCGCTCCCCCGACTTCCTTGTCAGAGTGAGCATGGCTACCTCCCCTCGTTAGAGGTAATTCAAAAGACTCTGGGCCATCATGCGTGGAGTGGAAGCCAAGGTTGCCTGCAAAGCCTGCTGCGCCATTGCCAGCTCCATGGATGCTTTACCCAAATCCAAATCCCTCACGTCAGCCCTTTGAGTCTTGGCTCCCGTACGGAGCCTATCATTCCAACCCTTTGCCAATTGCACTGAATCCAGCCTTGACCCGACAAGAGACCGCGCACTGTTGATCTGAGTCAAACTAGTATCCAGTCCGTCAAGAGCATTTTGTATATTTGCAGTATTATCCGTCTCCAAGGCCGTTGCAAGCCCGTCGAGCACTGCAAAGATATCTGTGCCTCCACCTGCAGCGCCGAAAACCTGACCACCTGCAAGGGTGGCTTTCACCTGCAATCCGGGCGAGACCCTGAGTTCCAGTTCATTCGAGTCTCCATTATAGGTTCCATCGGCCTGAAAAGCGGGCTGGTCGGATAAAAAGCCTGCGAAAACATACCTACCATTTACATCCAGGTTACCCAAGGCCACGAGTTGATCGAACATGGCCCTGACCTCGATCGCCATATCGTCCCTGTCCTGTGCATCGTAACCATCGCTGGCACCCTGGACTGCCAATTCTCTTGCCCTGATCAACAAATCCGACACCTGGCCCAGCGCCCCCTCCGTTGCCTCTAAAAATCCGGAGGCCTTGTCCGCTGTTCTATCCATGTCATCCAGGCGCGACAAGGTTTCATCCAGGATGCCGGTTCTTGCTGAGCTGACCGGATCATCAGAAGGTTTATTTATTTTCTGTCCGCTGGCGATCTGATCCTGAACCTTTTCCAAACGCTCCCAGTTACGATTGATTCGCCAGGTTAGCGTAGAAAACATTTGCTGGTCAGTTACTCTCATTCTTTACTCCCGACTTTTCCTACTTCAAACCCATGATGGTCTCCAGCAACTCATCGCCGGTCTTTATTACCTTGGCAGCGGCTTCAAAAGCTCTCTGAGCCTTTGTGAGTTCCACCATCTCCTCGTCTATGGATACTCCGGATACCGATTCACGCATGGACGAAAGCTGAGAAAGTCTATCGGCATGCAATTGTGCATCCCTTTGAGCATTTTGCAAACCGGCACCCAAGTCCGACTCAGAGGCCAGGAGATACTCTGAAAAAGTCCGAGTACCACCAGACATGGTGTCTGACTGTGCAAGGGCAGCCATGGCAAGAGCAATCCTATTGTCTCCAGGCAAGGCGCCTGCGTTCTGAGCTGCAGCCACGGCGTCCGGTTGTCCAAGCACTGCAGCATCAACTGTCAGGTTCGAAGCAGCGCCATCTACGACTGCAATATTCGAAAACAGGTTCCTTCCGCTTACTCCATCGAGCCCAAAACCTGTCTGGTGAATCGCATTTACCTGTCCGGCCACCTCGAATGCAAGCGTATCCAGATCGAGGATGGATTTGGCAAGTTCCTTGTCGCGGGATGAAAGCAAACCTCCGAGTTGACCGGATATGGAAGAATCCAGCACGGTTCGAACACCTGCTCCGGATACTACAACGGGGTCCAGCAGTCCGCCATTTGAAGGATTTGGTTGAAGCTCCAGGTGTGAGGCAGTATCACCCTCCACTAAGGTGCCACCGGCATTCAGCATTAGGTTGAGATTTCCGTCATCATCACTGAAAATTTTGGCCCCGATTCGATCGGCTACCTCCCGCGCCAGCAACTCGCGTCTGTCCCTCAAATCATTGGCTTGGCCGCCGCTCGCTTCGGTCAACCTGACTTCCTTGTTCAATACCGCAATCTCATCGAGCCGGCCCTGTATCTCGTCCACGACTCCGGTCAATTGAGCATCCAGGTCTTTTCGTATACCATCCAATTCATCTCTGACCTGAGCCATCGTTGTTCCCAATTGAGCGGCCTTGTCAAGAACCTGTTGACGCTCTGCCATTCCGGAGGGATTTGCCGAAAGATCCTCCATGGCCTGGAAAAACGAGTTCATAGACGCGGCAACAGGGTCGTCATCTCCAATCCCCACCACAGTCTGCGCTGCCTGTAAAACGGCGACTTTGCTGGAGCCGAATCCAGAATCCGAGCCTGCATCCATCAATCGCTGAAACAGCAGTCCATCCTGAATCCTGTCTATTCCTACTGCCTTTACACCGGTCCCCATGGGCCCCACCATGCTGAGCCATGGCTGCCTGGCCTGCAGGTCAGCCCGCTGTCGGCTATAACCCGGTGTGGTGGCGTTGGAGATGTTATGGCTTGCCACGTCTCCGCTAAGACGGTGTGTCATCATGGCCGTCCAGCCCAGATTCAAGATTGAAAAGGTTCCACTCACGTCAGATCCCCCATCGCTTCATGCCGAATCATGCCAGGTTGAGTCACCACAAGGCGCCAGTGCATGACCTTTGCTGTCATATTGTCCGGCAACAACCTGATGGCTGTATAACAACTGCAAAACCTCACCCAACATTTGGAGAGAAGAGCGAACCATTTGTTCATTTCTTGCCGACTTTTCTTCGACCTGCCTTGCCAGGTTCCTGCTTTCGCCACCAATGCGGGATTCCTCGCCCTTCATCAACTGTTTCATGTTTTTCATCAACATGGCTTGGGCCTGTTTCTTTTCAGCAACAACGTGCAACAACTCCTCGTATCTCATTTTGACGATGCACTGGTATTCATGGTCCAGTAAGCCAGACAAACTCTCCAAGGCTTCGTCTATATGTCGGCTGAATTGGACCATTGGTAAAGGTCTCCCAGAAGGCTCATTTCATCCAAGATTGCATCGGCGACATCGTCCGCCGAAGGAAGATAACAATCCCCGTCCATTGACGCAGATATCTCATCCAACTCGTCGGTTTCATCGAACTCGGTGCTGGTGACTTCCTTCAAAAGTTCTTTCAGCTTTTGTTTGCTCGATATGCTTACACCATCAGCGATAGTTCGGGTGTTTTCATGGAAACTATTCTTGTCCTTTGCACTACTCTTCTGCTTGCCCAACACCGCAACGGAAAAAGGATGTTCGAGAATCTTCACGTCTTTCTCCTATCAGGATCCAGGTTTGCTCATGGACCCATTTTTTCCATCGGCACGGTATGGCTTTTCTTTAGCGACCAAGGTCCTCCTTGAAAGCCAGTTGAGCGGATCTATTGATGTGCCATGATACCTTACTTCAAGATGCACATGGGGTCCTGTGGAACGGCCGGTAGAGCCTACCTCTGCGACTTTTTGCCCGATTCCGACTTCATCGCCCGTCTCGACCAGGAGTTTGGAGCAATGTCCAAGGATCAATTCCACACCATCTGCCTGCCGAACCTTGACCACCTTTCCATATCCACCCATTTCACCTGCAAAAACGACTTTCCCGGCCATGGACGAACGCAAGGGTGAACCCACTGGTGCAGCAATATCCACGCCATGATGAAACCTTCTCTCTCCGTTTATGGGATCCCGTCGAAAGCCGTACGGTGAAGTTATCCTTCCATTCACAGGTAAAGAATTCAGAATAGAACCGGATTCCATCACTCTGGGTGGGCGCAAGCCACCATCCGTGCTTCGGCCTATACCCAAACTACGCCCTAAACCCAGGTCCACCTGACGAGAGAGTTTTGTAGCCAAGGCCTGGCTCATGAGGTCTGCCATCATGCTTCCGCCCGGAACGTCTCCAAGTTCACTACCCGGCATGTCGCTTTTCAATTCCTTGAGCAACATCTCGAAAAACATACCCTGGAGTTTTTGCACAACACGTTTGGGCGTCCGCTGAAAATCCGTTCGAAAATCGGTACCATGGGCCAATAGTGTCATAGTATCTCCAACTGGGCCTTGAGTGCCCCGGCTGCTCTCATAGCCTGAAGGATCTCGATGAGATCCCTCGGGGTGGCACCTATGGCATTAAGGGCTCTGACCACGTCCCCTAACGAAGCACCTTTGTCAATAACGTGTATGGGACCACGCTCCTCGTGAATCGCCACCTGATCGGCTCGGGATACGACCGTATCACCTTTTGAAAATGCACCCGGTTGAGATACCAGAGTCTGCTCCTGCACCTCCACATGAAGGTTTCCATGGGAAATTGCAACGGTGGATACACGGACATCGTCACCCATCACTATGGTACCTGTACGTTCGTTGATCACTACCCTGGCGCGGTTATCAGCCTCTACCTGCAGGTTTTCAAGTTTTGCCACCAGACCGACCAGATTGCTTCTCTTTTCTTCAGGAAGGCTCAGAACAATCGTACCCGGATCGTCTGCCTTGGCCAATTCGGCACCGAGGGACTTGTTCACCGCTTCGACGATTCTGGCGGCCGTGGTAAAGTCAGGAGACATCAAGTCCAGTTGCAGTGTAGTCTTACCCTTGAAACTGAAATTGACCTCCCGTTCGACCAAGGCTCCCTGCGGAATGCGACCAACGGTTGTATGGTTTTTCGTCTGCGAAGATCCACCGCTGGAACTTCCGAATCCTCCAACGAGCAAGGGACCTTGCGCCACGGCATAGACTTTGCCATCTACGGCTTTCAGTGGTGTCAGCACAAGGGTACCGCCCTGCAAAGACCGGGCGTTTCCAATCGAAGAAACCAGAACATCTATTCTGGCACCAGCGCGTGCAAAAGGGGGCAGGTCAGCAGTGACCAGCACGGCAGCCACATTTCTGACTTGAAGCCGTTTCGGATCAACACGCACTCCCATTCTTCCCAGCAACGAAGCCAGCGATTGTACCGTAAACCGAGCCTGGGTCGTATCCCCGGTTCCCATGAGCCCCGTAACCAGTCCATAACCCACCAACTGATTGGAACGCACTCCGTGTACCACGGCAATATCTTTTACACGATCTGCTGCCGCCCCGGCACTCACCAACATCAGGCACAGCACCAAAAGATTAATTCGTCTGATTCCCATGACGCACTCCACACCGAAGGTTTTAAAATGGCCACGTCCAGTCCATTAACCTGGAGAACCATCCAGGAGTCTGTTTTTCCGAAATGGTTCCACGTCCCGTAAATTCGATCTCGGCATCGGCTATCTTTGATGAATCAATGCTGTTGGAATCATCGATATCGATAGGACGCACAACCCCACTGATGTAAAAATGGTATTCTTCATCGTTGACAAGTATGGCACGATGGCCTTCGACAAAAAGATTTCCGTTGGACAGAACCTTTCTTACAACAGCTGGAACTACTGCCTTTATGTCGCCCCGTCTGGAGGTAACTCCGGTACCTTCGAAGTCATTCTTGGTCCCTGCACCCACGATGGAGGTCCTGTCGAAATTGGGATTGGCCTGTTGTAGTGCAGCCAAGAATCCCATGATTGCGCTTATGCCCACATCCACATCCGATTCCTTACCGAGCTTGGTGGAAGCATCTGAAAATGCGCTGGAAACCTCCCTGATTCGGACTGTCACAATGTCATTTACCAACAAGGCACGCTGGTCAGAAAACAGGTAGTTGCTGGCCTGAGAAGCAGCCCAGAGGGATCCGTCCTGTGTCATGGAGGAATCCTGGTTTGGCATAGGGGGCAAGGAATAGGCGCGTGTCTTTGGTGAATATGGTGCGATGTGGTTTACACAAGCCGGTCCTGAAAACAACACCAAACAGACCAAGACCATAAACAGCCCTTTGCGGCTCTTTGCCGAATCAAGGTCCATCCCATTCACTCTCGTTTTGGCACCCATCTTCTGCTCCTTACTGTCTACTGAAGCTCGTGTTTCCCAACTCCATGAGGACCAGGCCCGAAGCGACGACCTTGGCTCTCAGTTTACACCCCCGCTTACGACCGGAACCTCTGGACACGTTTATGATGTCACCCGTCCGTCCTGCAGCCAGAGCCTTGCCAGGAGATGTGACTCTGACCCCACCACTGGATACGACTATCTGGACCTCGTCGCCTCGATGCACCACTATGGGCCTTTTCAATCTACGCATCACAAGAGCTTGACCGGCCCGGATATTTTGTGTGACGATCATTCCAAGAATATCCTTCGGTTCTGTTGGCTCATCCCCTCGAAGGGACTTTTTGGCAACAGTAGCAATTCTAATGTCACCTGCGCCCAACACATGACCTTTTTGTAAATTGACTTCTGCAACCGCCGTTTTGACCATGAGGCGAAACTCCGCCTGAACCCACCGGCTGCGATTACCTATCTCCAACTCGACCAAGGTGGATCCAGAAAAATCCTCACCCCGTTTGAAATGAACTCCGACTTGTCTGTCGTTGAGCAGTGACCCGGATGCTCTGAGCTTCACGAGCTTTATTGCAACAGCCCCTGCAGGGATTTGGGCATTTGCAGCATCCTGAACCATCTTTCGCAAAAATCCATCGTTTGCCTGTCCAGCCAGGGTATTCAATGGACATAGGAGCAAAAAAGCTATCAGGGTCTTGTTCATTTCAAACTCCTGCTGCACATGGATCATCTAATCCTTGTGATGTTCTGCATCATCCTGTCTGCAGTCTCGATGATTTTGGAATTCAATTCGTATGCTCTTTGGGTGGCGATAAGGGCTATCATCTCTTCGACGACTTTAACATTGGATTGCTCCACGAATCCCTGCGCTATGCCGCCCAATCCATTTTCACCAGGATCTCCAGTTATCGGTTCACCGCTGGCTTCGGTCTGCCGGTACTGGTTGTAACCGAGACTCTCAAGCCCACCGGGATTTGGGAAATCCACAAGTTCCACCTTTCCAATCTCCGTACCTTCCGGTTCTCCCTGTCTGTAAGCGGTAACAACTCCCTCTCTGGAAATAGTGACCTGCACAGTCTCGGGAGGAATTTCGACCGGCGGATCAAGAGGTTCTCCATGTCTTGTCACCAACCTGCCTTCCGAGTCAGTCCGGAAAGAACCATCCCTGGAATAGGTAAAATCTCCACTGGGGCTCAGAATCCTGAAAAAACCACGCCCTTCAATTGCCAGGTCAAACTGGTTGCCGGTCTGCACCATTTCTCCCTGCCTATGGTCCTTTGTCACAGCGGCTAGGCGTGATCCTTGTCCGATCTGTATGCCACCGGGAGAAATACCTCCCTGTTTGGTTCGACCGCCAGGTTTGCGTACCGTCTGATAGATCAAGTCTTCGAAAAAGGCCTGGTCCTTTTTAAAACCGTTGGTGTTCACATTGGCCAGATTGTTGGATATGATATCCATCCTGGTTTGTTGGGCTTCCATACCGCTGGCAGCTGTACTCATTGCACGGAACATTTTCTATACCTCCTGGTCATGACACTGGACGCGCAATTTCATTGGCGCGGGTGTCCATGTCCCTATATGACTGTATTGCCTGCTGCAATGCATCAAATCCACGATGGGCAGCAATCATGTCAACCATCTCCCTGAGGGGATTGACATTGGAACTTTCCAGCCAA
This sequence comes from Myxococcales bacterium, assembly GCA_027031935.1. GTDB lineage: Bacteria > Myxococcota > B64-G9 > B64-G9 > B64-G9 > JALVPF01. The sequence continues at coordinate 23,288 of JALVPF010000223.1, read as the reverse complement.
CCCTGGTGCACTGTAGGCTTGGCCTTCATGGGAGTAGCATTGGTACTGAAGCGATTGTCACCTTCACGCGAGAGCTTTTCAGGTGATGCAAAATCAACGAAGACCAATGTATCTATCTTGCTTCCATCAGCCAGGATATTGCCATCTGCATCTATCTGAATTTCTCCATCCGGCAATGGAACAGGACCTTTTTTCCCAAACACTTTTGCCCCATCCCTCGCAACCAGGAATCCATCGGGACTTCTGAGGAAACTTCCGTCCCTTGTGTACCTATTGCCTGAAGCGGTCTTGAGAACAAAATAGCCCTGACCTTCGAGCCCCAGATGCAAAGGTTCACCAGTTTGCCTCAGTTGTCCTGAACTCATGGCAGATGAATTCTCATCTACTACAACATGGGAAAGGTCCACAGGAACCGAGACTCCATCAGGCATGGTAGCATCAGGCGCCTGTTTTGCCACCGGCCCCTTGAGCCGTCCCAGGTATTCCTTGAACGCTGTGCGCTGCTGTCTGTAGGCAATTGTATCCATGTTTGCAAGGTTGTTAGCCACAGCCTCCAGTTGGCGGGACCTTGCCTTGGCTCCGTTCATGGCCACGTATATTCCGTCACTCACCGCACACCTCCATCTTTTTCAACTGTCCCAGCACCTGGCCCATCTCATCCATCTTTCCCCTGTCAACGCGACGATTCTCTTTTTTCCATAACTGCTTTGCCCTGTCCTTGAGTTTTTCATGGGCCTGGCGTTGCTTGACCTTCTCCTGAGCATCTGCAATTGAACGATCCAGTTCGTCCTGCAATTGAGCCCTCTGTTGAAGCAATTGTTCTGTCCGCCTGGCAAGAAGCGCCAAATGGTTTGCGGTCACCAGGTACTCCATGCCTGACTGTCCCTTTGCGCAAGCAAGTTCAGCACTGGTTTTTTCATAAGAATCCAGAAGCTCATGAATCTCGCGTTCACACATGGCACATGCTTTTCTGCATTCGGCAAGATGCTCAACGGATCGACTCTCGTCGATGCGTTTGAGCTTCAAGACTTTGTCCAGAGAATATTTAAACACGGCATCTCCCTATGCGATGATATTCACCACTTTTCCTTTTCCATCTGCCTCGCCATCATCTTCGTCGTCTTTGATGCCATCCGGTGGTCGTTTCTTTTTCTTTTGACCATCATCGGACCGGTTCTTTCTCTTTCCTTTTTCCACCTTCCCGGAACGCCTGATTGCCTTAGGCGACACGGGTGGCGGAGGACTTATCTCTCCGCCTCTCATTTTCCCCTCCTTGTTTTTCCCTGGCCCTGCCAAAGGGTTCTGCATCCCCATCAATCAGGGGCTTCATTCTGCGCACGGCATCACGATGGATTTGACAAACTCTCGACTCGGTGACATCGAACAATATTGCGATCTGTTTGTAGCTTAGTTTGGCATAGTAATACAGGGAGATTACGGTGCGCTGCCTGTCCGGCAAAGAACGAATGGCCTTGACCAGTCGTCTCCTCAATTCCTTGTGTGCCATTACACTGTGGGGAGAAGTTACACCGGTAGCCTGTGTCACCTGTAGCGGAATGCTTCCCTTGTCAAAAATCACATGAGACAACTCCATACATGGAGAAAGATTGCCCAACATTTTGAAGTAATCATCCAGCTCAAGGCCCATCGCCTCCGCCATCTCATCGTCATCAGGAGGCCGCCCCAACTCGTGCGTAAGCTTGTTTCTGGTTCTGTCCAGCATCTGTATACGTTGTCGGCTTCGTCTTGGAATAGGATCCATTACCCTGAGATGATCCAAAATCGCTCCTTTGATCCTGAACTCTGCAAAGGATGAAAACTCAAGTCCACGCTCAGGATCAAACCTGTCGGATGCGGATAACAGGCCCACACAACCAGCAGAAATCAAATCGTCGACTTCCACCGTGGAGGGGAGGTGGCGGGCAATTCGAAAAGCCACCTTTCGCACCAGCGGTAAATGATCTCGTACAATCTTTTCCCTTTCCTGGTCTTCCAGGCGTTTTCTCTCCAGCTTGTAATTTTTCAACGCTGCATTCATTTTTCACCTCTGCCGGTGTTCTGGTGAAACAATCTCTCCCAAAACATCTTCATGGTTCCGTCTTCTCCGTCCGGGTGGGGCAAGCTGAGCAATCGCTCCGCCAACATGTTCAGCTGTGTGCTGGCAGGAGAACGAGGGAACAAATCCACCAATGGTCTTCGGGCCATGACCGCTCTATTCAGGTTTTCATCCTTTGGTACGGTTCCAAAAAGGCTGATTGAAGCGTTTAGAAACCTGTCGGTGACAGTCGTCAATTTTCGGTAAACATCCATGCCATCAGACTCGCTGTCTGCATTGTTCACCAGCAAATGAAAATTGAGATTTGTTCGGCGCTGACTAAGGACTTTTATTGTGGCATACGCGTCGGTTATTGCTGTGGGTTCACGGTCGGTCACTACAACCACCTGTCGTGCTGCTCCCGCAAAAAACTGAACATCTTGGGAAATTCCAGCCGCATTATCGATCAAGACCGTATCGAACCTGTCGTCCAGAGCCTCTATCTGGTCCAAAATGGCATATCTCTGCTGATCATCCAGACAAGTCATTTCGTAAATACCGGAACTCGCCGGCAACACCCATACACCGCCAGGCCCCTCTACGAGAATGTCCTTGAGTTCAACGCTTCCGTTTACCACGTCAAACAGGGTGTATCTGGTTGTCAAACCCAAAACGATGTCCACGTTGGCTAAACCCAGATCAGCATCCACCAGCAAAACCTTTCGACCACGCCTGGCCAAGACCACTGCAAGATTTGCAGCCAGATTTGTTTTCCCTACACCACCTTTTCCACTCACCAAAGCGATGACCTTCAGGCCTGCTTCTCCACTGGATATACCGGTTCTGTTGTCACCGGGACCCATAGCTGTTCCAAGTTCATTTTGAGGCATGCCCATCATTCGAAGCCCTTGTGCCTGGTCCATGGCTCTCTCCTCATCGTCCTTCGCCATTGGTGACGAGCAGAAGTCTGGTGATGCGTTCCGGTGTCGCAGCCTCCAGATCTTCAGGAACCCGCTGACCTGCGCAAAGATATCCTATGGGTCGCTGTGTGACGAACTGGGCATTGTAGATGGAGCCGAATATGGATGACTCGTCCAGCTTGGTCCAGTCCACCTTGTCAATACCAACCCTCTTGAAGCTGTTGTAGGTGTAACGCAGGTCCATGGGACCCATTCCGGCGCTCAACACCAGATGGGTTTCGCTGATCCAGGCCCTGGATAACATGCCTGACAGCTTGTCGATTTCCACACTTGCCCTTGGGCTTCTACCTGCAGTATCCACCAGGATCACGCTACACCGGTTGAGCCTGTTGACCGCATCCCTGACACCCTGTGGTGAATTGGCCACCTCCAGACGCAGCCCCATGAGGTCCGCATAACAGCGAAGCTGGTCCACGGCGGCGATCCTGTATGTATCGGTGGTCACCATGCCCACCCGTCTGCCAGCCACCATGCATGCCGCCGCGACTTTGGCGATGGTGGTGGTCTTGCCAACACCTGTCGGACCGACAAAGGCTACCACATGTCTGCCAGGAGAGTTCTCAATGGAAGGTGACACACGAATCTGCGCCATGAGAAACTCTGCAACGGCTCTCCTGACCAGGTAAACATCATCGGCATTCTGTAAAGAGCCCCGCACCGTAGCCTCCGCTATTCCTGGCTCTACCCCGTTGTCCACCAACTGTCTTATGACCGAGACCTGGGCATCGGGCAAACCTGTCCTGCGCGCCAGTCTCGCTTCTGCCAAAACATTACGTAATGCGCTCGATGCGCTGCCAATCTCCAGATTGAGCCTGCTCACCAAGGCTTCGGTATTGTCCCTATGTTGCATCGACTCCAATCTTGCGGCTTTGACTTCCTCTCTCATTTGTCCGATGGTGGAACGCAAACGCAGCACCTCGTTTTTGAGATCATTTCTGGTCCGACGGCCAGGCACTTTAGCCTTTGGTGCAGAGCGAACAGCTTTCAATCCATTGTTTTTTCGAACCACAGGTTTTGTCGTGTTTGCTACCTTGGATTCTCTCGGAGGTTTTACGGCACATATCTCAACCCTTGATTTCCCGATTCCCATGATTCCACCCTGTTGAACCTCCTTGGCAGAAAGGATGATGGCGTCCGGTCCAAGTTCCTTTCTGACCTCCGCAAGCGCAGTACTCAAGCTATCAGCTCGGTATATCTTTTTGGCTGCTGCCGTGCTCATGGATCAACCTCCAGTATCAAGCGACCGGAACTTGGGCCGCTGAAGTAAAATCCAGCGTTCCAGTCATCCTGCCGTCATTGGAATCAAGTGAAATGGCACCCAGGGATTGCACCTCGTTACGTGGCTGGACCTCTGTATGAGACAAGACCGTCAACTGCGGAACAAATTTTCTCAGCAGATCACTCAAGGCTCTTCTAAGGTCCGTCGACACTATGAGCAAGGGGTTTTGAGGCGACATGGCTGCAAACTCCTGCAGTTGAGAGACCATGGCCCTGGCCTGCTGAACATCAATGGCCACCACCGGACCGTTTTCGGTCTGCAAAAGCCTATCTCTGAGCAACTGCTCGCTTGCACCATCTATGGTCACCGCATAAAGCTTCCCTTCACTATCTGCAATATTTTGACAAATTCCGGCAGACAGTCTTGCCCGAACTGCCTCTGCGAGAGCGATGGGATCCTTGTTCCGAGGGGCTTCATCCGCCAGCGTTTCCAAAATGACCGCCAAA
>JALVPF010000223.1:0-18538 GCA_027031935.1 Myxococcales bacterium | reverse complement strand
CCGCCAAATCGCGGATGGAGACTTCCTCTGCAACCAACAACTTCAGCACCCTAAGTACCTCACTTAGCGACATGACATTGGGTATCAGATCTTCGACGAGCTTCGGTGAGCGTCTGGCTACCACCTCTATGAGGTCCTGTGCTTCCTGCCGACCGAGCAGTTCCTGAGCATGTCGACGAATTATCTCTGTCAGGTGAGTTGCAACCACAGTAGAACAATCCACGACCGTGTAGCCAGCAGTTTCAGCCCTTTCCCGAATGCCTGGTTCAATCCACAAGGCATCCATGCCAAAAGCGGGTTCCTTGCCTGGAACACCGGGAATATTCTGAGAGACGTCGCCTGGATTCATGGCCATCAATCTATCGGCCATAAGGCGCCCCTTGCCCACTTCAACGCCGCGAATCAGCACTCTGTATACATCCGGCTCGAGCCGCAGATTATCCCTTATGTGGATAGGGGGTACGATGAATCCTTGTTCCAGTGCAAACTGCCTTCTTATGGCCTTTATCCTGCCGAGGAGATCACCATCGGCATCGCCGTCCACCAACTTCACGAGACTGTATCCAAACTCAAGTTCCATATCTTCCACAGGCAGCATTTCACGTAAGACCTCGGCAGTCTCTGCGGGTTCTGGTTCCGCCTCCTGCTCGGAATGGATGATTTTTTCCGGTGTCTGACCACGAGAGACCACAAATAGCAGGATGGCCAAACCAATGAGGATTACGCTTGGCATGCCGGGTATGAAGCCCATGAGGAAAAGCACGCCTGCCACCATCTTCAAGGCACCGGCATACTTGGCAAACTGGGCAAGAATATCGGAAGACAAGTTGCCTTCAGTGGCAGCCCTGGTCATTACGATTCCTGCAGAAGTCGACACCATGAGTGCTGGCATCTGAGACACCAGGCCATCACCGATGGTCAACAAGGAATATGTCATGGCCGCATCGCCCACGGGCATTCCCTGCTGGGCCGTGCCAATGACCAGGCCACCTATGATGTTGATTCCTGTTATTATCAATCCGGCTATGGCATCGCCACGAACGAATTTGGAAGAACCATCCATGGCGCCATAAAAATCAGCTTCCTGTTCAATCTCGGCTCGTCTCTTGCGAGCTTGCTCCTCAGTTATGGAACCGGCTGCGAGTTCAGAGTCAATGGCCATCTGCTTGCCCGGCATGGCGTCTAAAGTGAACCTGGCAGAAACCTCTGCCACCCTCTCTGAGCCCTTGGTTATGACAATGAAGTTGATCAGCACGAGTATCAAAAACACGATACCGCCAACCACGTAGTTTCCACCTACGACGAAATTACCGAATGTCTCTATGACTCTACCGGCAGCCTGGGTACCTTCATGCCCATGGAGTAAAATCAATCGTGTGGTCGCCACATTCAGCCCCAGGCGCAAAAGCGTTGCCAACAACAACAAAGAAGGGAATACGGTAAACTCCAGGGGTCGGCTGAGATAAATGGAGATACACAGCAAAAGCAGACTGAATGCGATATTGGCGGCCAACAACATATCCATTACAAACGAAGGCATGGGGAGCATCATCACCAGCAATATTCCCACTACACCAATTGCCAAACCGAGCTCACCTCGTTTGCCAGCACCAGGTCCTTTCATCATGTTTGCACCACTCATGAATCAGCCATCCTTCGGTTTCGGTACAAAAATGCATATACTTCCGCCACAGCTTGGAAGTATTCGTGTGATATCATCTGTCCAACCTTTACCGCTGCGTACAAGCCTCGTGCCAATGCACGCTGTTCCATGATTGGAACACCATTTTGTCGTGCGATGGTCCGTATCTTCAGTGCCATTTCATCAACACCCTTGGCCGTGACTCTGGGACTCGAGTCCTCATTTCTGTCGTATCGCAAAGCCACAGCATAGTGAGTCGGGTTTGTCACAACCACGTCAGCTTTAGGAACTTCAGAAAGAACCCTGTTCAATGACATTTCTCTATGCCTCTGCCGCCGGCGCGACTTGACTGCAGGATCGCCTTCATGTTCCTTGTGTTCGTCCTTGACCTCCTGCATTGTCATCTTCATGCGTTTTTCCAAATCCCAACGCACATATATTCGATCGATCACTGCCAGGGCGGCCAGGCCGAGAGCACTGAAGCCGATTATCCAAATGGAAGCATCAGAAAAAAATCTAAGCAGGCTGCCGGGTTCCATCTTGTTCATGGAAAGTATTTGTGACATGTGAGCGCTTACATACATGGCAGTGATTCCTGACAAGATACCAACCTTGATAAGGCCCTTGAGAAGCTCACTGACTGCATTCATGGAAAAGAAAACCTGCTTGAATCGCTTGAGTGGATTTATCCTTTCGAACTTGGGCATCAGCACTTTCAGGCTAAAAACCACACCGCCCTGAGATACAAAAGAAAGAATCGCAATAGCCATGAGAATCACAAAAATAGGTGAAAGAATTTCCACTGCGGAAAAGAACGCGGAGTTAAGACGCTCAACCACGCTGACCCTGCCCATGCTTCCAAGCGTGTTTTTTACATCCATGGCCATCTTTGTGCCAATCCACGAACCGGAAACACCAACCATGGCAGCACCGCAAAACATCAGCAGCGCCGTGGACACTTCGCGGCTCATTCCGGTCTCACCCTTTTCGCGAAACTCCTTTCTTCGTTTCGGGGTTGCCGGTTGATTCCGATCTTGTGCACTGTCAGCCACTGATATCTCCCATCAGCAGGTATTGCTCATCAAGCCGCTGAGACCAGTTGCAGAGCCTCCTGCGCAGCACTCTCAAAACCCGCCCTTATGGTGCTTGCCATTCCGGACATGGACCACGCCACCACCAGTACTCCGATCACTATGGTAACGATGAACCCAACAGCCAGTATGTGAACCTGGGGCGCAGCCCTTGCCATCAGGGCCATCGCTATCTTCAGACAAAACACCGAGGCCAGGGCAGGGGCGGAGACCAATGCCGCCGTTACAAACAATGTTACACCCGACCTTGGCACAGCCTGTGCGGCAGCAAGCAAAGAAATCCATGCCTGACCGGGAGGGAGCCTGTTGAAACTCATGGCGAGTCCCCGGACCAGAACGTGGTGTCCATTGAACCCGACAATCACCAAGATGGCGGTCAGTCCGACCAATCTTGCAAGTACGGAAGACTGATCCCCAGTCATGGGATCCACCAACATGGCAAAGCCCAAGCCGATCTGAATACCCGCCACCTGGGCAGCCATCCTGATGCCGTGGACAAACATGGCGGCCACCAGGCCCACCGCCATACCAACAAGGATCTCCGACAGGCCCATCAATCCCAGTGCAAGCAGGTCAGAAGGAAAAGATGCATAGGTGGTTACATGTGTCGAGACCAAAAAGGCCATGGCAACACCAAGCGCTATTTTTATCTTCCACTGTATGACGCCAAGGCCGAGCACAGGAGCTGTCATCAACAAGCCCATGAACCTGAGGAAAATCAACAGGCCAAACAACAAAGCTGAAACAGGAATGCTCATCTTGGCTTATGCTCCCAGTCCCGACATCAGAGAAAACGAGTTTTTCGTAAATGTGATCAGGTGTTCCATCATCCACCCGCCACTGAGGTACGCAGCAACCGCCATGGCCGCAATCTTTGGGATAAAGGTCAGCGTAACTTCGTGAATCTGAGTTACAGCCTGAAAAATGGCCACAGCAAGACCCACGAACAAACCGACGGTAAGCATGGGAGCCGCTACCAGCATGGCAGTTTCAAGAGCCTGTCGTGAAAATCCAAGTACGAATTCAGGGGTCATCTCCGCTCCCGTGAAAAATCAGGCGAAGCTCCTGGCCAAAGAGCCCACCAGCAGTTGCCATCCGTCAACTAAGACGAACAGAAGAATTTTGAACGGCATGGCTATGAGGACAGGGGGCAGCATCATCATACCCATGGCCATCAAAATGGATGCCACCACCATGTCGATAAGCAAAAATGGCACAAATACCAAAAAGCCCATCTCGAATGCTGTCTTCAATTCACTCAGAACAAAAGACGGGACGAGAATTCTCAGGGGAACATCCAGGGCCTTTGTCGGTTGATCATCTCCAGCTATATCGTAAAACACCCTCAAGTCGTCTTGCCTGGTATTTCGCAGCATGAACCTCTTGAGTTCGTCAACCCCAAGCTTGAAAGCCTGTGTCTCGTTGATCTCTTCATTCATATATGGAGCTACTGCAACCTGTTGTATGCGGGCAGCCGTTGGAGCCATGGTAAACATGGTCAAGAACAAGGCTATCCCTACAAGAACCTGATTGGGAGGTGTCTGCTGAGTACCCAGAGCCTGGCGCGCAAATGACAGGACCACGATGATGCGCGTAAAGGACGTTACGCTGACCAAGATAGCTGGAGCAAAGGCAAGTACGGTCAACAACAAGACGATCTTCAAGGCTACGGACATCTGACCAGCCCCTTGTCCAGCCGATACAGTCAGTGTCACACCTGCACTTTGTGAAGCATCTGCCAGCACGTCTGGTGCCAGCAGGGAAAGAGCCAACAAAGTACCGATGAAGATCGCTTTCGTCATGGGTCAACCATTTCTTATATTTCGAAATTTGCGAGCCAGGTCGACTCGTTCCACAGAAGCAGGAAGACCATCCACATCTCCGGGCTCAGAGCTCAGAATATCGCGCAGTTCCTGCTCAAAGGGATCCTCGGCACCATCGAACTCCAAATCCTGTGCTTGCTGGTGAAGCACCGGATCAACACTGTCGATTTTTGTCAGAAGACTCAGTCCCTTTTCGCTCATGCCAAGCACGAGTTTTTGCCCCAGTACTTCCACCAGGGCCAAGCTTCGTTTACCCCCAAGTGGAACCACTGCCAGTTTGTTGATACTGTTGGCGTGCGAATTTCCCAGTCTGCCTCCTTTTTTCAGCCACACCAGGATTCCAGCCATGAACACAACCAGGATCATGACCGGCCATGTTGGTACAGAAGCAACAGAAGAGCCAATCTCACTCGATGGCTCGGAGGTTTTCTGTGAAGTACTCTGCGAAGTGCCGGCCTGGTGGTTTTCCTGTGTCTTTTTCGCTACGGCAGGCTCCAATGGGCTTTCGGTTCTTGTCGATTTGACAACCCGATTATTCCCTTTGTCATCGAGGATTTCAGCCAAAAGCCTACGCTGGAGCTGTTCTTCCGTAGCAGAAATACCGGAATCCCCGGCATAAGATTGATGGCTGTACAAACCTAACAGCACCAATACCAGGACTCCCAAAGACAACTTCCATTTCAATCTGAATCTGAATACCATCGATTCACCTCCGCTTCCGTTAACAGCGAAGCAAAGGTCGTGCCAGTCTTGAAATAAATATTTATTCTTGATTTTACAGGTAGTTAGAAATCGCTAAGAAAAGATTCTATAAATAGTGTCAAAAGGATGGGAAACCGGCATGTCATTGACTTGACGCAAAGGCAAAAAGTTCAGTCCTTGAGCCGTGACAGCCGGTCCCGGGGGCTGGCAATATCCACAATCCTCACCCCAAACCTCTCGTTTACAACCACAGCTTCTCCACGGGCGATCAACTGTCCATTGAGAAGTATATCCAGAGGATCTCCAGCCAGCTTGTTCAACTCCACGACCTTTCCCCGTGTAAGCTGAAGTACCTCTTTTATGGTCAGACGACAGCCGCCCAGTTCAGCCGAAAAAGACAATGGAACATCGAGGAGAAGTTCCAGGTTTTTGTCCTCGGAACCTGTTTGAGCAGCAGTATTGTTTTCCGGTTCAGAGTCAGGTTCACTAAACTCCGGAGCTTGAGCAACCACCGTGTTTTGATCCTCAGTGTTTTGATCTTCAGTGTTCATCTCTCCTCCAGTGATCGAACTGAAATGCCAGGTTTCCATTTACGACCATGGGATTAGCCCAGGCATTGAAGTTTTCCCCTGTCCTGAGGGGCAATGGGGCACCAGGGTGTCTGTCCAAGCGCACCAAGTCTCCCGGCTTGAGTCTCAGGAGTTCAAGGACGCTGAGATCCGTTTTTCCCAATTCGAGATGTAGATCCAACTCGATCTGAAAAACAGCGTCGCGCAATCTTTTCAGCCACCTCTCCCTGTCGGCGGTTGATTCCTCCATGTGCTGCTCAACCAGTCGTGGTTTTATGGGTTCTATGGAAGCATAAGGAAGGGCCATGTCGATCTTGCCCTCCCGCTCGCCCAACTTTACCGTCATGGTAGCACTCATTACCACGTCCGAGGCAGACCCAATGGAGACGTGGTCAGGACTAATCTCGGTCTGAAGATAGGCTGGCTTGATGGGATGGACCTCTGCCCATGAAGATTCCAGGTCTATGCAGAATTCCTGCATCAACTGAGCAGCGAAATCCAACTCTATTGAAGTAAATGTCCTACCGCCAGGTACTGCTGAGACCTCCGCTGCTGGTCCCGAACCACCAAAAACCGAGTCCAGGATAATAAAAAACAGATCGGGTTGCAGCGATACCAAGCCGGCACCCTGTAACGGATCCAGAGTAAGGAGATTGATACATGCCGGTGTAGACAAATAGGACAGGAACTCTCCCAGTTTCATGGGTTGAGCAAGCTCGGGAATTATCTCCACATCCATCTTCAGCAAGGCGCTCAGACGCTGTGTAAACTTGTGGGCCAACCGACCATGAATCACGTCCAAAGTCGGCATTCTTCCTCGTACTATGCGATCACGACTGGTAAGATCGTAGGATTGGACATCTTCATCCTTTGCGCTCAAAGAGCCTTCTTCTGATTCCAAGTCTCCTTCCTGCAAGGCCTCCATCAAGGCGTCCACTTCACTCTGGCTCAGAGTCGGCGACATTGTTTTTCCTCCAGGGTCTTTTCACAGGGCAAAGGTCACTGAACAACGAACTCCGTAAAATACACTCCCTTGACAAGACCACGGCCCAGGACATCCGAGAGTTTGTCCAGAAGATTCTTTCGAAGTTCCTTTTTTCCTTGCTGGGTTCTGACCTGTTTGTATGTCAAGCTGCTAATCAGTTGAATCACCGAATCCCGGACGATGGGTTCTCTCTCTGTGACTTTCTTCAAGGTATCATCGTCTGCCATCTCCAGGGCCAGACCAAGCTTCAAGTACCTGTTGGCTTCCCGGTCTGCCAGGTTGACAATGAAATCATTGAGTTTGAGCAGTGGTCCAGGTTCGCCCGTGGGAGCAGGAGCAAGCTCCTCCGCTTTGGCTCCCCCACCTCCAGCGGCAGGGGGCGGTTCTGACTTGCTGAAAACAAAAATATATGCGAGCACGCCCCCAACCAAAATCAGGTTTACAACTATTATAAGCCCCATTTTGGAGGACTTGGGTTTTATTTCCAGTTCTTCCTCTGTAGAGTTTTTTTCATCTGCCATTTGGACTGTCCTCCTGCAATTGCACTCTCATGGGTGCAAGTCCCTATCGTACCAGGTAAGTATCATGTCGATTTTTGCATCCTTGTCTGGTAAGCCAGCAAATTCCCAACCAGGTCCATAACCTGACACGGCCATCTGGTGCGAATCCACGTTGGCACGATTGAGTAAATAATCAATTATTGCCAAAGCTCTGTCTATGGCCAGTTGCCAGGGATCGAAATCGGGTAATGGTTTTTGCTGAATGCCGTTGACCTTGAGGTGCAAGTTCCCATGACTGTTCAAAAGATCAGCGATACCATCCATGACCGCCATACCGTCCTCGCTGAGTTTCAGGCTCTCGCCCACAAACATGGCCTCAACGGCGATGGTTATGGCAATACCTCCCGGAACAGTACGAACTTGTATGATATCCTCCAGGTTGTTTTCATCAATCAGGTGCTCGACCAGCATTGCCATCCTGGCTGTCTGTCCACCTTTTTCTCTCAAGCTGTTTTCCAACCTGGTAAAAACCTGTTGGGACAAAAACGAATTGACCGGAAGCGCGGATGAATTCTGCTGATCCTCGCTGGCAACCTTCTTCAACAATCCTATTTTGGCATCGAAAAAACCAAAGGTGTCTTTTAGAGCTTTGTTGTCCATGGAAGACATAGTCAAAAGCAGGACAAAGAAGGTCAACATCAGGGTAAGCAAGTCAGAAAACGTTGCCATCCATGCGTTGGGATCCGGTCCCGAGGCTTCCGGTTCCGGGGCCTTTTGTCTCCTAGCTGCCACCCGTAACCTCCATCAGCCCATCCATTACAATTTCCACCCTTCTGTTCTCGGGGTCTGTAGCCTTTGTCTTCCCATTTACAGGCCTCGTGTCCGCGTATCCCACTGCAGATAAAAATTTTGAATCCACGCGACAGCCATCACGCAAATACCTGAGAACTGAAATGGCCCTTTTTGCAGAAATGCGCCAATTGTCCATGGGTAGTTTTCCAGGTGTGGAGTCCGTGTGCCCCTCGATGCGAACAGGAGTCTTGAGAATTTTCAATGCGCGTCCAATCTCGTCCAGATACGGAAATGAGGCAGGATTCAACTCGCTGACCCCTGATGGGAAAAGAAAATCCGAATCAAAAGCGAGTACTACCTTGGTACGACTGGTCATTATCTTCATCTTTCCTGTTGCGGTTGCCCCCCGAAACATGGACCCCAAGGAAGATAAAAAGGTGGCCTTTTTGACCCCACCCAAAATAATGTGTGATGAAGGTGCATCCAGGCCCTTGTCCATCAAACCGGTTCCATCTGGCATGATACCGAAAGAGCCCATCAAAGAACCAATGGCCATTTTCGTCCGTCTTTTATCCAGGGAGGCGAGGGAATTGAGCAGAATGAAAAAAGCCAGAAGGATCATGGTGAGTGCGGTAAACTGTACAACAAATGGGTCTGACCCACCCGGCTCCTGATCCGGCGCTTTCGGTTTCTTCCTGACCGGTTTTGGTTCATCTGCCATCAAGCTTCCCTCAACTATCAAACTGACTGCTTCGCTTTGCAGGCGCGAGGAATGACAACAACTTCTGTTCAACGATACGTGGGTTGTCCCCTGCTGAGATCGCCAACATGCCTGTGATCACCAATTCCTTGTATACGACCTCCTCCTTGCTCCGCGTGCGAAGTTTGGCTGCGATGGGATTGAAAACAAGATTCGCAAGGATCGCACCATAAAATGTCGTCAACAAGGCCACTGCCATGGCTGGGCCAATGGAAGAGGGATCGTCCATACTCTGAAGCATCTGTACAAGTCCAATAAGCGTTCCGATCAGCCCCAGTGCGGGAGCATATGCACCAAGAGTGGAAAAAATATCAGCGCCCTGCTGGTGACGATGCTTGACCTTTTCGATTTCAATAGTGAGTATCTCATCGATGGCATCCAGGCTTTGCCCATCTACCGCCAGTTGCAAGGCTTTCTGAAGAAAGGGGTCTTCCTGTTCCTTGGCTGCAGACTCCAGAGCTAAAATGCCTTCGCGTCTTGCCTTGGAAGCAAACTCCACCATCTTTGCCACGACTTCACCTGCATCTTTGCCTTTCTCTGAAAATGCATTTGCCGCCACTTTCACGGCACTGGTGAAATCGGACATGGGAAAAGCGATCAAGCCTGCACCCAGTGTTCCACCAATAACGATCAACAAGGATGGAACATCGACGAATGCGCTCATGGCACCGCCCACTGCGATGGCACCCACCACCAAACCGAACGCTGCCAGGAACCCGATTAGAGTTGCCTTGTCCATTGCTTCCTCTCCAAGACCGGACCGTTCCGGCTATGCCAATGTCGAAAAAACGGCAGTGGCAACAAAATTACAAGCAATCCTCATGCCATATCCTACGTGACCGTTTCTCCCCAATTTCACACACAATTTTTCAAATCCATCTCCACCGGTGCCAAAGATTTGGTCAACTCCATCAGTAGGTGTGTCATCTCCTTGACACCTGGTGGCAGCTGGAGTCGAACTTCCTACCGCTTCAGATTTACCGTCTCCATGAGCATCTGGTCACTGGTGGTGATTATCTTGGAGTTTGCCTGGAAGCCTCTCTGGGCTCCGATCAGATGCACGAATTGTTCAGCCAAATCCACGTTTGACTGCTCCAGGCTATAGGAATGGATGGAGCCCCTGGATCCGGTATTTGGTGCACCTATCAGGGCTTCACCAGAATCCACAGTCTCTATCCAAAGGTTTCCGCCCGTTCTGTCCAAGCCCGAGTTGCTCTGGAAGTTAGCCAGCGCAAGCTGCGCCACCTCCCTGACTTCACCGTTGGTAAAACTTCCCATAACCATTCCGTCCGGTGTGACGCTGATGTTCTGCAAGGTACCTGTAGCATAGCCGTCCTGGCTCTGAAAATTGACTGTGCTTGCACCGGCAAAGCCAGTGGTACCGTCGAGTCCTGTACCACCATCAGTGGTGATGCTGTCACCAAAATCAAAATCTATGACCTGTCCAGCCGCAGCACCAAGAAAGTTGACGGTATTGTTGTTGATGGTCTCGGTATCGAGTTCGCCATTTACAGTAAAAGTCAACGTGCCATCAGCGATCTCCGTGGGGGTTCCGGGTGTGCCTCCTGCCAACTCTCCTCCATCAACTACCGCATGCCATTCCCAACTATTTGCAGCAGTCTTTCTGAAGTAGACCTCCACGGGGTGGGCGTTTCCAAGGCTGTCATATACAGTAATCGTTGTATTGAAATTGGAAGTTGCTGCAGCGTTGGTAACATCCCATGCCGCTGCCGGCACCTGTGCATCCGCATCGAGATTGGCGATCATGTCAATCTGTGTGGTTGCCCGCGGGGGGACGTTGTGCGATGTGATATTCAGGTCTCCCACCGTACCGCCGAGCTGGCCACTGTCATCAACCGAATAACCCTGGACCCTCAGCCCGGAATTGTTTACAAGGAATCCGTCCTTGTCGATGACAAACTGACCGGCCCTGCTATAGTAGTTGCCTTCCACCCCGTTGTATGAACCAGCCAACACGAAAAATCCAGCGCCGGAAATTGCAAGGTCGGTAGCCTGTCCAGTGTTCATCAGCGAGCCCTGGGTAAAGAGATTTTGTACATCGTTCAAGACCACCCCCCCTCCCAGCTGACTTGTAGACCCGTTGCGTCCAAGGATACTCTGCTGCAAGACATCATCAAAATTTCCCCGAGCGCTTTTAAATCCTATGGTATTCACATTTGCTATGTTGTCACCAATGACTGATACGGCCAGCCCATTTGCCTGCAAGCCGCTGACACCTGTATACATGGAACTCAATAAAGTCATTTCGACCTCCGAAGGTTTTCCCCATCGTGGGGATGTTGTAAATTGGAACGCAACAATCGGTTTACGTTCCGGGGCTTCCTGACGGCAGGTCCAGCCCCAGGATTCAAAAACATCCATTCGTTCAAAAAGAAGCTCTTCATCATCAATCTTTCCATCATACGATCACCGCACCATCGATCTTCGTAAACACATCACCTTGGGGTGATCCTCGCGGAACCATGGTGATTACAGCCGAGTTGGGTACGCTCACAATGAAGCTAACATCGTCGGTTACCACCAGGGACTCGCTGATTCCCTTTGACCTGGCCAGGTCGAATCCTTCCTTCAACTTTTGTTTCAGAACAGCATCCATCCGGATACCATGGGCCCTCATACGTTCGATGGCGTGCGCACTGAACTTGATCTGATTATTCGACTCCCGGATCTCTCTTCGTTCAGTCTGGCGCAAGACCTGCTCAAACGAGGGGGCCACTTTTCTACCGCGGATCATCTGACCGGCGTCATTTGTCGGCCTGTGTACCACGGCTCGTCCAACCGCATATGGCATGGGCACACCTTCCTTTCTGCACTTCAGGGATCACCCGATGTGCGGTATTTACCCTGGCACTCCGGCAACAAGGGATTCAGTGCCGCCCAGTGCCAGGATGTTATTCTGAACATCTAGGAAATCTCGATCACATCTCCCATTGAGATTCGCCTGTCTCCCATCAATAGTTCAGGATATCCCTTGTCATAGCTTATTCCCGTGATTACCCCGGTGATTCTTCCAGTTGCACTTACCTCTTGGCCTTCTTCATCGCTGCCTTTCACCTGAAATGTATAGGTGCCGGCAGGCAACCTATTGCCATCATCATCACACCCGTTCCAAGTGATGCTGTTTTCCCCACTATCCCTTTGTCCAAGTGACATGGTACGTACCACCCTGCCTGATTCATCTGTGATGGTAAGCTCCAGATCCGTTGCATCCACCGGCAGCGCGAAGTTCAGCTCCACGTCTCCCTGCTCACCAAGATCGATCTGATCACCTTGCGCCTGAACCGTTTTTCCTATCAGTGAGGCAACCGCCGTACCAGTAGAAGCCGAAGACGAGACAGCCAGAGAATCCAAACGCTGATTCATCTGTACCATTTGCTCCAAGCCGGAAAACTGCGCCAGTTGCGCCACAAAGGCACTTGAATCCTGGGGATTGAGAGGATCCTGGTTCTGTATCTGGGAAATCAACAAACGCATGAAATCCTGCTTGCCAAGCTGACTCTTAGATGTTTGTGCACCCTGTGCCTGGCTGTCCCATCCTGTCTGGGTAATTTCCATGACATAGTCCTTTCACGCCATTAGATCCAAGCCGGACCTGGAAATGGTCGAAACTGTGGCCCTGTTCACTCTGTCTTGGGCCTTTGAACTTTCAAAATTTTCATCCTTTATACCAGCATCATCCCTGGCAGTGTCGGCAAAGGAGCTGCTATCTTCACGAGCGGTGTCCGATTGGGCCAGGTCGACACCCGCATGATCGATTCCCATCTGGGTCAATCGTTTTTCCAACTGGTCTATTTCCTGCTGTAAAACATGATAGGAGGACGACTGGCCACACTGAACGACAACCCTGAGCTTGCCACCTTTCTTTGAAAAAACCACATTGAGTTCGCCCAGGTCCGGAGGATCCAACCTGATACTCACTGACGACCTGCCAGCAGCCAATGCTTGTCCCACCCGCGCAGCCATTTGCTCCACAAGGCTTGGAAGTCGGCCTCCAGCAGGATTTTCAGAAAGAGACGCAGTCGATGAACCCGATGAAGAACCATGCAAACCTGAAACAGGCTCCCTGACTGATGAATAGTTCGAAACATTCACCAAGTTCTTCCTGTTGTTACTCTTTCCTGTGTTCTTTTCCAAAACTGCCTTCTCCTGTGCCGGCGAACCCATCGACGTGTTGGTGATTTTCGCGTCACCAGGTGTTTTGGTACTCGAAGTGCCGGGCACATCAGTCTTGGCCATATGAGTCTTGCCCTTGGTGCCAGGTTTTGAAACGGCAGGCTTTGAATCCATATCTCTTGGGATCTCGGATTTAGACTTGGACTCAAGCATGGATGGACGCGCGTCAGAACTTTGTACCCCTTTATCCTGGTGGCTCGTCCTGTTTTCTAAAGAAGGTGAGTGTTCGGAAACGCGACTGTTTTCCGTATCCCCTTGTCGTCTTTGAATTGATACTTGCGGATCGTCGGTTTTTTCAACACCCTGCCGCATCTGGCCCACAACCTTGTCACCAGACTGTTGCTCATTTTCCAAATCCAGCGACAGATCCTTGACCCGCCCCTGCCCAGTCAACGGGGAGTTCCCTGTCTTTCCTGTACTGCCAAGCTGTTCTCTACCAACGCAAGCCCTTGCCAATCTGTTTGTTTTTTCCTTAGCAAGCTTGCCTGGAACTACCATCCCTGCAGCGCATTGTGCAGGTGAGTGTGGGACAATTTTGTTCCCGGATTCCTTTTTGGGCCTACTCCTTTTCCTGTCGCCACCTTCCTGCCTGGCTCGCTTTTTGGACAGATTGATCTTCGCATGTCTGCTTGTCTTTTTTGCCGATGCCGCCAGTATTCCACCGAGTAATCTCTTGAAAAACCAAGCTCGTCGCTGTTTTTTGCTTTTTGGCAACGAGTCGTGGCTCCGATTTGTCCCAGTGCTGACATGAGAAGTGTTCAACTGCATCATGAGGCTCCCTTCTTCCCTGCAGCTTTTGGTGAGACTATGGTCCTTGTCTCGATCACCTTCTGCATCAGCACAGCAGCTCTCTGTGCATCCATGGACTCAAAAATCTTTCCGACTTTCTTTCCGTCCACCGCGTTCAATAGCTCCACAGCCAAACGATCATTCATTCTTGAGATAGCTACGGCGGCCGCCTTTGGGGACATGGCGGCCAGGCTTTTGGCAATGTGTCTGACCCTGGACTTCCTTTCTGCAGCCTGCTCCTTTGAAAGCTTCTCCTTTACCCTTTGTCCGGAATCATCCAGGGAAGTTCCAACCCTTGGCATGACATGATTGGCAGAACCGCTCTTCATTTTTCTGTTCAATTTGTTCAATTTCTTTATTTCACCATTGATTTCTTTCTTGAGTTCTTCCAAACGCCGTCTCTCCTGGATCAGCTTTTGGCGTTGTTGTTCCATGATTTCAGAAGCCATTCCCATGGCCTCCCTGAGTTCAATCTTTGAAGGAAGCCGATCCTTGATCTCTGCAACATGGGCGCCCTTTTTTGCTGCCGGTTTTTTTTCTTCAGCGGCATTTACCGGTACAGTTGCAAACAGAGCGACAAAAAGGACCAGTGTTACAAGACCAAACCTCATAAGCCCACCTCCTTGCCAATGGGCTCGTTCAACACGGCCCTCATTTGTCTCAAGGTCTCGTCCAGTGAAACAAGTTCGCGAGCGTTCTGGCGCAAAAACTCTCTTAAGGCGTCTATTCGAGAAAGAGCCTTATCAAACCTCGGGTTGGAACCCCGTTTGTATGCACCAACGTGAACCAGGTCCTTGGCTTCTTCGTAATCTGCAAGAATCGAGCGCAGCTCATTGGCCATTTTCAGATGCACGGGATCCACGACTTCATTCATCAGCCTGCTGACGCTTCCAAGAACATCAACAGCGGGATACTGGCCACGAGATGCAAGCTCTCTTGACAACACTACGTGGCCATCAAGGGCTGCCCTGGCTGCATCCACTATGGGATCATCAAGGTCATCCGATTCAGCCAATACCGTGTATATGGCTGTGAGACTCCCTTTACCCGTTCCCGGCCCTGCCCTTTCCACCAGGCGAGACAGCAAGCCGAGAACCGATGGAGGGTAGCCCTTGGTAGTAGGTGGCTCCCCGACCGCCAAACCCACTTCTCGCTGTGCCATGGCCACACGTGTCAGAGAATCCATGGTCAACAGGACCTTCAAGCCGCGGTCCCGGAAATACTCGGCAATTGCAGTAGCGACGAAAGCCCCTCTTGTCCTTTCCACCGGGGAGCGATCTCCTGTAGCAACTACAACCACCGATCTGGATAAGCCATCTTTTCCCAGGTCCCTATCCAGAAACTGCCTGACTTCCCTGCCTCGTTCTCCGATGAGAGCCACAACATTGACATCTGCCTGCGAGCCCCGGCATACCATGCCCATGAGAACGCTTTTTCCCACACCGGAACCGGCCACAATCGCCAGGCGCTGGCCCTCACCGCATGTAACAAATGCATCAATGGCCTTGATACCCAATGACAGCGGTCTGGAAATCAATTGCCTCAACAATGGATTTGGTGGTGATCCGTATATGGTTCTCTTGTCGTCTGACAAGGGAGGAGGCAAGCCATCAAGAGGTCTGCCCAAGCCATCTATGACCCTTCCTAAAAGCCCCTCACCAAGGTCTATGGTAGGTTGTTGTTTTGCAGGCAGGATGGAACTCCCAGGGGCAACACCCTGCACATCCCCAAGAGGCATCAACAAAGCAGTATCTGCCCTGAAACCCACTACCTCGGCAGGCACCACCGAGCCATCACCTTCAGGACGAATGAAACACATGGCACCCAATCTGGCCTCGGGCACCCAGCCTTCCACCATGAGGCCGACAACTTTTGTGACCTTTCCTGCGACCTGAATAGGGTCGGCAACACTCAAGGCCGAGTTCAACGCCTCCGATATGTTTGCAAATGAACTCATATGGACTCCGGAAACAAGGCCCCTGCCACCAGGGACTCGACAACTTGCCTGACACTGTCCACCTGAACATCCAGCCTCGCATCTATCCGCATTCGTTCGGATTCCAGAATACAGTCACCTTTGTCCAGGTCTGTATCTGCAACAAGCTTGACTGCAGGACCGTCGGATGTCATCTCATCCATCCATGGCGGCACGGGGTCCAGAGCCAACAAGCGGTCTCTGATCTTTGGATTTACCCTCAAACGCATTGGCCCGTTAGGTACACGTCTGTCAAGACATGACTGGATATTGGTATCAATCCATGATTCATCGTTTTGAATCTCACGATGGACGATCTTGGCAGCCATGGCTGAGGCAATTTCGACCACCAGGTTTCTGCTTTCCCTGCGTATCTGCCCAAGGAGATCGCCCAGATGCCTGCTTGCATCAAAAAACCTATCCTCGAAATCTTGCTCCAACTCCTTGCGAACCTGTTCGACCAACTGGGACTTTCCCTCTTGCAGCCCTCGTTGAAATGCCTCTTCGGCAGTCTCCTTACGGGCATCTGCTTCATTGGTCTTGTCAGAATTGCAAGCCTCCACGTCCGCGTCCGTAGAACCTTCCGCATCCACTTTTTCCACATCCTTGCCCGGTACCATGACATCTTCTTCGCCACGCTCTTGCTGGCTCGAGTCCATCGGTTCGAACTCGTCGGCACCCTTGTGAAAGTCTGCAGGCACAACCGATGAGACGATCTCCTTCATCCACACAGGAACACTCACACGATTTCTTCCTGATGCATTCATCCATTCAGCATCTGCTTGACTATCACTTTTCACCGAAAGCATCCTCTCTCGCGGCCTAGACCACATCATCCCCCGCGCCACCAATAATCAATGCCTTGCCGTCCTGTATAAGGGTCGCAGCTGCTTCAACGATGACATTTTGTGCTTCTTCCACCTCGGCCAACCTCATGGGCGGCAAAGTTTCCACATCTTCTGCCAGCATGGATGCGGCTCGCTCTGACATGTTCTTGAAGAACTTATCCTTGACGTTTTCATCTGCTACCTTCAAGGCCTTTGCCAGCACCTGGGAGTCGATCTCCTTGAGCAGGTTACGTATGCCACCATCATCCATGTTTCCAAGCTCTTCGAAAGTGAACATTTTCTGTTTTACGGCATCGTGCAGTTGTCCGTCTTCACTCGCCAGTCCATCCAGGATCTCACTGGCCTCTTCCTTTCCCAGTCGTTTCAAAACCCCTGCCGCCAACTCCACTCCATCCAGCTTCCTGCTCGGTCCGCTGGATCTTCTCGCCAACTCGGTACGCAAGGAGACCTCAATACGCTGCAAAATCGCTTCAGAGACCTGCGTCAGCTTTGCCATGCGGGCCATGACCTGTATCCGACGGTCAACCTTCATCATGTTCAGCACATTGGCGGCCCTGTCTGGATCAATGTGAGACAACACCAGGGCGGTTGTCTGGGGATGCTCTCTTTTTAGCAGCTGTGCCAGGTTTTCGGCATCTGCATCGGGGACCAGGCCGCGTTCCGGCAACTCCTCCTGCTCATCTTCCAAGCCGGATTGTGCGATAACAGATTGAATAAACTCCGCGCTTTCACCAGGCAGCAGTTTTCTTCCGGTCATGGATTCCTGGAATTGCTTCAGCACATCGTCTACAGAATCCTGCTCCACACCCCTGAGTCTTTTTGCCGCCTCTGCAATTCTCTTTACCTGTTGAGGTTCAAGTTGACCCAAGATTGCACTGGCACTCTCCATTCCCAAGGAATAAAGCAACACAGCACACCTGGAAGCTCC
Organism: Myxococcales bacterium; assembly: GCA_027031935.1. GTDB lineage: Bacteria > Myxococcota > B64-G9 > B64-G9 > B64-G9 > JALVPF01. The sequence goes on along the minus strand of JALVPF010000223.1, from coordinate 940 downwards.
ATCCATCTGCATGCTCATGATCACTCTGCCTCCAGCCATCCTCTAACGACCTGGACGACTCTCTCTGGGTTCTGACCAGCCAACTGTCTTACTGCCGAAAGGGGATCTTGTTGCTGGACTTCACCGGGCAAGGACAAAGGGCTCTGGCCGTTTGTCAGCAACTGCTTTTCGAGTTCGGCGACCGTAGTAGGTTTTGCTTGTGTCAACATGATATCTGCTTTGCTTGCAGGAAGGGCAAATTTCAGGATCGGACGCAATACGAAAATGAAAAGTACAAGCGCCAAGGCGATCAGCCCCAAAGTACGAAAAATTCCGCTGCCTTCTTCCAACAACCAGGATACGATCGACTCCTCTGGTTTCTCCGGCGTTTTGAATGGCACATTGGACACTTCCACCTGGTCACCACGCTCAGGATTGAATCCTATTGCCTTTTTCACCAGATTTGTAAACCTTGCCATTTCCTGCTGGCTTCGTGCATGGTAAACAGGCTTTGCATTTTCACCAGAAGCGTCTTTGGGTTTGCTATCCGTTTTACCGGAGGCCTCATCACCTGCAGAGGGCTCATCCTGAGCATCAATGTAAGTACCGTCCACAACCACCGCAACGCTCAGTCTCTTTATTCCTCCTTGTGCACGTTCGGAATGAAGTATCCGCTTATCCACTTCGTAATTTATCGTCTCGTTGGATCGCTCCAGGTATTTTCCAACACCTGTGTTGTTGGCCCCTGGTCCCCCTGGAGTATTGGACCTTGCTCCGGCCACTCCGCTGGCCACCTCAGTTCCTCCATGCTGTTTTTCCATACTTCGCTGTTCGCTGCGCACCACCGTCTTGTCAGGATTGTACAGTTCACTCGTCTCTCGAAGCTTGCTGAAATCCACATCGGCGGTAACCTGGGCAACGACGTGACCGCTACCTACCAAGGGTTCCATGAGTTCAAGTA
>JALVPF010000222.1 GCA_027031935.1 Myxococcales bacterium | reverse complement strand
TCTTTGCTACCTGTTGTGCCCGTCTTGCCTTGATCTCTTCCACCTTGTTCTTGATTTTACCTTCATTGCTGCTTGGAGGCCTGGATTTGCCCGTGGGCTCCCTGGTGGAAGTGTCAACCTCTTCAGCTGCTCCGCCAGGTCGGACAAGAACCATCCGCCCTGTGTCACGTGCGTTCTTCTTGAAAAGGCTCATGGGCTTGATGGTTGTGTTCATCCCTCTGTAATATTTGCGTATTGCGCTGTTGATAGCGGAAATCGTCGCGAGCACCGGCCTGACTTTCATCCCGGTGGTGAACTCTATCTCGTCTATTACAGCCAGATTCATGGGGTCTGCCATGGCAACTACCAGGACGTCTTTTCCCCGGCCTTCTTCAACTGCGAAAGGAATCAGATCATTGTTTTCACAGGTATTGAAAGGGACGAAACGAAGAGCCTCAGGGTTGAAATCAACGCTTGCGAGATCTACAGTGGGCAAACTCATTACCTCGCCCAAGACCTTGCACAACATTCCTTCAGTGATGAAGTTTTTGGCCACCAGGGCCACGCCCAGCCTGTGACCCCATTGCCTTTGATACGCAAGAGCTGCGTTGAGCTGATCCTGATCTATGATGCCTCGTTCTAAAAGAATCTCTCCAAGTTTTTTTCTAGCCATCTTTTGGCCGTCGCTTTCTCTTGACAAATAAGAATTTCGCTGTGTCCTTTTCCCATACATGCTAGCAAGTCATTGTTTTGATGGTCAAGAAACCCGCACCACCCGCACCACATTGATCGCAAGCGAGGTGGGAAATACTGGAGGGGTATACAGGGGCATACATGATTGACCAAAAGAGCCGTAAGTGGCATGGTTATCCTTCAGAGTTTTCGTGGAGGATACCCATGAGCAGGTATAGACAATCTGAGCGACAATCACAGGTAAACCTTCATTTCGGTGAGGAACTGGTGGAAGTCAAGACACAGAGCCTGTTTCTGGCACAGGCCCTGGGCTCTGTCGTGGATTTGCTCGACGGACTTTTGGATAGACTGGTGGTGCGAAGAGTTTTGAAAGAAGATGATCCCATCATTACCACCTATCGTAAGGCATTGGAAAACGTGCGAAAATCAGGACTGTATCTCTCAGCTCCCGAGGACCCTGACGCTCCTGTGGAGCAGATCAAGTGCCCCGTGTGCGATGCGGTGCTCAAGGTAAAAGCGGGAAAGAAGATAGAAAGGTGCGATTGGTGTGGGTACGAGTTTGATTGATTTTGTCAGTCGATACGGAAATCAAGCTTGAATCGGGATTTGTGGCTATAGTGGAAATGGTGGAACAGTATGGGATTGTTAGAGAGTTTTTTCTGGTTTTCCGTTCTAATTGGAATCTTGGTGTTTGCCCATGAAGGCGGACATTTTCTTTTTGCCAAGCTGTTTCGTGTAAAAGTGCTGACTTTCAGTCTCGGGTTTGGAACCCCCATACGGGTGGGCAAGTTCAAACTGAGTCGCAAAATGGGTGAGACAGAGTATCGCATCGCATGGTTTCCTGTGGGCGGATTCGTGCGAATGCTCGGTGAGGATCCCACCGAGGAAGTCACGGGTGAAGATCGCAAGCGAGCCTTTTCTACTCAGAAGACATGGAAAAGATTTTTCATAATCTTTGGTGGCCCCCTGTTCTCCATCTTGTTGGCTGTTCCTGTCTACTTTTTTTATTCTCTTTCCCAGTCCACTGCGGCAGCACCGGTGGTGGGTTATGTAGAACCGGGATCCCCTGCTGCAAAGGCAGGAATAGTACCTGGCGACAAGCTGCTCGTGGTGGGAGACAGACATGTGGAGACATGGGACGATGTGGACGAGGGGGTACAGTCTCCCGGCGGTAAGCCTGTAAGTGTGAGTCTCCTGCGTTCCGGGAAAAAACTGGAGTTTCGCATCAAACCGGTGGAGGAACTCGATGACACCGGCTTGCAACTCCTGGGAGAACGATGGGATCTTGGAATCAGGCATTTCAGACAGGGGAACGTGCTTGGAATCGTTCCATTTTCTCCGGCGTACAATGCGGGACTCAGGAGTTGGGACAAGGTTTTGGAGGTTAACGGCTCTCCTGTCGACGGTTGGGCGGATGTCAAACGCTTGCTGGACTCCAATGGAAAAACGCCCATCAGCTTGAGGGTCGTTAGAGCCGCCGATCTTCAGGTTGGAGCGGTAAGCATCGACGCTCCATCGCTGGTCTCGGCCACCATAACTCCAGTCACCTCAGTCCAGGCTCCACCTGGTACGCTTGTCAATGGTCAGTACTATTTCGGAATAGAGCCAGTGGATCTATATGTCATGGGGGTCATGGACGACTATCCTGCAAAAGCGGCTGGAATTGTGGCTGGCGACAAGATCGTGAGCATGTTCGGCAAAAGAATTTACTCATGGGAAGAATTCGCCAGGATTGTGTTGAAGCACCCTGATGACGAGATCCCCATGACTGTCAGGCACGGTGTGGAAATCAAGTCCGTAGCCATCCATCCAAAGATAATTGAGGAGAAAAACGAGTTCAAGCAGGTGACCAGAAAGCCTGGCATGGGGGTAATGTACAAACACAATGTCTTGAGCGGTGAGACTACACCAAGGCCACACCTGTTTACTTATGCCTTGCGCATGTCCGTTGTCCAGACCTGGCGGGCCATGTCCATGAATGTCATGGGCTTCGTGCGAATATTCCAGGGGAGGGTGCCCGCAAGCGAGGCCATAGGTGGCCCTTTGATGATGCTCGATGTGGCCGGCAAGTCGGCAAAGAGGGGTTTTGGCACTTTCATAAACATGTTGGCATTTCTGAGCGTCTTGTTGGGCATGTTGAATCTTTTACCCATTCCCATATTGGATGGGGGACACATACTGTTTATTATCATTGAAGCCATTCGGAGAAGGCCTGTTTCCATCGAAGCCAGGGTAATTGCTTCATATGTGGGCCTGGTGTTGTTGGGCAGCCTCATGGCCTTTGCATTTTTCAATGATATCACCCGCTACTGGTTTTCATGATCGTCCTGGCATTGGATACAGCCACTGCTCACACTTGTGTGGCACTGCGCGATGGACAGACCCTGCTGGCAGAGCGCCACATGCCGGCCAGGAGCCATTCCAAAAGTCTTATCCCGTCCGTCCATGAGTTGCTGGGCGATAGTGGAGTCGGCCTGGATGACCTGGAACTGATTGGGGTGGGTATTGGTCCTGGCTCTTTTACCGGTATTCGCATTGGCCTGACCGTGGCAAAGACCCTGGCCTTCGCCCGTGATCTGCCCCTGGTGGGAGTCTCCAGCCTTCATGCTCTGGCGCACAATGTAGATGATGATCTGACACAGGCAGTGATCTGCCCTGCACTGGACGCTTTGAAAAACGAGGTATATTGCGCGGTTTACTCCATGGGTGAAGAGGGTTTGGTGCAACTTCAGGCTCCCGCAGCAAAAAAACCCCATCGGTGGGCACGGGAACTTAGGGAAGATCATCAGAAGGTCTTCATCCTTGGAAGCGCCCTGGAAAAGTACATGGATATTTTTCGTGATGCCCTGGGTGACAGGCTCGGTGTTCCAGGGTCAGAAGAACAGAACATCATAAGAGCCGGTTTCATCGGAGAAATTGCAACTGCCAAATTCAGGCAGGCAGGCGCCGATGATGCAGCGGATCTCGAACCCCTGTATTGTCGTCTGTCAGAAGCTGAATTGAGCAGAATGAAAAAATCCTAAGGCTTGGTTTTCCCCCGGTCTCTTCGTCCTCCGGCTTTTTTCCCATGTCCATCTTTGGACCTGGTGTTGCCGCGGGACCTGCCCGAAGATCTCTTGGGACGGCTGTTTCTGCCTGAACTTTGTCTGCGTCTTGGTGGGGTTTGCCTGATCGGTTGTTTTCCAATGAAAACCGGCCACACGTCAAAGGACAGGACCTTTTCGATGAGGTCTTTTTCCGTATCCACCGAACCACGGACAAGGGTAGCCACAGAGCCTATTTGTCCAAGATCCTTCCTGGCATCACTTCCTGCCACACCCGCCAGCCCCATGCCGGCCGCGACCTCTTCGGCCATGTGGTTGACGTTCATAGAACGCCTGGCATTGGCGACTTCCAGGCCTGCAAGTCCATTGACCTGGATTATACCATCACCGCTGGACTGTTTTGTCTTTCTGTCATAAGGATGTGCTGCTATCAGTATCCCACTGCAGCTTTTTACCCCATCCACAAGGGACTGTATGGGGATAATTCCTTGTTCGTCCATCTCGACCCAGTCGGATATATCGGGAAGCTCTCGAGGGTTTGGAACGAACACCAGGAAATGGCCCTTGTCTGTCATGGCTTCCATGCCCACCAAGGCCACCAGCCCGGCTCTGGATGCAGCCTGCTTTGCTTCATCCATGCCTGCCATGGTATGGATATCTGTCAAACAGAAACCATCCAGGCCGCTGTCTGCGACTTTCGAGACAATGTCAGAAATGGTATTTGGTGAGTCTTCGGTGTATGTCGAGTGAACATGAAAATCTATTAGCAAAACGTCCTCCGTTGGCAACTGGAACTGGCGGAAGGTAGCATACCGGTGGCCTATGAACAACCTGATTTTTTCCCCTGCCATGTGTCCCTGTGCTTCATTAAGGACTCTATGGTTCCGATTATACGTTTTTTGTCCATTGCCCAGTCAGGGGCTATCATGAGTTCGGCAGGTCCCTGTCCGGAGATTCTGTGTATCACTATCCCGGAATCCAACTGTTCCAGAAAATCCACAGCAAGTTTTGCATAAGCTTCCAGGCTGGCAAGGGATATTTTTCCGGCATGGTAAAGTTCGGCCAGAGGGGTCTCCTTGAGCACATGGAGATTATGGATTTTTACACCCTCAACCCCCAACTCGTTCAAACACCGGGCTGTAGCCGCTCTGTGCTCAGGGGTCTCTCCAGGCAGATCCAGGATAAGGTGAACGATAACCTCCAGACCTTCTTCATGGGCTCTATTGACAGCATCTACAAAAGTTACCGTATCGTGTCCGCGGTTTAAAAACTCGAGCATCTCGTCGTCGGCTATTTGTAAACCCAACTCCAGCCACACGGGTTTGTGCCTGTTTAGTTCACCGAGGAGATCCAGCACCTCGTCGGGCACCCAATCCGGCCTGGTCCCTATGCTGAGGGCGAGTATTTTCGGGTGTTCGATTGCAGAGGTGTATAGTTCCCTGAGACGTTCCATGGGGGCATCCGTTGCCGTACCATCCTGAAAATAGGCAATGGCCACATCTGTCTTGTACTTCTTTTGCGCAACACTCAAGCCGGAGTCAAATTGTCTCCTGACCGAATCACCGGGATCTGCACCGGGAGTGGCGTCGGCAGCGTCGGGGGTGGGTAAGTGCGAGGCACGCAGCAGGGCGATGGTGAGGCTGGCGATGTCC
>JALVPF010000221.1:8937-15403 GCA_027031935.1 Myxococcales bacterium | reverse complement strand
GGTCACAGAACTGGTTATTACTTTTTTGGAGCATCAGGACGCCGTCACTTTGGTGGAGGCTTTCACGGTGGCAAGTAGATCAACAAAAAAGCCCGAGGAGGATTCGGATGGATCATTTTCTAAATGACGTAAGACCTTGGTTGTTGCTCTCAACTCTCATTTATGCCCTGATCGGCATGTTGGTTTTCGGCTTGGCTTTTGCTCTTTTCAACAAGCTCATGCCATTCAGCGTTCGTAAGGAAATCGAGGAAGATCAAAACACCGCCCTGGGCATAGTCATCGGATCCTTTCTCATTGGTCTTTCCATCATCATAGCAGCAGCCATACAGTAGCTTGTTGGCAATCCAGAGCAGCAGGAAGAAGTTTATTTGGACACACAGAACAACAACGCTGCGTCCGGGCCTGACGTCAATGAAGTGACAAACACCTCTGAGGCCAATGAACCAGACATGAAGCTCGGTGCATCAGGCATAATACTGATGGCGTCGGTCTTCGTGGTCGCTGCGTGTGGGTTGATTTACGAATTGCTCGCGGGGACTCTGTCCACCTATCTTCTGGGCAATTCCATAACCCAGTTTTCCATGGTTATCGGCCTGTTCCTGTCCGCCATGGGCCTGGGCTCTTTCTTGTCCAAATATATCAAGCGCAACCTGATTGGGACATTCCTGATCGTCGAAATAGCGGTAGGTGCAGTTGGTGGGCTGTCGGCCCTGTTGCTCTTTTTTGCGTTCGCCTTGCTCGACACCTACCTTCCCATCCTCATCGGCCTGTCTATAACCATAGGCGCGTTGGTAGGCCTGGAGGTCCCTCTGCTCGTTCGCATCATCCGCGCCCACACAGACCTTCGCTCTGCCATAGGAAACGTGCTTGCGCTGGACTACTTGGGAGCCCTGGCTGCATCCCTGCTATTCCCCCTGCTTTTGCTCCCATGGCTCGGACTGATCCGCACGGGGTTCCTGTTCGGCATGTTGAACGTGGCTGTCGCCGCCATAGGCTTTGTGTTGTTTCGCCGCAAACTGGTAAAAGCAGGAACAATAAAGGTCCTGACCACCATCACCGCCATGGGATTGACAGTGGGCATGATCACCGCCGGCACTGCAACCACGTGGATAGAAGATAATCTATATGAAGATGACATACTTTTTGCAAAGACCACTCCTTACCAGAGACTGGTGTTGACCAGGTGGAAGGACGATATTCGCCTATTCATAGATGGCAACCTGCAGTTTTCGTCAGTGGACGAATTTCGCTACCACGAGTCTTTGGTTCATCCTGCCATGTCAATGGTTTCAGAACCACGGAGGGTTCTTCTGCTCGGCGCCGGAGACGGAATGGCTGCGCGCGAAGTGCTCAAGTACCCATCGGTGCAAACCATCGACCTGGTGGATCTGGATCCCGAGATGACCAGCCTGTTTTCCTCCCAGGCCATGTTGGTAAAACTAAACAAGGGTTCTCTGCGCGATCCGAGGGTAAAAATACACAACGAAGATGCACAAAAGTTCCTGGAAGGTTCAGATGACAGGTGGGACGTGATCATAATGGACCTGCCGGACCCGAATAATGAAGCCCTCGGCAAGTTGTATACGAAGACATTCTTCAGGCTGGCCATAAAGCACCTGTTTCCTGCCGGTATTCTGGTCTCGCAGTCCACGAGCCCCTTCTATGCCACCGAGGCTTTCTGGTGCATCGCAAATACCATCTCCAGCGCCACAGACGGAGACAATGGGCTAGCCCTGCATGTACTACCCTATCACGCAAACGTTCCATCCTTTGGAGACTGGGGCTTTGTCATGGCATCACTAAAATCCATCAGCCCATCCATGGCAAAGCTGAAAGTCAGGACTCGTTTTTTGACTTCAGATCTTCTGCCGACCCTGTTCGTTTTTTCCAAGGACATAGGACCGAGAAAAACAGCCATCAACTCCCTGGACAATCAGATTCTCGTCAGTCTGTATGACAAGGGCTATAGCCGCTACAATCAATGACAGGGATTGCGGGTTGCGCTAGCGAGGTTTTCGCCATGAAAAAAATCGCCATAATAGGTCCAGGAGCCATGGGCAGCCTGTTTGCCGCCTACCTCGAAAATGCAGGCCTGGACGTGACCTTGATCGACCACGACAAGGAAAGAGCAGCACGGCTCACGGCAACCGGTATCTCGGTCAAAGGTGTAAGGGGGAATTTCAAAGCCAAAGTCCCCGTCATCACCAGGGCAAGCAAGCTGGGCCCAGTTGACCTGGTGATGGTCTGCGTCAAGGCATACCAGACGACAGAGGCGATGGAGCAGAATGTTGGTGTTGTGGGACCAAAAACCTCTGTCCTTTCGGTGCAAAACGGCCTAGGAAATCTGGAAGCATTGTCAAAGGTGATCTCGGAGAACAATATCATTGCCGGGACAACCACTTTGGGAGCAAATCTCCTCAGTCCAGGCATGGTGCATCATGCGGGAGATGGTGATACCATAATAGGCCCCATCTCCGTGGGAAACAGTGAGCGCATCGCCGATGTGGCAAGAGTCCTCGAGAGCGCCGGATTCAGGGTACTGGTATCGGATCGAGTCATGGAGTCCATATGGAACAAGTTGTTCATAAACGTTGGGATCAACGCTCTGACAGCCATCCTGCACGTACGAAACGGCATACTTTTGGACAACGATGCATCTAGGACCACCATGGATCTGGCGGTGGCTGAGGCGGTGGAAGCAGCATCGAGTCAAGGGATGAACTTCGACCTGGAACAAACACAGGCGAAGGTGCGGCAGGTGGCAAAGGCCACTTCCAATAACCGCTCCAGCATGTTGGTAGACATTCAGATGGGCAGAAAAACGGAGATAGATTATATCAATGGTGCAATAGCCAAAGCTGGAGATGCACCCGTCAATAACACATTAACCCTGTTAGTTCACGCCCTTGAGGCAACTTTTGCCCACAGGCATCGTCAGGATTGACGAAACGATCTCTAGTTACCACATTGTGCCTGAACAGCTCCGGCCGTCAGCTAGCACTTGGCAGCGATGGACCGGGAAGGAGATATTTGATGGCAAAAAACAAGATCGACCAGAGCACCCTGAATAAAATGAAAAAAAAAGGTGAACCGATCACCATGGTTACCGCCTATGATTACCCGACAGCCCGTATTGCAGAACAGGCAGGAGTAGACACAGTCCTCGTTGGAGATTCGGCAGGCAACGTGGTCCTCGGCTATCCTGATACACTCGCCGTAACAATGGACGAGCTGCTCCATCACACGAAGGCGGTACATCGAGGAGTGAGCAAAGCCATGCTGATAGGTGATATGCCATTCATGTCCTACAATGTTTCCATACAGCAGGCCATAGGAAATGGCGGCAGGTTCATCAAGGAGGCGGGGGCTGACGCTGTAAAAATCGAGGGGGGAGACTGGGTTGTAGACACTGCCAGGGCCATGGTAAAAGCCGGCATTCCTGTTGTCGGACACCTGGGTCTTACACCTCAGACCGCGTCGAGTCTCGGCGGATACAAGGTGCAGGGGCGAACCGCAGAGAGCGCTCGCAGGATACTTCGTGACGCGCTGGCCCTGCAGGATGCCGGTGTAATAATGCTGGTGCTGGAACTCGTCCCTGACCGCCTGGGGGAACTGCTGTCAAAACGCCTTGAAATACCTGTCATCGGCATAGGAGCCGGGAACAAAACCGATGGTCAGGTGCTGGTCTTTCACGATCTTGTAGGTATTGCTGCAGGATTCCAGCCGAAGTTTGTCAAACAATACGCACAGGTTGGAAAAATAATGAACGAAGCGCTCAGTCAATATTGCTCTGATGTAAAATCGCGGGAGTTCCCTGCCCCCGAGCATTGTTTCTCCATCCCGGACGAAGAGTTCGAGTTGCTTGAAAAGGCCTTGGATTAATTCTCCTAACTTGTTCAGGAGATTTGGCTCATGGGTATCAGGGTAGAGATAAGCTGCGGTCTGGACAGGCGCATAAAACCGATTCGAATGATGTGGCAAGGCAGCTGGCTTTCCATAAACGGCTGGGAAGTCATCTCGAGTTCAAACCGTTCATGGAGAGGAAGAGTCAGAACAACAGATGGACGAAAATTCAAGATGGAATTTTCACCCGGGGCCAAGACTTGGAAGGTTGAGCAAATAAAATAGTATCAGTTTGCAGAGACAGATTCCTTTTTTCCCAACTTGCCAACAGCTTCCACACCCTTGCCCACCACGGACCTTTGGACAGGGAACTGTACCAGCCAGAGTTGTTCCCAAGAATCCCTCGGCATCTTATCTCCAGCCAGAATGCGATCTGCTTGCTTCAATATGAATGGATCTTTTTCCCTTTTTCTCAGTTGCCTGATCAAATCCATGGGCACATCCGACAACCTCGCCATGAGACCAAGAGCCAGATAGCGCACAGCAGGACATGGATCAAACAACGCAGGCCCGGCATACTCCACTATCATGTCGTTTTTTCCAACAGGCAAAACCCGCAACATCAACATCCTCAACACCGGTTCCTTTTCCCGCCTGATGGCATCCGACAGGCTATCGGAATCCCTTGCGGCACAGGCGCGGGCATTTAGTATGGCCATGGCTCTGGCCACCGGATCTGGGTCCGACAACTTTTCCTCGAAAGCATGAAGACTCTCCCAGTTAGATTTGATGCAACCTATCTGCTGAGCCCTGGTGCTGACCATTATGTCCGGATCATGTACGAGGAGAGCAAGTCCCTCAGGAACCCCCTTTTTCCACCTGGCCAACACCGTGTCCACCAACCTCAATCGCACCCTGGAATCAGGGTGCCTAGCCAGGCTTTCCATCACACCTACAGCAGGCCTCAGACCCAGACGAAGTTGTGCACGAAGCATACGAACCAGCGCATGTCCCACGGCACTGGAGGTTGGAGCAACAAAGCAGGCATGCTCGTGGCCCTTGTTGTCACCGGTATTGTCAGAAAGATCTTTTTGATCATGACCGTCGCATTCGTCCGCTCGCAAGGTATCCTGTATTGTTTTTCTGATTTCCCTGCGAGCGCGGAATCTCCAACTGTCCGCGATCTCCTCTGCGGCATAAGCCTTGTCTTGCCATTGGCCTGCCTTGAGAATCTCCTTGAGACAGCCTGCCACCTTCCTTCTGACTGACCGGCGTCTGCGCCTTCTGGACTTGCGCTTTACCTTGGCAATATCGTTTTGCTCCGCAAGCACCAGACAATGCTCTACGGCCACGGGGATGTCCTCCGGATAGGCCCAATAGGTTTTCCTTGACAGGGCTCCAGATGAGGTCAGCCTCAGCACCAGCGCTGCACTTCCGATGGAACACAAGGACACAGGGCCATCGAGGCTCGTCCAGAAAGATCCATTGAGCGCAGGAGGGGATCTTGGCTCTTGAGGACTCAAGCGAGCGGAGACAGAAAAACCAAACTCATCTTCCTTGCCTGGCTTTATGGTGAGCTGTCCAGAGAGAAACGCTGCAACACCGGTGTTCTTGCCGTGTAGTCTCTTTTGAAGTACCTTTTGGATACACTTGTCGAGACCCATGCGTTCCAGGCCCGACTTGGAAAACCTTACCCCCTTGACACCACCGCCAGGATACAACGAAAACGCAAAATGAAGGGTTCCATATATCCTGACATCCGCCTTGGTATAGACACGATTGATACAGGCTTTTATTCCCTTTCGAAGATCCGCTTTTCGCAGGACTTCATCGAGGGCCAAGGCGGTCAGACCGGAACGACCTCCACCTTCAGTCAAGGCAAATTGCTCTCCCACCGGTTCAGCCACTGCATCGTGTCCGGTAAAAAGGGCAAGACACGATGCCATCAATACCATCAATGCACCTTTATATTTCACTATGCAAGCCCCCATCTTCTGCGAAGGAACCACTCGCTGGCGAACAAGGTACTAATGAGAATCAGCATCCACCAATGTGATATCAGCGGGCTTGATACACTTGCATCGACCTGAAACTTCTGTTGTCCGTCGACCTTGGGATTTGCGAACTGTGCATTGGCATAGTCCAAGGAATTACCTCCCGTGGCAGCCGCTATCTTCTGTAGTATATCAGGTCTTGGAACGGTTTGGGTCATTTCCAGACCAAGCCCGGAAATACTGAATGAATCATGGGCTGTTGCCACCACCTTTCCATCTTCGTATGCCTCCAGCTTCACTCCGTAGGAGCCGGTGGGGAGTTGTTTGAGTTCCACGTCTTTTCTGCCAGATGGGCCAGGCGTCACGGATCTTCGTTCCACTACCTTGCCATTGCCCACGTTCCAGACACTCAGTGTCAGCCTCTCGAACTTTCCATCTCCAGCTCTCATCTCCAAGGTCACAGGCTCAAGTCGTTTGTATTTAGATCTCTGAGACCAGACACCGATGGATTCCATGGTCGGGTCGTCTATCAACCAGAGGATGATGTTGTTTATCAAGTGATTGAATACCTTTGGGTTCGAGCCTTTAGTTGGAGGAGTAAAGCCCCATCGCCAAAGACTCCCCGTCAG
>JALVPF010000221.1:3022-8927 GCA_027031935.1 Myxococcales bacterium | reverse complement strand
CGCTGGCCCACCAGTTGGCCGGTGAGCGCGGCGATCCCTTGGCGCCGCGCTTCGTCCTCTGCCCACTCTCCTCAATGCCAATATGGGACACCTGCCACCAAAGCAGCGTTCAAATGGATGAGCCATCAAGACCACCGATGAAGGTGCCAGGCCTGCTGCCATATTGAAATCACCCAAAGGAGGCATGGATTCAGACGAAAAACCGTAACCCAGATTCATCACAGGGTGTCCTTTGCCCACCTTGGTCACAACAGGCCTGAAGTCCTGGGCTCTGATATCGGGTGTGTCGAGGAGTCTGACGGGAAGAACGTCTTCCAATGCAGAATTGGCATAGCCACCCGAGCCGAAGGATAAATCTCCGCCTATCATCCAAAACGCCCCTCCGTTATTCACGTAAGAGGCGATCTGCGGCAGGAAGTAAGTAACCTTGTATGGGCCATGATTGAAATTTTGAAAAATGACTATGTCGAATGTCGCCAGTTCACTTCCGAAGAGTTCCTCCACCGGGAATGGTATGAGGCTCAGAGAATCCTGGTCAACACCTGGAGTATCGGATATGGTCCTGAGTATGTAAAAGCTTATCAGATCTATGTTGGGATTTTTTTTCAACACCTGTCTGACAAAACGCACATCCCATGAAGGACGCCCCACCACGTGCAAAATCCTGATCTTGTCCCTGATGACACGTGTTATGAAAACCCGACTGTTGTTTTCTTCCACAACCTCCCCCTGCTGCACCGGCGTATAGACCCTGTATGCAAACTTGCCTACCCTGTCCGGAACAAACTTCAGTTCTGCCAGGCCAAGACCATCACTGCCGATCCTGGCGGTGGTGGCTGCCAGATGTCTTCCATCAGCTTCGAGCAACACCGGTACAGATATTTCTCCGAATCCTGTGGCCTTTATATGGACCTTGATATCCACGGCGTTGCGAATAAAGGCGATGGAGTCAGAAGAGACCTTTGAAATGGCGATATCCTTGTACCCATCCAGTGATCCGACACAAATGGTGTTTACAGGAACAGAGATCTTCTCGACTCTGGCCTCGACTTCATCTGGAAGCTTATCTGCCAATGGAGACACATTTCTCATGGCCTCGGTGTCGATGCCGTCGGAGACCAGGATGATACCAGCCAGGTCTTTCTTTTCTATGTTATGCACCTGCTCCAAGGCGGAAATAATGTCGGTACCTCCACCTGCGGTCATGCTCGATACATCGGCAAGGGAGGCGGAATGAATACTGGAATCAAAGCCATATACCCCAAGATTGAAATGTTTCTGGAGTTCCTTCAGTTCGTCGGCGTGGGATTCCAGCATACTTTTTACCGCATCTGACCTGCTGGTTTTTCCTCCTGCATCGAGACTCATGCTCCTGCTGGTGTCAACCAGTAAAACCAATTTTCGGGAAAGTTCAGAAAGGTGCCGATCCTGCAAGGATGGCTCCAAAAATATCATGGCCAAAAGAACCAATGACATGAACCGCAACGACAGCAATGTCCAGCGTTTCCTGGCTTCCAACTCACCTCTCAAGCCTCTGTATGCCAAGGCCATGACAGTTGCTGCCACCGCAATGGACAGGCCGACACGCCAGAGGCTTCCGGCTTCGAAGACTAAAACCATATCAGTCATGGATAATGACTCGATGAGATTTTGGTGGCATTTTGGTGAATGACCGTCAGAGCCATGAAACTTACAACCTCCGCCGCTTCATGATGAAAGGCAAATGGACCCTGTCATCCTTGTAATCGAGACAAGTTGCATACATGAGTATGTTTATACCCATCTCAAAAGACAGCTCCCGCATCTGCGTACCTGAATCGACTCCGTATTCCCAAGAGCCGTAAAGGTCCTTGCTGATGGCGCCGAGGAGGTCGTTGGACGAATAAACCACCAGAAGCCTTCCGTCCTTTGCAAGGCCAAGCAAGCGGCCACGTGCCTCGGTCCTGCCGCCCACCTTGTCTATGAGAAAAAAGGACTTGAACAGAACATGATTCCATGGAATTGGTCCCATGTCCGAACCCGGAAAGATTCTGTCCAGCACTTTTCGAATGCTCTTTTCAAAGGCATCATCCCGTGTGGCAGAAGGATCATCAATAAATAACATCCCACCCAACTTGAGATGGTTGCGAAGGTTTGCAATACCAGTTTCACTCACATGGGCCACATCCCCTGGACATGACCAGACCAGGAATGGAAATTTGAAAAGTTCCGGAGACTCGGGATCCACCCCTTTCAAATCCAAAGACGCCTCTATGCTCGTACGCTTCATGCTCTCCCATGCAAGCTCACGCCACCCCCTGTCTCGTCCATCATAGGAATTTGCACACGGAAGCCGGGCGCCTTGAAACTGCATGTCCTCCGGAGTTGACGCAAAGCACATAGCTGCCCAAGACCATACGAACATCACACTGAACAACGATAAATTCTTCACACGAGACATGATACAAGAAGCATATCATTTTGGAGTAAAAAGAAAAGTTACTCGAATGAAAGACAAAAGCCGTAAAAAAAAAGACATGACCAGAAAAAACATCTCGCATCACCCAAATCTCCCACATTATTGAATCAGATTTCCCAGATCGCTTGTGAGGTCACACAGATGCAAGGAATCGTCCGCAGTCGTGGATTCACCACGTCGAGGCCTCACCTTACCAAAACAGATTCCGAAGCATCGACACAGAGATCACAAGCGAGGTGGGAAATCTTGGTACCAGGCAAGGATTGACGCACAGCGCCATTACATGAAAAGATAGGCCCCAAAACAACCACTGGAGGTCCAATGAAACTACAAGACGTCTTCATACTGGAAGGGTGTCGTACCGCCATAGGCTCTTTTGGCGGGATGTACATGAAGTTGCGAGCAGCGGATCTGGGTGTTATCGCGGCAAAAGAAGCTCTCAAGCGGGCAGGCGTCGAGGGAGAGCAGCTTGACGATGTGCTGGTTGGAAACTGCATGATGGTCTCTGATGAGATCAACATCGCGAGAGTGATCTCCTTGCGGGCAGACATTCCCTTTACTGTCCCGGCGGCGACCATTCAACGTCAGTGCAGTTCCAGCATGCAAGCGCTGGTTTTCGGAGCGCAACAGATACAAACCGGCGAGAGTGATCTCGTGCTCATAGGTGGAGTGGAGAGCATGACCCACACACCATACCTTCTCAAGGGCGCGAGGTGGGGCTACAGAATGCGTGACGCCACGGTCACGGATGGGCTTTGGGAAGGTCTTACCGATCCGGTCAATGGCCTGATAATGGGGCTGACCGCCGAAAACCTCGCAGAAAAATACAAGATCAGCAGAGAGCAGCAGGACGAGTTGGCGCTGACGAGCCACCAAAGGGCGGCCGCTGCCATTAAAGAAGGAATATTCGAAGAAGAGATCGTGCCAGTGCAGGTCCCGCAGCGAGGCGGTAGGACAAAAACGATCACCATTGACGAACATGTCCGAATGGACCTCACCATGGAAGACCTGGCCAAACTCAAACCAGCCTTCAAGCCTGATGGCACGGTGACGGCCGGGAATTCTTCAGGCCTGAACGATGCCGCTGCTTTCGTTGTGCTGGCATCCGAAAAAAAGGTCAAGGAACTGGGCTTAGAACCCATGGCCCGATTCGTGGATCATGCAGTGGCGGGAGTCGAGCCTGAGCTGATGGGTTATGGTCCTGTGCCAGCTACGAAAAAGGTCCTCAAGCGGGCCGGTTGGACACTTAACGACATCGAACTGATAGAACTCAATGAGGCCTTCGCATCACAGTATCTGGCCTGCGAGATGCTACTGGATCTGGATCGCTCCATCACCAATGTCAATGGCAGCGGAATAGCTCTGGGACACCCTGTTGGCTGCACAGGTGTACGGCTCGTCATATCACTTCTGTTCGAGATGCGAAGAAGGAAGTCAAAACGAGGACTGGCTACGCTATGCGTCGGGGGTGGCATGGGAAAGGCAGTTCTGGTGGAAAGCGCCTGACAGCATGGTCATTCCTTTTTGAACCAGCCTCCACCAACGCCGTCATCAGAAGCCTTCCCCTCGGCCACAGCGGGATCCACCATCACACTCGAGGCTTCCTGAGATTTTCTGTCCGTAAGTTCCACGGCACCGGCGGCTTCGTCTGGAGCGGCCGGCTCTGTGGTGATGGTTGTAATTACAGGTTTGGAATTTTGATCGGGACTGCTCACGATCACTGCCTCATCACTTCCTGGAGCAGTATCCATGCTCTGAAGCTGGGAAGAAGCAGCCTCAGCAGAATTTTCCTGTGATGAAGCATCATCCTCCAGGGGAGGTTGTGCCGCCATGTATGCCAAGAGAGCTTGACGAATAAAAGAGCCTGACGAAATGCCTTCCCTCGCTGCAAACTTTTCCAATCGTTGGGCGTCTCCGTCCACGAGCCTGACGCCCATGGTCTTCACATTGGCGAGAGTGTTTTCCAGGTATTCCAAGGCAAGGCTCGCTGCTGAAATTCTGAAATCCTGGTTTTCGATAGCCTTCTTGATACGCTCGGCCAAATCATGGCGCCCAAGCCATTCGTTTTCGAAAAAAATGGCCTCACGGTCGAGATCGACCTGATAGACAATGTTCTCGGTCATATTGTCCTCCCCAGCAGTTGAGTCATTGATAATAGTTCCATTGGGGCTATTCGTCAATCGGCTTTATTATGGGATTTGACACCCTCACATCATGAAACCTAGAATGGTCGCAACAACTTGCCACCCAAGGAGAATCCAATGGCTCACTTCGAGATCCTCATCCCAAGGGACCAAGGAATTCCCAATGACATCACCCTTCAGGTGGAGGCTGACGACTGGCTATCTGCTCTGAGACAAGGCCTTGCAAAAGTTGGCCAGGATGGAGCAGCCGCGGAAAATGTTCTCTGTGATATCATGCAGGACAACTCCATTCACGTAACCGATACGACAACGGGAAGGGTTTTCAAAATAGTAGAGATGGATATAGATGACGAGGACAACTTCAACACAATTCCTGAAATGCCCGGCGTAGAAGACACGGCTGTCACCATACCGGAGATGCCGGCAGGACAGCTCCAGGACAAGACCATTCCGGCCAGATCACTGGCAAGGATAGCAGAAGATGAACCTGAATCCCAAGACGCGGTTTTACCGACCGCCACAAGTTCCGGCATTGGACGGGCCATCGACTTCACTTCGGAGTCCACAGCCGACTTGCTACAGGAGGTTTTTGATCTCTCCCAGAAGGTTCAGGACAAATCTGACACGAAAGAGGCCCTGGACTATGTGCTGGATCTGGCCATGGACACCATAGGCACGGATTCCGGATCCGTGTTTCTAGCGGACATCAATTCAGACGAACTTCGCATTGGCACAGCACGTGGTCCCAAGGCTGACGAGGTGATGGGGATAGGGGTAAAAATGGGCCAAGGCATCGTGGGATTTTGCGCAGAGACCGCGGTTGGGATGGCAGTGTCCGACGCCAACCGCGACCACAGATTTTACAAGCAGATCAGCGAAAAAATTGGATATCCCACCAAGTCCATTCTTTGCGTCCCCATCCAGGCAGAAGGCCAGGTCATGGGTGCAATGGAACTCATAAATAAAAAGACCGGAAGCACTTTTACTGAGAGAGACTTGGGAGTAGCCAATTTTCTCGGTCAACAGCTCGCGCAGTACCTGGAGGGGAGTGCATCAAAATGAAGACCTTTTTAATGGCGATGCTCAGCTTAGCCATGACTTTTTCATGGGCTCTTGTCAATCTTGCCAAGGCTGACATATACAAGTGGGTGGACAAGAAGGGCGTGGTACATTTCACGGACAATCCGGACGAACTCCCGGAACCTCAGCGCAGCAAAGTGCTGAAGGAACTGGAACAACAGGAGAAAAAACGGAAAAAATCTCTTGAGGCAAATCCAGGACAACAGTCGCAAGGTTATAAACC
>JALVPF010000221.1:0-3012 GCA_027031935.1 Myxococcales bacterium | reverse complement strand
GGGCAATGCAGCTGCACCTGCGAAGACCAACAAGGTGGACCCGACCAACAAGGAACAACGCAAGATGTGGAAAGACAAGGCCGCATTGGCCCGCAAGAAAGTCGACGATCTGGAAAAAGAATGTCAAAAACTGCGCAGTGCAAGGGACGAGTCCTCCAGAAAAGGCCTGATTTTCGGCACCCCAAACGCACGGAATGCAGCCGAATCCCTGGGCAAAGAGTTGGAGACTTGTGAACAAAACCTCAAGGATGCCAAAAAATATCTGGAAGAGGGCCTGCCCGAAGAGGCCAGGCATGCCGGCGTGCCCCCTGGTTGGATCAGGTAATCAAGGCTCTAAAAAGTTCCATCGGCCCAGGAACGGTCCTTTTCTTCCAACTCGAACGCATTTGCGCCCTCTACGGCCAGGGCATAAACACGTTGTACGGCCTTGTCGAAAACCTTGCTCATCTTATCCCTGCCTGTCTTGAATCTTGGATCGTCGCCACGTTTACCCATACCTACATACTTCTCCAGGCGTTTATTATATTCACCGGCAATGCCAGGATCCACCAGAGTTGCCACAAGCTTTGTTATGGTAAAATTTACATCCAGCGAGATCCCTATGGGCACCTTGCGATTTCTCGGCCCCTGCAACTGCGTAAAAATCACATATCCCAACTTGTTGGTTTTTTTCAGCTGTGCCAACCTGCGAGGCTGCTGTGGAACAAGCTCCGGGCTGCGATGATGTGTCGGTGCCTTGAACAATGTAAACACCGTCTGAAAGAGCTCTTCTGGTTTAACTTTACCAATGCGTTTCCTGAGGCGTTCCTTCTGTCCGTCTTGGAAATCTTCATTTCCCACATGACCAATATGGTAGCGTTTCACCACATATTGATCTACTTGCGGAAAAAACCACGTCAAGGGCACATGCATAGAGCGCAAATATGCCAACAGGTCCCAAGCATCCAGACTGCTCAACTCATTGCCAAAACCCGGCATGGCTGGAGAACATCCAGAACGCTTGCAGCCTGTCTGTATGATTGAAAACAACATGGAATCATCCCGGGCATTCATCAGCGATCCGTCCCTGAGATTTGCTGGAGACTTTTTTAGTGTTACCTTTGCAGGTCCATCTCCTTTTCCGAAAAAGCCATGGCAGACGGAACAGTGTACTCGATAGAGACGGGTTCCGTTTGTAATATCACCCACCATTGGCAGCTCACTTTCATCAGCCGACGCAAACAGAAACAGAGAAGACGTCAACATCAACGACAGGGCAACAAGGAAATTATTAAGATATTTTCCCATGATATCCTCCGCATTCACGGCAGCATGGCCGGAAACTCCTCAGGGCTGGATAGAATCTTCCAACGTTTGACAAAATGGCAGCGATTGCAATGTCTTGAAGCCACATTATCAAAAGCCCTGACTGCTTCTTTGTCTTTGCCTGAGCCAGCATGTTTTACAAGCTTGCCAAGTTCATCAGAGGCCTGCTTCATCAAATCAGCAAAATCCGGGTCAGAAGGAACAAGGGGCCTTGCCTTGTCCACGAGAGATTGCAGACCTGATGCGACGGTCTTTGCCCGGGCAAGGTCGGCCCGTCTTCCGGCCAACATGGCCACTTGCAACTCCACCCATGCATTACCCATGTCTTTCATCGCCTGTGTCAAGGCCGATACGCTTTGGGTAGAGTTTGCCACTGAAGAAGCATTGGATGAACCAGGAACTGCTGGTCCTCTTTTTGCACCTGGTATTGCCGGCATGCGTGCAGAAGAGGCTGCGACATGTACAACTGTCTCATGACCTTTTGCATCCACGTTCTTGAATGGCCAAATTCCAACAGGCATCCTGAAATGTGGTGAAAACTTCTTTGTCTTGTACTCGCCCTTGAGGACGACCCTGTATGTGTCACGACGAGGGGCTGTAAAATGAAAGCCATAGGCACCGGCATCTTGCAAATGGTGGACGAGCATCGACAAGGGATAGCCTGCTCCGTCCGCATCTATGACGTCCACTGTCATACGTGCATCCTTGACAGGGATCGACTCTCCATAAATTGGATCGGGAACGGGAGGAACCTCAAACATCTCGATACGAACATCCACAACCGAACCAGGATCAGGAACTGCCGGATTCAAGCGTACCTTGAACTGAAAAAGACCGCTCTTGAGTTGGACGGTACGCTGGGCTGGCTTGGGTGGTACGGCCGGATTTGTTTTGGCTACATTGGCCTGTCCAGGCTCGTCTGCACCCAATGACTTGTGTGGACATGACAAGGCCAGCAGAGTTGCTGCTATGATGAGCGTACGCATGGGACCTCCTTGTGCTTGGATTCGTTGGCATGGTATCCAAGGCTCGATCCGATGTAAATAGCGTTTTATCATTACAGCATGATTCCCATACTGGAAGCGATGGCCACAAGGTTGGTAAATATTTTGTTTCTTGATAGCGAGGACACAAACGCGCAGACTGGCAGAAATGAGCGAGGAGGATTTTTATGTGGAGACCAATCAGCGTTTTTACACTATATCTGATTTCAGCTGTCTTACTCGTCACATGCTCACAATCCAGCGGCCAGATCGAGGATGGACACCGGGCTCCGACCATCACCGTGACAGCCCCTTCGAAGCAAGGTACTGAAGCAGACCGATCCTTTACCATCACATGGACCGATTCGGATCCTGACTCGGATGCGCTCATAACCATTTATTACGACACTGACGATTCTGGTAATGACGGAATGGTAATCACGTCGGGAATCTCTGAAGATGATGACGCCGATTCGTTCATCTGGGATTGTGCGTCCGTGCCAGAAGGAAACTACTATATCTTTGCCAGCATAGAAGATGGTGACAACCCTCCGGTTTTTGACTATTCGGACGTCGCTCTGTCCATCTCACATGGCCCGCGCATACTCCCTGAGGCAATTGACGGCTGGATGCCGGTTGGATTGTCCGGAGGTGGAGGAATGTTTTCACCCTCAATCAGCAGCGCGGATCCAAATTTGATGATGATCAACTGTGACATGTCTGG
>JALVPF010000220.1 GCA_027031935.1 Myxococcales bacterium | reverse complement strand
GAGATGGACTGGTGGTGGGAGAGGGCGCTGGCTGTCTCATTCTCGAAGAATACGAATCGGCAAAAAAACGCGGGGCTACCATCTGGGCTGAAATACTGGGATATGGAACCAACTGCAGCGGAACCCACCTGACCAGCTCGAGCCCTGAGGGTATTTCGGGAGCCATGGAACGCGCTCTTGCAGATGCAGGCTTGAACCCGGACCAAATCCAACACGTCAACGCTCATGCCACTGCCACCGAAACAGGGGATCAGGCCGAAGCCCTGGCGACCAACAGGCTCATGGGAGACAAGGTTCCTGTCAGCGCCATAAAAGGAGGCATGGGCCACACCCTGGGTGCCAGCGGTGCCTTGGAGTCCATCGCAGAGATACTGATGATGAATGAAGGCTTCATGGCACAATCGTTGAACCTGGAAAAGCCTGACCCTAGATGCGCTCCTTTGAACCACGTCATGAAACAGCCCAGGTCGGAATCTTTTCGTATTGGAATGAACAACAATTTTGCATTTGGTGGAGTCAACACTTCACTTATTTTTGGAAAGGTCTAAGGCCACATTGAGCGAGATGATCCCACAAAAAAAACTGAAAAAAATCATCGATGACGCACTGCGTGAAAAATTTGGTGATGAATTCGGCAAGCTTCATCATGATCAATCTCTGCAATCGGCCGGGCTTGACAGCGTGGACATTCTGGACACAATCGCCATCATAGAAAATATTTCCGGCGTTTTTTTCGAACGTGATGAGCTGATGGACATAGACACCCTGGATGATCTCTACAATCTTGTTTTCGAAAAATCCATTTCTCCGGACAAAGAGGATCTGCATACCTGATGACACAAGAAACACAGGCTTCGGGAAAAACAGGTGCCCATGAATTCGCCTTTGTGATCCCAGTATATAATCATTCCAAGTCCATCAAGCACGTAGTCGATGGCTTACGGCAATACGGCTTTCCGGTTTTTGTGGTGGACGATGGTTCTGAGGACGAGACAAGAAAGGTCCTTGAATCATTGAATGACGTCGTCCTGCTGAGACACGAAACCAACAAGGGGAAAGGAGCAGCCCTGCTGACTGGAATGAACGAAGCTGCCAAGGTTTCGAAATGGGCCATAACGCTGGACGCTGATGGTCAACACGACCCGGCAGATGCAGCCCTTCTCGTGGCTGAAGCTAAAAAAACGACCAAAGGCGTCATAGTGGGAAATCGCAGAGGAATGATAGGCCCCCACATTCCCTGGACCAGCAGGTTCGGAAGAGGGTTTTCCAATTTCTGGGTTCGGGCAGCAGGAGGCCCGGAAGTATCCGACACCCAGAGTGGATACAGAATCTATCCCTTACCAGATGTTCTGACCTGGGGCAGTCGCGCACGCAGATTTCAATTTGAAGTGGAGATTCTGGTTTTGGCCCACTGGCATGATATTCCGGTTCGAGAGGTGCAAGTGGGTGTAAACTACGAACCCAGGGGCGGACGAATATCTCACTTTAGACCCTGGGTGGATTTCTGGCGCAATAGTGCCACATTCACAGGACTCATATTCAGACGAATATTTATCCCGAAAAAAGTCCGCAGCAGGCTTCTTCCACCACCATGACCAGTTATCAAAAAAAAATTCGCTGGTTGACCATTATTGCCATCATCATAGTTGTTCCAGCTTCTTTCCTGCTTGGCCTAAAGCGCATTGTTGTGGATGCAGACATCACTTCATCCATCCCCAGGGGCGATGTTGTGGTGGACTCTGCAGCAAAGATACTCGGGCGGCATCCTGCATTGGACTTGGTTACCATGGACCTGCACATGGACTGCAACAGGGACAATGTCCCCCAAGAGCTCAGCCATGCAGCAACTTATGTTGAAAAAAAGATGAAAGAAAGCGGCCTGTTTGATCGCGTGGGCATGGATAATGCTGCGCAGGCCATGGTGGAGTTGCTTGATCTGCTGTTGGAACACCTTCCCCAGATGTTCGACTCCACACAACTCGCGAGAGACATCAGCCAACGAATCACACCACAGGCAATGGAGCTTGCCTTGCAAGAGCAGGTAAAGAAACTCTCCGGGCTTCAGGGAGTTGGCCAGGCCCATGCTCTCAGCCTGGACCCTCTCGGTTTTCGAGATGTGGTACTCAGCAGGATGGCAGCCTTGAATCCCACAAAGGGGGCTTATCTATACAATGGCCAACTGCTTAGTGCTGACGGATGTCACCTTCTCATACTTGCAGATCCCAAAAAGCCAGGCAGCGACACCGTCCAGGCAAAAAAGATCATCGCTCTTTTGGATGATATACAGGGACAACTGGATCGAGACCATCAAGGCGGCTCCAGGGTAGAGATAACGGCCATTGGAGCATTCAGGTCTGCGTTGGACAATGAGAACATCGTCAGGGCTGACACCAAACGGGCGCTGTGGATAGCCACCCTGGGAGTTGCCCTGTTGTTGCTCTTGTGTTTTCCCAGGCCATGGCTGGGATTGCTGGCCCTTGTTCCTGCAGTCGCCGGTGTCGGGTTTGCCTTGCTGATTTACTCCCTTGTGGAGACATCCATCTCTGCCCTGGCTTTGGGTTTTGGAGGCGCCCTCGTTACCATCAGTGTTGATCACGCCATAGCCTACCTGCAGTTTCTGGATCGAGCAAAGGGCATTACCGGCAGGCAGGCATCCAAAGAAGTCTGGTCCGTTGGGCTGGTTGCGGCCCTGACCACGGTTGGAGCTTTTCTAACCTTGTATCTGAGCGGAATTACCATGCTGGGACAGGTCGGACTGTTCGCCGCCCTTGGTGTTGGCTTGTCATTCCTCTTCGTGCACCTGGTCTTTCCTCTGCTCTTTCCCGAGGTAAAAAGCTCGGAGCGTAAATCCATCCTGCCTATTCAGACCATGCTGGCATCAATCACCAGGGGAAAAAGCTGGATACCAGTGGCTCTTGCTGCGGTGCTTACCATTGGCATGCTCGTGCTTGGCAGTCCCGGGTTTAGTGTGGATCTGCGATCCATGAACACCGTGAGCCAAAACACCATCGAAGCAGAACAGCTGGTAAAAAACACATGGGGAGATATCTTTCAACGGACCTATCTATTGGCACAAGCACCTAGCATCGAAAAGCTACGGCAGCGCACGGATTCCCTTTCAGACCTCATGGACAAGGCAAAGGCCTCAGGCTCCATAAGGTCCGGTTTTTCCCCGTCCATGGTTTTGCCTGGCCTGCGACTGGGACAAGAACATATAAAGGCATGGAAAAAATTTTTTACACCAGAGCGCATACAGCAAATATCTTCCCATTTGAAAAAGTACGGTACAAAACTCGGCTTTGCCCAGGATGCCTTTGACCCTTTCATCAGTTCTCTTGCAAGGCCTGAGCAAAAACCTATTCCAATTCCTGAAAAACTCTATGAAATTCTCGGAATCAGCCACACTAAAGACGGTGGCTGGATATGGGTGGGAGCAGTGGAGCCTGGTGATAAATACGACTCGGAAGCTCTATACAAGCATGCTCATGCCATGGGTCTGGCGGTCTTTGATCCGACCATGTTTTCACAGCACATGTCTCGACTCCTGGCAAGCTCCTTCGTTCGAATGCTGATGATCGTCAGCCTTGCGGTATTGGTGCTTCTCATTATCCTGTTTCTTGATGCCACCCTGGTGGGAATAGCTGTTTTACCCCTTGGATTCGCCCTGGTCTGCACCATGGGCTTCATGAAGCTTTTTAATCATCCCATGGATATTCCATCCCTCATGTTGGGTGTTGTGATTCTCGGCATGGGGGTGGACTATGCGCTGTATTTTGTCAAGGCTCAGCAGAGGTACTTCAAAAACGAAAATCCGTCCATGGGCCCTATCCGGGTGGCGGTCTTTCTTGCAGCGACATCCACCCTGGTTGGCCTGGGAACCCTTGCCATGGCACACCATGCAGTGGCTCACAGCGCAGGCTTTACCACACTGCTCGGAATCGGATTCAGCTTGTTGGGCGCTTTTGTCATTCTGCCCCCGTTTCTCACCCGGATATTTGCGCCAAGATCATTTCCATCTTTAGAAACGAAGGCGGGTTCTCGCAAACATCTTCGTGCCGTGCGCAAAAGATATGCCCATCTCGAACCCTCGGTGAGGATGTTTGCTAGATTCAAGCTTCTGTTGGACCCCATGTTTCCCAAACTTGCTCAACTGGCAGGGCCGGCAGAAAATATCGAGCGGGTACTGGACTTAGGATGTGGTTATGCTCTTGCTTCGAGTTTTCTCGCTGCCATATTGCCACGAGCACATTTTTATGCTCTCGACCCTGATGTGGACAGGAAAAGAATCGCCGAGCGAGTGCTTGGAAACAGGGCGAGGGTAGAGCTTGCATCAGCAACGACCTGGGACACATCACAAGACACATTCGACCTGGTGCTATTTCTGGATGTGATGCACTACCTTGCCGATAAGGAATTGAAAAAGGCATTACAGATGATCAGGCAAAGTATGAGACCTGGAGCAAGGCTGCTGATAAGGGCCAATGTCCCCAAGCGAGGAAGATTTGCATGGGAGAGATGGATGGAGTCTGCGAGATTGCGCTCAAGGGGGCTCAATCCAGTATTTCGCACAGCCAGACAGATAGAAGATGCTCTGCAAAAGGCAGGTTTAGAGTTTCAGATGACCCAGGCAGCTGCTGCAGGCCGTGAAGAGACCTGGTTTATCGCCACTGCGCCAGCGGAGCCAAAGGCATGAGTGGAGGTTTTTATCTAAGCCTCGTGAGGCTATCGAGGTATTTGGGTGTTTGGGTAATAGCTTTTTTCGCATGGTGGGTGTCTAGCTTCTATTTTTTCTTCAAGCCTGCTCGTGTCCGCAGATCCATGGATTTTTACAAGGCGCTTTTCCCGGAGAAGGGAAAACTCGCCCGCTTATGCATGACCTGGAAGCAATTTCACTCCTTTGCCAGCCTGTTCGCAGAGCGTGTACGTCTGGATCGAGGTGGGGCAATAGAGAGAATAGACGAGGGCCTGGAAATCCTTCGCACAGCAGCACAGGAAGGTACAGGTGGAGTGCTGCTGATGTCACATGTGGGATCGTGGGAGGTGGCAGCCCGCCTGTTCAAGGCAGAAGGCTTGGACCTTTTACTGTTCATGGGCCAGAGAGAAAAAGAGCAGGTGGAACGACTGCAGAAAAAAGATCTCCTGGACAATGGTGTAGCCGTGTTGGCCTATTCCACCAATGAACGTGATGAATTTTCTGCAGTGGAGGGCTTGCGATTCATTCGTCAGGGTGGCTTGGTCTCCTTTGCAGGCGACAGGTTGTGGCCGGGTCAAAAATCCGTAGAGGTTGAATTTCTCGGGAGAAAGGTCACGCTTCCAGCTGGTCCGCATCTTTTTGCCCTAGCCACCAGCTCACCCATATACACCTTTTTTGCTTTCAGGACT
>JALVPF010000219.1 GCA_027031935.1 Myxococcales bacterium | reverse complement strand
AATCCGTCTACGCCGGTCAGCTTCATAGAACACGTGCTGGAAATCTCAGACCTCGTTCTGGTAATGACGGTGGAGCCGGGATTCGGTGGACAGGATTTTATTCCATCCATGCTCACCAAGGTTGAAAGGATCGCCAACGAGGCATCCAGAAGGCAGTTGGCGGTTGACATACAAGTAGACGGTGGGATAAAAGACAAGACCATTGGCCGGGCTGCCACAGCTGGAGCGAATGTATTCGTATCGGGCAGCGGCGTGTTTGGTCAAGGCGATCCGGACGCGGCCATAAGGAAACTCAGGGCAGCGTTACCGGCGCGTTGACAGGTCGGGAAGTGGCTCAGTCTGGTAGAGCACCTGGTTCGGGACCAGGGGGTCGCAGGTTCAAATCCTGTCTTCCCGATTTGCTTTTTTGTTACCGCGCAAGTCACTTTGCGCGGTTTTTTTACGTTTGTACGGAGCAGTGATGAAAAAAACTGACAAGCATCTGGTCAGATGTGCGGGCTGTGGATACAACTTTGAAACAGAGCGCTATGGTGAGATCAGCTGCCCATACTGCAAATCTAAAATCTGGATTGACCCCCCCGAAGGATATCAAGCCCCTGAAGACATTGCCAAAGATGCCTCTACAGACGAACAGAACATGGAGCCCGTCTCTGCCCCTGATGAATCTCAGGACATCCTGCCGCCCGATTCGAACGACTCGCCACAAGATGAAGACTTGATTCCTCAAACACAGGAACAACAGCGACTGGAAGACTTGCACAGGATTCTGGAATCCACGATCAAAACGCACATGGAGCAGTTGAAACAAGCTCCCGCCTGGGAACAAAAAGGCGGGATTTTAAGCCGATTCACCAGGACCATCAAAGACGTGCTCTCCGCCCCGAGTTTGTTTTTCGCCTCCTTGCCTGATTCTGGTTACGCTCGTGCATTTCTCTTCGGATGGATAACCTGTACGGTGGGAGTGGCGTTTTTTTGTCTGTATGGACTGTGGCAAATAGACATGAATTACCAGGCAAACCTGGAAATGCTCAAGGCCAATGAGGAGCTATCCAAGATGGGAGTCTCCCCAGAGCATGTCCTGGACTCCATAAAAGAATTATTGGGAATAAGCCTGGTGGCCGCACCTGTTTTAGGGGCTATAAACCTCCTCGTCACATCCGTGCTGAATCACCTTGGAATTTTGCTCGTGTCAGGTCGTAGATTGGGGCTCAAGGTTACCATGAGAGCGACGGCCTACAGTCTTACACCTCTGCTGATGCTCGGAGTACCTGTCATAGGAAACCTGCTGGGTGGAATATGGGCCATAGTACTGCAGGTTATCGCCATGAGCCAAGTACATAAATTACCTACTTCAAGAGCATCCCTGGCTGTTTTACTGCCACTGTTCAGCGTGCTGATGCTGTTGATGACCATCTTGCCATGAACTAGCGAGGCAAAGCCCACGCCAATCCCAGAAGCAGGGTCTGTCTGGAAAAATCAGTAGTGCCCACATCCCCCAGTGGAATGGCGCCGCGATAGATGGCGCCTTCCAGTACGATCTGAAAATCCTTAAGAAAATTCCATGTCAATCTTGCGACGGCTGAGTTTTCATTTTCATCGGCATCGGGCTCATAAAGGTTGAACAGAAGGTTTCTTCCATCGGGAAAATTACTCAGTTGAACAGTACCCATGAGATGCAAAGCCAGGTCAAGGGGGAGTTGTACGGATAAAACGGCTCTCATTCTGTTCCAGATGGCGGTGGAGCCAGTGGAATTTGAGTCGTTGTAGGTTGCCATATAAGAGAGGTTTGCCACCAGGACGTAATCTGAAATCCAGTTGGCCGAAAATTTCAAGCCAAGTCCCATGGAATGCCTGTAATCCATGCGCTTGGACCCTGTGGGCAAGAGGCAAGCATGCTCACCAGGACACTGATTTACATCTGCTGAATCGTCTGGGATGAACCTATAGGCATCATCATCAAAAAACCTGACCCCAAGGCCATAGAAAACATCAACGTCCCAGTGATCCCCCAGTCGTGCAAGCAGCCTCAGTTGGGTGATGGGACCAGTATTGGAGAAACGAACATGCTGCTCATCGAAAACAAGTACCGGATCCGGCTTGAACGTGTAATGCCTTGCACCTGCCAGGAGTTCCAGTGAAAGTGAAGACCAAAGCCCGATGGACATGAAAGCGGCTGCAGACACCTGCAGATAATCCCTGGAGTGGTGGTATTGGGTCATGTCTCTTGCGCTGAGCTTTAATCCGATGGAATCATCTTGTCCCCACGTGTAGCTGTAACCGGTAAAAAGCGCAGAGACTATCTGATCTTCATCAGTGTCATGGTAAAATATCTTGCCTCCCTCCTGAAGATTGCCCCAAATGGTGTGCTCAGACTCACGAATCACCAACTGCCCCCTGAGCAACAATCTTGTAAGAAAATCCCCAGATACATTATCACCGCTTACACGGACTGAGTTTGAATCATATTGCTGGCTGACCTGTACTCGGATAGAAGATCTTGTTTTTGCCAATGTGCATGAAGCCAACAGCAACATGCTCAGACATGTCAAGCCGTACAGCAAGACCCAAAGATCAGCAAAAAACTTTTTCAAAATTGAATTCATGAGCTGAATGTATCATGGAGAGAAGTCTGATCGGCTATTCTTTTTCCATTTCGTCCATGCGCTCGAGAATGCGATCGTGAATGTTCTGAAGTTTTTTCAAGCGCTGAATGATCCATCGCTTTCGTTTCTGCAGTTGACTGGCTTTGGATGAACTCTCTCGAGGGCCGCCACTGAAAAGAGCATCGGGGCCTTCGCTGTCATCCACCATTTTTCCTGCATCCTGGTCACTGACTGGATCAGAAGTTTCTTGTCCTGACAAGGAAGAAGGATCGTCATTCCTCCCGTTGCCTATCTGACCGTAATCCAAATCCTTGTCATTTTCAGGGGTATCATTCTGAACCGATGGAGCCACGACCACTCTCGAGTCCTCGTTGAAAATATCATGGTCACCCACAAATTCCCTCATCTCCCTGTCCAGACGTGCCTCGTCTGCAAGCTCCTTGATGCGTTTATCCACAAATGCCAGCTCTTTTCTCAGCTTGTCCTGTTCATCCCGTACTGCGTCCGCCCTTTCGGAAAGCTCATCGGGATCATCGGATGCCAGCAAGTCCTTTTCGTTCAAACCGTGGCTTGTGCGAAAAGAAGAATCGTCAAGGGAAGACAACTGGGCACGAACAGCCTGCCGCTCTGATCTGGCCCTGGCTAAAAATCTTACCAGTTGTTGTTTTTTGCCTTCCGATGCTGTTCTGACAATTTTCGCAGTTTGTTCCACAAGCTCGTCATAAACCTTCTCCAACTTCTCTAGTTTGGATTTTCTGGCTCTTTCCAAAGCATCCAACTCTCGGTTCAGGAGGGTCAATGTGTTCGCCAAGTCATGACTTTTTCTGAGCTTGGCCTCGAGTGGAAAGTTGGGAAGCACACTGTCGCCCATGCTCTCCTTGATCTCCTTGATTTGAACTGCCAGGGCTTCGTGTTCTTTTGCCACTTTGTCACGATGAAGCCTAACAGCGGATTCGGCATCCTCTATGCGTTCAATGTTCAGGCGCAAGGAGCTGATGCGATCCACGACAATGCCTTGTTGTGCCATTACCCGGCCGGGCAAGACCAAAAGGCTCAAAAGCGCAAGTATCATCCAGAATCGCATACCTTAATTCTCCTGGATCAATATATAAGCAAACATCATGCCAAACATTTTATCGTCAAGACTTGAAAACAAGGCCTAACAGCCTGAATAAAAAGGTTTATTTTGCCCTAAAAACATACGAACCATTCCCGAGAAATTCCATCGTCGGAAATCTGTGGATTTCATCAGAAATCCAAGGCTTTTTCAATCAAAGCAAAATCTCGTGTGATAGCCGAATGAAAATGTCAGTAGGACTACAGGACGAAACATAGCAGCTGAGGGAGGGCGTAGCCCGACCGAAGCTGCTTGGCAAAACTGCCGGTGGGGGTGGCTATGCATGATTTTTTCCCCACCATTGAACCATTTTCTGCTGACATTGCCCCTCTCTGTTCTTATCGAGGAGGCAATAGAAATGATGAGTCTAAACATGAAAGAAAAACATCGCATTGAGGTAATCCAGTCGTTGATGGATGGACGCTTGACCATGATGCAGGCTCAACAGGCCCTGGGGCGCTCTGAACGCCAGGTTTGGCGTATCCTTAGACGAGTAAGGGATGAAGGGCTGGAAGGCATCATACACAAAAACAAAGGCCGTCGTAGCCCACGACGTATTCCTTCAAAGATACGCAGGAAAATAGTTACACTGGTAAGGGGCGAACTCAGAGACATAAATGACACACACCTGCAGGAAATACTCGATGAACAATACGACATTCATATCGGCCGAGAGACTTTGCGCTCGCTCCTGCGCTCACACAACATCGCACCAAAACACAAACATCGCAGCTCCAGGTACAGAAGCCGTCGAGAAAGGAAGGCTGCCTTTGGCGCCATGATTCAAATCGATGCTTCGCCCCACCCTTGGCTCGAAGACCGCGGCCCCAAATTGAACCTGGTGGGTGGTATTGATGATGCTACCAGTACTGTCTGGGCACACTTCGAGCAGGCAGAAACCACTTGGGCTTACATGGACCTGATGCGCAATATCGCTCTGACCAAAGGACTGCCCCTGAGTCTTTATTCCGACCGTCATAACATCTTCCATAGCCCACGCGAACCAACCATCATCGAGCAACTCAATAATACGCCCCCTCTGACTCAATTCGGAAGAGCTATGAACGAACTTGGCATCAAGATTATTAATGCACTATCCCCTCAGGCAAAAGGTCGTATAGAGCGTCTCTGGAAAACCTTTCAAGACCGTCTGGTCGTTGAACTTCGCTTGGCTAATGTTTCAAACATAAAAGAGGCAAACCAATTCCTGAAACTCTTTCTTCCAAAATTCAACCGCAAATTCGGTGTAGCTCCCAGGCAAAGCAATAAAGTCTTTCTAAAGTCTCCTCCTGCCTCCAAGCTCGACCGCATTCTTTGTCTCAAAGACACCAGGACCGTTGCAAATGATCACACCATCTCCTTCGAAGGCCTTATCCTCCAAATCCCTCCCTCTAAAAAATTCCATTCTATCGCTGGTAAACGGGTCACCGTCCTTCAATTGCGTAACGCTTCCATAGAAATCTCATACAAAAATATCACCGTAGCTCGCTTCTCTCCTAAAGCTGTCTCTCGCCTCATCGACTCGTCATCACCTTCAAAATCTGACCTGAAAAGGGCCGCATAAATGATCTTTCTTACTGACATTTTTACTCGGCAATTTACTGACATATTGACTCGGCTTCTACAGAGTTAAACACAAGCTTTGCTCCACATGCCAACAAGAGGGTCACAAAG
>JALVPF010000218.1 GCA_027031935.1 Myxococcales bacterium | reverse complement strand
AAACGCGTAAAATGCACAAAGAAAAGTAAAAAAGAGCACGAGCTGAACGTGCAAGGCGAAGCTGAGTCTGCCTTGTGGCCCATGATGGGCTGATAAGTGTTCAATTCGAAGATTTTCCGCAGACCTTTTAGAAAAGACTCCAGATACACACGGACCAAAAAGAAAAATCCGGCTTGAACAAGGGTGGTTGGCTAGATCCCGACTGACCGACGAAGCAAGATCGCAAGGTTTGAGGCTACAGGAGCGAAGGGAACGAAAAAGTGCTTGGACCAAGCAAGGCTAGACCTCCGTCCCTGCCTTTGGTAACCAAAGAACCTACTGAGTGAACTCGCCGTTGAGGATTATCCTGCCCTGGGCTTCCTGTGCGTCCAAATCACCTATGTCAAGCTCCGATTCTGCTGGATCCACACCAGGGAAAGAACTTATGTCGTATGCAGGTATGAATCTGCCTAACTGATTCACACAAACCCTTTCCACCCTGGAGATGACCTGGGTCAAAACCTCAGATGTTACCAAGTCCTTCACTTTTTGTGCTTCCGCTCCCGAGAATGAATCCATCTGTCCGTCAACGAGCAGAGACTCCAACTCCATCTCAGACCACGCAGCTTGTGTATCTGTGTTCAAATCCGGTACCTGATCCTGGTCCACTTCCAACTGCCCATCCAACTCCAGGCTGGCAAATCCACTCGCCTGAACATGTTTGCCATTTTCCATAAACGATACATCGAAGTGAACATCTCCCCACGCCGTACTTACGTCGCTCTCGCTTTCAGAACACGAGTGCAATACCACAGGCAGCCAGGGTTTCAACTCGATGGAAAGATCCGTGACATCAGCCTGGTCAGAAAGATCAAGCTGGGACTGCTGCAAACTCAAATCCAGGCCACCAGCAGCCCACACCGCGTACATTATCTGGTTTACCATGTCCACCGCATTTGCCAACTGTATGGCCTTGGAGTTCGTTGGATATCCGCCGAATCCCGTATCAGTGTCCAGGCACCCACTGAGCAGTCCGACACCCAGGTTGTCATCATCTCTGTGATTATCAACCTCTTGGGACATGGCCGCCGAGACCCTGCCACTCATGGTGAGCTTGCCGCCAAAACCGGTCCTGAAAAGAATGTCATCGAGCCTTGTGTTGAAAGCGAACTCTGCCAAGGCTGGAGCATCCTGGGCGTTGTCGAAAGGATCGGGTATTGAGATGTCATCATCAAAAGAAAAACTTGCCAGCAAGTCTTCGAACATGGGCAATACGAAACAGGCCGGGTTATTTGGATCCCTGCAGCCCATTATGTTCTCCAGGGTTGGCTCTATGATGGGTATGAGCGCATCCACCAGAGGATCCAGGACAGCGTCAACCAGGTCACTTATAAAAGTCGCATCAAAATGATAGGTACCCAGGTTTGCTATCTCATAGGATGCAAAATGAATACTTCCCAACTCTATGGTCAGGTCCTCTAGGGCGCTGACATCCAAAGCACCTTGGCTCAGGTTGATGTCCAGGCCACCAAGGCTTGCCCTTGGCTCGTGTGTGGATTGGTTCAAGCCTATGATGATATCAGATTGCATGGTCATGGATCCTATATCCAATCCAGCGAGTACCGGTGTGGATATGACCGAGACCATCGAGCCTGCAGGTGTTGGAACGGCTCGACAGGACTCGATGTACTCGTCCAGACAGTCAAAAGGAGGATCTGGATTGCAGATATTCTGAGCCAGAGCACACAGGAGGGCCTGATTGTTGGGGTCGGAGGTGGTCAGATCCAGCCACACCAGGAACTGAAGAGTTCCCGTCATACCCAAATTGGTAGTCAGGCCAGCATGCTCTGTACCGTTGGAATCGGTCCAGGACTCGAATGCAACATCCGAACGAATCCCCGCGTCCGTGGATGAGAGATCGGTTACCTTTGCCTCACCTGCTGAAATGTCACTATATGCAAAATCCAGGTCGAAGAAGCCCTCCAGTCTGAGGCTGACGGTAGCGAATCCAGCCAAGTCTACTGTGCCCAAATCTTGCTCGACCAAAGGAAAATGAAACGACAAGGGATCGTGCATGGACGCAAAATCTATGCTGTTGAGAGCAAGTTCCAGCAAGGATGCAATATCCTGAATTCCATTGCAGTGGTATGCATCATCGGCTCCGTGGGAACATGGATCAAACGAAGGCGGCTGGCCCTTGTCCAAAGCGCGATCCGTGATGAGTACATCCTCCATGTTGGCGACCATGGCCTGAGGGTCATCTTCAGGAGAGAAAAACGCAGGCGCATAGACAAATGATCTTGTCACCTCGCTGCTGTTTCCGGCAAGGTCTTCTGCATGAAGCACTACGGTGTTGACTCCGGTTTGTACCGGCATAAGGACCGAAAATGCCCCATTGGCCTGAACGGTGACGTCAACAGGATTTCCTTCCTGAGTTCGTACAGTCAAAGCTGCAAGACCCGAGATGTCGTCGGTGACGCTACCACTTACAGACACGCTCGCATCAGCAGTCTCTTTCAATATGGTGTCACCACGCTCTGGACTTTCCACCACGATACTGGGACTGCTTGAATCGACGATGAGTGTGACCGAGTCGCTTGCCCCCCAGGGTTGGTCCAGTGTGACGGTCCAGGTAAAAGCACCTGCCTGTGAAAACTTGAACTTGCCCTGTCCCAAGGACTGAACTTGTGCAGCGTCCGGATTCTGCCAAGTGGCGCCTATGTCATGCAGTTCGTTACCGTCTGGATCCCGCACGATGTATCCGAGCGTCACCTCATCCCCCACAGCATAAAAATCCTTCTCCGGGTCCACCGTTATCTCCACATCAGCAGGAGTGGCCTTGGCCGCCAGGGTTACAGAATCGGAAATGGAGGGGTACAGGGTCAATGTCACGCTCCAGGTAAAACTACCAGGCTGCAGGAAGGTATACTGACCCTTGTTCACCATGGACTCCGAGACATGGTCTGCCGAGGGAACCTGCCACGATGCCTCTACTCCATCCACAACTATTCCGTTTTCATCCAGGACGACATATCCCAGGTTCACCTGTTGGCCAACATTGAAAACATCGTTGGGAGGGTTTACCGTGATCCTCACGCTTGCAGGAATCCTGGAAATATCCTGAATACGCGAATCGTCACATGCCCCAAGCCAAAAAGAAAGCATCGTAACAACCAAAATGACCGGCTCTATCCTTCTCATCGTTCTACTCCCGACATAAGTCTATTGATTAATCCGCGGTATCACACCTGGTAGGATGATGTATACACTAATCCTATTTTTTTAGAAACCCTTGTTTTTATGACAGCAGAGACGCTTGCCTAAAAGTGCTATTTAAGTAAAATGGGCTAAGATCTTACGGGGATGGTTATAATGGTTGATAAAAGCAAGGTATGGCAGATCCTCCTCATCGAGGATGATGACAGGCTCAGGACCACCTTAAAGCAGCTCCTGGAACAAGAAGGATACATGGTTCAGGATGCGGAAGAAGGAAACGTGGGACTTTCTCTTTTTCGCAGAAACCCTTCAGACCTGGTGATCACCGATTTGATAATGCCAGGAAAGGAGGGCATGGAAACAATCATGGATCTGAGAAAAATCGACGAGGAACTTAAAATCATCGCTATCTCAGGAGGGGGAAAAGTCAGGGCCGCAGAGTACCTTCCCGTAGCCGAGGTGGCCGGTGCAAACACAACCCTTGCCAAACCTTTTTCTTTCAATCAACTGCTCAACAAGGTCCACGAGCTTCTTGGTCCCGATAGCCCATGAATATTATCACTACCCCGGGTAAATCGTATTTACAGTCTTTGACCGCCCTCGTGATATTGCGCGTCGATGTTTATCTTCCAAACATCATAGGGATTTGATTTCTGCATCATGTTTCTTGCGGCCAGAAGTCCGGAGTAAAGGGAATGATCCATATTGTTGTACTTGTACAATCCGCCACGACCAGCTGGCTGCAAGTTTGAAAACTCATCCAGTGCAGCCCGCACGATGGAGTATGGCTGTTCGTAGCCCAGGTAGTAAGTAGGATAGGAATCTGTCTCGCGCACTACCCACCCCTGGCTCACCGTCTCTGCCGACACAAGGCCCATCTTTTCCATCTCGGAAGTGGCCAGCTCTACAAGGTCATCATCCTTCTTTCCCCATAGATCATCCGTGCGAAAGACAAAGTACTCTACGCTGATGGGGGTCATGCCAGGTCTCGATGCCATCTTGTCAGAAAAATTGGAATAATTGGCCAACCTGGCCATTCGGACATCAGGAGAGTGTACATAGATCCACTGGTCTGGAAAAAGGTCCTCCCTGTCCACGATGAGATTTACCGTAATATGATCTCTGTAATAAAGCTGCTCGCACGCCTTTGACACATCTTGTCCGACTGCAGGCTTCATCATGGCAAGCATTCTCGTTATGGGCAAGGTGGTGATGAACTTGTCAGCAAAAATGTCCATCGTGCCCCCGGGACCCCTGGCTGTCACGTGGCTAAGTGTACCATTTTCATGATGGGCCTTTTCGACCCTGGTATTCAACAGCAGTTCCACGCCCTTTTCCTGTGCCCGCTGCGCCATTGTTTCATACATCTGGCCAGCGCCAAGGTCCGGATAATCAAACTCGTCCACGAGCGTCTTGGGTTTTGTCCCCAAAGCCACCCCAAAAGCATTCTTTGCAACTTCCAAAAGATCCAGCCCCTTGATCCTCTGTGCTGCCCAATCAGCTCCTATCTCGTTACAGGGTATTCCCCAAACCTTTTCCGTGTAGGTCTTGAAAAAACTCTCGTACAGCCTCGTTCCAAATTTCGCAGTGACCCACTCTTCGAAAGTCTGCGCCTTGGATGCGTCCTTGGCTACAAACGCATAAGCATAGGAAGCAAGGGCTCGGGCGGCCTGCACAGCACCCATCTTGGGTAAAGCGTCAAATGCCGACACCGGGTAAAGGTAAAACTTGTCTTTGTAATAAATCCTGGTCAAACGCTGAACTGGACGAAAAGCTTCACCCAGGGTCCGGTGCCACAGAGCATGGACTTCCTTGTTGCTGGTAAAAAACCTGTGCGGCCCCACGTCAAAACGATGTCCACCAAAAACCTCTGTGCGTGCGAGTCCTCCTGGTTTGGTGTTTGCATCTACCACCAGGACATCCTTGCCTCGTCCCTTGTCGGCCAACTCCCATGCCGCCCCAAGACCAGCAGGTCCCGCGCCCAAAATGCAAATGCCGACCCTTCGCTGTGTAATGGCTTTGCCCATGCTAATGGTACCCCAAGCTCAATCTCTGACCTCGATTCTCTCCAGATCTATGACAGCATTTTGACCGGCCAGCTTTATCTCCTTGCCCTTCTGTGAATCCAAATCATCCACAGCTTGCATCTGTACAGCCAGGGTCTCACCCTTTATGTACTCCTGCCATGTTGTAACTGCCTCATGAATCTTGTCATCGGCCCTGTATCGCAAGGAGATTCGATCCTCTATGTTCAGCTGACGATCCTTCCTCAGGTTTTGGACATGCCGTACGAAATCGCGCGCAAGACCTTCCAGTTCCAGATCGTGATCTATGGTCGTATCCAGTCCTGCGAAAATACCATCTTCCACTAAAACCTCTATACCTTCCGGGCCCTGGTAGATAAAGGTCACATCACCAGGTTCCAGTTCGAAAGGTTCTCCCGCAAGCTCCACGGGGTATTTTCCGTCGGTATCAAAGGTGGCCTTGAGCTTCAGTGGTTCCAGCCTGGAGATCTCTGAAGAGGCTGCTTTAACCTTGGCCCCCAGTTTGGGCCCCAGGCTCTTGAAATTTGCCCTCAAGCTGATGGTGACCATGGCTGTCTCATCTTCGATGAACTCGAGAGCCTTTACGTTGAGTTCCTCCAGCAGCACCTCCTGCATGTCCGGACGTTTCAAGACATCCATTTCGGCATCGGAAGCCGGGCGAACCATGAGTCGTCCCAATGGTTGCCTTACCTTGACGTTAGCCTTGTTTCGCAGCGACAAGCCAAGGTTCTTGTACTTGATGACCGTTCCAATTGCAGCCTCCAGGTCCTCGTCCACAAGAGACTCTTCGAACTGAGGATAGTCCAGAAGGTGTACGCTCACCGGTGCATCCTTGTCCACCTGCCGAACCAGGTTCTGGTAGACTTCTTCCATCAAAAAGGGCATCACCGGTGCCATTAGCCTGGCGCAGGTATGAAGCACTTCGTACAGCGTCGCGTATGCTGACTGCTTTTCCAAGTCCGATTCGCTCTTCCAAAACCTTCGCCTGGATCTGCGCAGGTACCAGTTGGAAAGGTCTTCTTCCACGAATTGTTCCCAGCGGCTCATGAGCATGTGAACCTGGTAGTTTTCGAAACACTCGTGGGCGTATTGAACCAGATGCTGCAACCTGGACAGTATCCACTTATCCAACCTGGTTCTTTCCTCCACAGCTACGGAGAACTGCCCTGGCTTAACACCGTCTACCTCTGCATACTGAATGTAAAAGCTGTAGCAGTTCCAGAAGGTCAACAACTTGCGACGGATTTCATCGTCGAGGTGGCGCTTTCCCTTCTGTTTCTTCGAATGATGAATGTCGGGGAAATTCAGGTTGTGCACGGGATTTTGAGCTGCGAACAGGTAGCGCATGATCTCGGCACCGATGGTATCTGCCGCTTCATTAAACTCGATACCATTACCGAGGCTCTTGTGCATCTCCTTGCCGTACTCGTCCCTGACCAAGGCGTGGCCCAGCAAGGTCTTGAACGGAGCCTTTCCCTCCATCATGGCGCTCATGGCCAAAAGGGCGTAGAACCAGTTGCGGAATTGGCCGGGAAAACACTCAAGTACCAGATCCGCAGGGAACCACTTCTCCCAGTACTCGCGGTCGGTGTTGTATCCCATGGTGGAGTAAGGCACGATCCCTGCGTCCAACCAGGGATTACCCACATCCGGAATCCTGTGTGCCTTTGCGCCGCATTTGGGACACGATATGGCCACCTTGTCGATCCAGGGCTTGTGAGGGCTGTGTCCCTCGAACTCCTCCCATCCCTCCACCGCACGTTCTTTTAGTTCTTCCTTCGATCCCATGACCTCAAAATTTCCGCATTCATCACAAACCCAGATGGGAAGAGCCAGTCCCCAGTAACGCTTCTTGGAGATCATCCAGTCGCGCATGTTGCGAAGCCAATCCAGCTCGCGGTCCTGGCCAAACTCCGGAATCCACCTGATATCACCGACGGTCTTGATGATCTCGTCGCGCCAGTCCATCTTTATGAACCACTCGTCCACCAACCTGAAGAGCACCGGTGTCTTGCAACGCCAGCAGTGTGGATAGGAGTGGGGATAGTCCTCCCTTGCAACCAAAACACCTTTCTGTTTCAGATTGGCAATTATCTCCTTGGCCACTTCGCCTGCGGATTTGCCCTCGAGCCAGTCGAATCCCTCGATGTACCTTCCTCGCTCGTCCAGCGGAGCCACTGCCACGAGACCATTGGATGCGCCAAGCTCGTAGTCTTCCTTTCCGCAACCAGGAGCGATATGCACGATTCCGGTTCCTTCGGATCCAGTAACAGCGTCCCACGCGATAACCTTGTGACAGGTTTTTGCGGACCTATCCTTCAGAGCTTTGTCAGCAAAAGGATGACCGCCCATGGCGTTTTGTGCCGGAAGCTCATCAAAGGGACCATCGTACTCCAGGCCCAGCAGCTGCTCTCCCTTCAGTGATTCTAGCACCTGAATCTCGCTGTCATGATCGAGAAGATCAGGAAGATTTCTCAGCCCGGTTTTTTTGCCCTCCGAGTCCCTGGTGC
This sequence comes from Myxococcales bacterium, assembly GCA_027031935.1. GTDB lineage: Bacteria > Myxococcota > B64-G9 > B64-G9 > B64-G9 > JALVPF01. The sequence continues at coordinate 7,761 of JALVPF010000218.1, read as the reverse complement.
GATCCCCCTTCCAGTTCTCCTCCCCAGCATAGTAGGTCCACTCGCCGTGCTTTATCTTCAGGTAGGTCATGTCCGGGTTTACGGCGGCGGCCACGTTGGACGTGAGAGTCCAGGGCGTGGTGGTCCATACCAAAAGTGCTTGTTTGTCTTTGCCCCTGAGGACGAATTTCACCACCACGGAGGGATCCCTCACCTCCAGGTATCCCTCATGCATCTCCATCTGGCTCAGGCCCACACCACAGCGGGGACACCAGGGCATGACATCCGAACCCTTGTACACGAAGCCGCGATCGTTGCACTTTTTCAAGAATGACCAGATGGTATAGTTGTTCTCCTCGCTCATGGTGAAGTAGGAGTTTTCCCAATCCATCCAGTAACCCAGCCTGATGGATTGATCCGTCTGAATTCCGGAGTACTTCTTTACCCTGTCCTTGCATTTTTGCACGAACTTGTCTACGCCATAGTCCAGGATGTCGTCCTTGGTGGCGAAGCCCAGTTCCTTTTCCACCTCCACCTCGACCCACAAGCCCTGGCAATCAAAACCGTTTTGATAACGCATTTCATAACCGCACATGGCATGGTAGCGCTGGAACATGTCCTTGAGACTTCTGCCCCAGGCGTGGTGTACTCCCATGGGGTTGTTGGCCGTGATGGGGCCGTCGAGAAAAGACCATTTCTTCTTGCCCCGGTTTTTTTCCCGAAGCAAGTCAAACGCCTTGACTTCGTCCCAAAATTTCAACAGGCGACTTTCCATGGCGGGAAAGTCAGGAATGCGGTCCACCTTTTTGTACATGTTACACCTCTGAGTATTCCAATTACTGATATTCCAAGTTGTTTATAGACCACACGAACTGCTCGGTCCACCTGACACGATACAGCATACGGGGGTTACCACATTCAGGCGCTTCGATCCAGCATCAAACCAAACCAACTTCTTTTGAGAAAACATGGAAAGGAAGCACTCTCACACCGTCTTTTTCAAAATCGGTTTCACCAAGGTGAACCTGGTAAAATCTTTCGATTTTTGTTCGCTTTTTGAAATAGAAAATCGCAGGATTGATATTCTTCTCACCGCTCTTGGACTCAACGGCGAAAACAGGCTCATCGTTTTTGATGACAACGAAGTCCACCTCCCGTTTGTCTGTATCACGTATATAACGCAGTTGCATACGATGGCCTTCTGTATCCTGCATGAAGTGGCAATACTTCAACAAGTGAGATGCCACCATGTTTTCAAACCTGGGTCCTGACTCATGGATTTGGGACCAATCCCAAAGATAGAGCTTTTTTTCCTTTTTGACTGCACGGATTGTCCTGCTGCCGAAAGGAAAGAGCCGATAACAGTAATATAGACGCTCCAGTATCTGGATCCAGCGCTCGACACTTCTCGGCGAGGCTTGCAGGGCTTCGCTCAATTTCTTCACCGACAGGGGAGATCCCACCCGATGTGGCAATTCTTCGGCCAGCAACTCCATCAGGCTTATCTCCCGAACCAACTCCAGGTCCCGCATGTCTTCCCTGATTATCAGCTGCTGCCGATCATTACGCCAGCGTCTCCAGAACCTGGTATCAGCTTTAATCAGCGGTTCAGGAAAGCCTCCAAATCGAAGAAGCACGTCCACATCCGACCTGGCGCCACCTATTTCCGCCAAAGAAAATGGATGCAACCTGTGATAAAAGTACCTGCCCATAAGGGAATCTCCGCCTTTGCTGTAATAATCCAGCCTTGCAGAGCCGGTGATGATGAATTTTCGGGCGGGAAAATTGCTGTCGAAAAATCCTTTCACCAGGTTACGCCAGTGCGCGTACTTGTGAATCTCATCCAGTATGATCAGCTCCTGCCCCCCGGGCAACTCGCCTCGCATCAGAGAAGCCCTGTTTTGAACTACATCCCAATTCAGGTATGACTTGTGGCGCCTTGAGGGCTCGTCCAGAAAGCCCAATGCCAAAGTGGTCTTTCCCACCTGGCGTGGTCCTCCAACAAAGACCATCTTTTCCGACAAATCATGTTTGATCGAGGTTTCAAGATAGCGGGGAAGATAATTTTTGCCATATTTTACCATGAGTAAAATGCCCTTTAGTTCATTTTACTCATGAGTGTTTTGCAGTCAAGTTCAATTTACCAATGTGTATTTTCTTTATCTTCTACAGGGTTCCAGGTCTCCCACTCCCTGGAATCAGGGATGGTACGGGCCTCTCGTCTGATATCATTAGGATCAATCTCGTTCGGAGAAAGTACCTCGAAGACACCAATGTCATGGGTGTTCATCGGAAGCCCCACATACTGTTTTGAAAAGTCCCTGAGTATTTTGATTTTTCCCCGTATCTCGGGTAAATTCCTTCAAGGTCAATCACGGCAATAAGCTGGTGCAAATGGGCTTTTCAAATCTATCCTGGAACAAGGCCTTTGAGGATCTCGTCCAGCGCTTTTGCCCGGATGGCGGTTGCGCTGCCCACAGGGGTGAAATGATCCCGCGTCCAGATGCTACCGCATGGGCCTGTCTGGCCTTGAAAGAAAAAGAAAACCATGCGGTTATACAAAGAGCACAGGATTTTTTGATCACGAGACAAGACGAGGATGGTCGCGTCTACCTGTTTGAGGACACACCCACTGTCTGGTGGCCGAGCAGCCTGGCCATACTGGCTTGGAATGGATCTGATGCCCATGAGCAGGCAAGGCAGAAAACTTGCTGGTTTTTGCTTCGAAACTCAGGACGCCATTCTCCCAAAAGGCCTGATGCCCCTACAGCCCATGACACCTCTCTGCGAGGCTGGTCTTGGGTCGAAGGAACCCACTCGTGGGTAGAGCCCACATCCTTGGCTACGCTAGCCCTGAACCTGTGCGGCTTTTCCCAACACGTAAGAGTCTCCGAGGCTCTCAGGATGCTGATGGATCGTCAACTTCCCGAAGGTGGTTGGAACTACGGCAATACAGCTGTGTATGGCACGGTACTAGACCCCCTGCCCCAGAGTACGGCTGTGGCCCTGGTGGCCCTGGCTGGCAAGGAAAACAGGCAAGACCTTGCCCGGAGCATCAAATATTTGTCCGAACAGGTGCCAGACCTGCATACGCCTCTTTCACTTGCATGGGCCATACTGGCACTGCATGCCTGGCAACACAGACCAAGGCAGGCAGACAGATGGCTGCTGGATTGCCTCGAAGGACAAAAGCGCCTGGGAAGCTACGATACAGAGAGCTTGAGCCTGTTGTGTCTGGCTGCTTCTGGCTCGCTGGAATGGCTCTATGGAGACCAAGGATCATGAAAAGGCCTGATCATGAAAAAAAAGCCCGGGGGAAACTGGACAGGCGCAAGTTTCTCAAGGCAGGTATAACTGGTGCTGCGGTCGGCCTTGGCGCAGGCCTGGGGTGGCAGTTGTGGCCACGCAAGCAAGAGGCACAGACCTTTATTGCGAAAGCTGCTGACTATCGGACAGATTTTGGAAAACTGATTTCCGCTGGTCTGAAGGAACTCGGAGTGGGACCCGAACAAGTTCGACACAAGCGTGTGCTACTCAAGCCCAATCTGGTTGAACCGCATGCTCGCGCAGCATGTATCAATACCCATCCACAGGTCGTAAGAGGCGCAGCAGAAGCTTTCCTGCGCATGGGGGCAAAGCAGGTCCTGGTTGCAGAAGGCTCCGGACACAGGCGCGACTCCCTGCTGATACTGGAAAAATCCGGTCTCGCAGAGGTTCTCGCAGAGGATCATATTCCCTTTGTCAATCTGAACGACCACGCAGGATGGCGCCTTGGAAATCGGGGTGGCTGGTCTGCTCTTGCCTTTTTTCATCTGCCAGCCATCCTCAGGGATGTGGACCTGATCGTGTCCATGGCAAAGATGAAGACCCACCATTGGGCCGGCGTGACTCTATCCATGAAGAACCTCTTCGGCGTTCTGCCTGGCATGATCTATGGTTGGCCCAAGAACGTCTTGCATCAGGCCGGAATACAGGAGTCGATTCTGGATATCAACGCGAGCTTGCAGCCACATCTTGCAATCATGGACGGGGTCGTGGGAATGGAGGGCGATGGTCCCATAATGGGAACCCCGAAATCAGCCAAAGTCTTGGTAATGGGCACCTCGCTACCTGCCGTGGATTCCGTCTCTGCACGAATCATGGGTGTAGACCCCGACAAGATCCCCTACCTCAATACCGCTGCCCGAGTCCTTGACCCACGGGTAACAAACGGCGTGAGACAGCTCGGAGAAAACATCGAAGACGTACAAACCACCTTCAAGCTCCTTGAGCGCATCCCTGCTCAGCGAAATATCAGGCTCGCCTAGAAGATTTTCCAATCCTTAACACAATTACCCATACACCCCTTTTGGCCCAGACTGCTTCAAGGGGATTTCGCCAAAAGTCGCTCATGAAAAAAACGTCTGGAATCCTTCCATGGAAGATCCTATTCTCCCGTACAGCTAAGGGTGTTATATGAATCGAGGCGTTATCAAAAAGCTGTAATAAACATTAGAGATCATTTGCCAAGCGTGGAGGTGGAGATGTCGGTACCAAGGAATATCGGAGTCGTGGGAGCGGGAACCATGGGCAGCGGTATTGCCCAGAAGATAGCCCAGTCGGGCATGCCTGTGGTCTTGATGGACATCAGCGAAGGGCAGATCCAGGCGGGCATGGACAGAATCAGAAAAATGCTGAGCCAGGGAGTGGAGCGGAGAGTCTTTACCCCCGAGTTCATGGATGAGGTACTGGGAAGAATCACTACCACCACAGAGCCCAAGGATATGGCCAAGTGCGATCTAATCGTGGAGGCCGTGTTCGAAAACATGGACATCAAGCGGGAACTTTTCGCAAAACTGGAAAAGCACGTGCGGTCCGATGCGGTACTCGCTACCAACACCTCATCATTTAAAGTCTCTGCCATCGCCCAGGGAGCTGCGCATCCAGAGCGCTTCATCGGCCTCCATTATTTCTTCCATCCTGCAAAAAACAGGCTCCTGGAAATCATCCCCTACGAAGCCACGTCAGAGCAAACCCGTCAAAAAGCATGGGCCTTCGCAGAAGCTCACTCCAAGACGGCCATTCACTCCGAAGATGCTCCCGGCTTCGTGGTCAACAGGTTTTTCGTGCCATGGCTGACCGAATCCGTTCGCTTGCTTGAAGAGGACATGGCCGACCTTCCCACCATAGAGACGGTCTGCAAAGAACTCTTTGGAATCGGCATGGGTCCTTTTCAGCTCATGAACGTAACAGGTGTTCCCATAGCCATGCATGCAGCCGACGGACTCGCATCTGAACTCGGACCATTTTACAGGGCTGCTGATTTGCTTAGAAAGCAGGTTGAATCCGGACAGAACTGGTCCATCGAAGGCCAGCCATCCGGGCGTGGTGAAGAGCAGGTGCGTCAACGCATGTTGGGTGTTGTCCTGCTAGTTGCAGCAGCGCTCGTTCAGGAGGGGGTGTCCAGCGCAGAAGACGTTGAGATCGGAGCCAAGGTCGGCCTTCGCTGGCCTATGGGTCCTTTTTCTCTGGCCAACAAGACAGGTATTGAAAAAGCAGTCTCGTGGGCTGCGGACGTGGCTCGCCGATACGATCTGCACCTTCCTGATTCCATCGCCAGCAGGCTCGAAAACCCCACGCCATTCGAGATCAGAGCGGTGTCTCTGAGTGTTGAGCACGGCCTGGCGCGAATCACCATGAACCGTCCCGAAGCGCTCAACGCACTGGATCCTGATACAGTGGCAGATCTGGACAGAGCGTTTAGCAGCGCTGAAAACGATCCTGCTGTCAGCGCAATCGTAATCGACGGCAGGGGCAAGGCATTTGTGGCCGGCGCCGACATCAAGTTCTTCGTAAAAAACATCGACGCCAACAAACTCGATGCCATAGTTGACTTCACACGTACCGGACACGAGCTTTTCCTGCGCATAGACAAGTGCAAAAAGCCCGTGGTGGCGAGGGTAAACGGACTTGCCCTGGGAGGAGGAGTGGAGCTTGCCCTTTGCTGTGATGCAATAGTTGCGGACATGGGCGCGGTCCTCGGTTTTCCGGAGACAGGTATAGGCATCTATCCAGGCCTGGGAGGCACACAAAGAACGGTACATCGCTGTGGTCTCGAGGTAGCACGCTACCTGGTTCTCACAGGTCAGATGCTCGACGCAAAAACCGCAGCTCAGCTTGGCCTGGTGGACAGGGTAGCTCCTACAGGAGACACGATGCCGGTGGTGGAAAAACTCCTCTCCGAAGGAAAGGTGCCAGCTGGTGCAGGCGCAGGAGATCTGGCAAAGCCTTCAATGAAAGCGGTAAAACCCATCAAGGAACTTTTTACAGATGCAAACACCGAGGCCATGCTCAGAGGAGACTTTTCATCTGACGACAAGTTTGCCCAAAAAATGGCAAAAAAGATTTCACAAAAAGCACCTGTCGCTCTGAAAATTGCACAGCAACTCATGGGGCAAGCCGCAAGCGCTCCCATAGAGCAGGGAGTGGAGATGGAGTTGGCATCCCTGCCCGAGATATTTGCCACAGAAGATGCAAGGACCGGGCTTGCATCCGTAGGACGCACCAGGCCGGAATTCAAAGGAAAGTAAGTTATGACCATAACATGTGGAATACCCCAGACGCCGTTGAGAAAACCCGTGGCAGACTTTGAATTCGTTCAGCCCGATTCCATCGAACAAGCCCTGGACATCCTGAGCGACAGAGGACAGGAGACAAGGGTGCTGGCGGGAGGAACAGACCTGGTTCGCCTCCTCAAGCTGGGTGAAGTCAATCCTGGTTTGGTGCTTTCCATTGCCAGGCTTGAAGAGCTGCAGAAAATCAGTCCCACTGCAGACGGTGGTCTTTCCATCGGATGCCTCGCCACCATGGCGGAAATCTCGACGAACAAAGACGTACAGAAAATTTCGCCTGCCCTGGCAAAAGCGGCCGGACAACTGGGGTCACCTCTGGTGAGAAACAGGGCAACCATTGGCGGAAATTTTGTCAATGCAAGCCCCTGTGCAGATTCGGCCCCACCATGCGCAGTGCTGGATGCTGTCGTCGTTCTTCAGAGCAAAAGTGGCAAAAGGAAATTGGCCTTGGATGAGTTCATGCTTGGACCGGGAAAGACCACGAAGCAAGCTGATGAAATGCTGGTGGCCATAGAAATTCCAAACCCCGGAAACAACACTGGCTCGGATTTCCAGACCCTCTCCAGACGAAAGGCGCTGGAGATAACCATAGCGTCTTCTACCGCCAGGGTTACTCTGGATGACGCAGGCACAATCAAGTCAGCTAGAATTTGCCTGGGTTCCGTGGCGCCAACATGGCTGATGTCCAAGGGTGCACAAAAGGTCCTGGAGGGACAAAAACCAACTGATGATCTTGTACAGTCGGCCTGTGATGCAGCGGTAAAAGATGCAAGCCCCATCGACGATCTTCGTGCTGCTGCCCAATATCGCCGAATGATGGTTGAGGTTCTGACCAGGAGAGCACTGGTTGGCGCCATAGAGTTGGCTGGAGGTCAGAGATGAAAAAGCAACTCCTCACCCTGAAGGTCAACGGAGCGCAAAGACAGCTTGCGGTCAATCCCAACGCAACCTTGGTTGAAGTCCTGCGTAAAGAACTGGGCCTCACCGGAACCAAGGTCGGTTGTGGCGAAGGCGACTGCGGAGCATGTACCGTGTTGCTGGATGGCAAGCCCGTAAACTCATGTCTGGTGCTGGCGCTGCAAACAGAAGGCAGGGAAGTGACAACCATCGAGGGAATCAGCGATGGTATACACCTGCACCCTGTTCAGCAGGCTTTTGTGGACAAGGGAGC
>JALVPF010000217.1 GCA_027031935.1 Myxococcales bacterium | reverse complement strand
GGGAAAAGATTGCTAAAATATCACCCGCATTTGATGAGCGTTTTTTAAGAATGTGGAAATATTTCCTGCTCAATTGTGCAGGAGCCTTCAGAGCCAGAAAACTTCAACTTTTCCAGTTTGTTTTTACAAAATACGGAACTGCCAATGTATATGATAGACCCGTTTGCGCATACAGGGAACAAGATTAGCCCCGGCTTTGAAGTTCATTGCAAGTGGCTTTATGTCCGCCAGTCTAATGTTACTCACTGGGATATTTCACCGTCCCTTAAATCGATCATCTCGTAAATCTTTTCCAGGCCATGTTGCTCATCCAGCATGAACTCCGAGGTCTGTTCGAAAATATTGGCAAAGTCTGCAGGTGTCAGTGGCTCTTCCGACAATGGGTCGACCCTGTGGATGGCGGCAATAAGGCCCAGCAGATCGTCAGCCGGAAAGCCATCAAGTCCTGAATAGTTGCCGAAGGCATTCTTCAGAAGCGCTGATACCACGTCGAGCTCTTGTCCCGAGTCCTGCTCTATCCTCATGAGCAGCAGGCGTCTCATCAGGCCCATGGCTCTGCTGATCCAGCGCATTTGCACCAAGGGCTCATATTCTTCGGGAATCGGAGTGCAACCAACTCCAGGATCAAACCTCCAGCCCTGTGCATGGGGGTCAAGCTTTGCCCCCAGAGATCGTCCCACAGGGATCGTAACCTTGTCGACCTGCAGGTGCTGTATGCTCCAGGCAACTAGGCGCCATGCTTCGGCGGCCTTGTCCTGGCTGCTGTGGTCCAACAATGAAAGCAGCACCTGATCCAGATAAGCGGGCAATCTGGGATGATCTGCTATCAGTCTCCAGGCATCCATTAACCGGGGTGTAAGGCGATCGCCGATGGCATCACGAACCGAGTTCTCCATGTCCGCCAATACCTTTCTCAAATCTCCCCCGTCCTGGTGTAGCTTTGCACGCGTTCGAAGGTAATCCAGCAAGTCCAGAAGAAGCGTCCAGGCCTGGTGGTTGGTAAAACGCCACTGGCCCTGATCCTGCTCCACGCCCAGAAACTGGTCCCACAGGATGTCTGCCACCTTACCCAAGGCCGAGTCAGCTTCAGTATCGTCATTTACCGCATCGCTCAAAAACCTTGTGGCATCAATCAGGAGATACAGGGGACTTATGGGCTGGATCCGGGTGACACCATCATTTGCCAACACGCTGGCCGAACCGTCAAATCGCCTCAAAGCTGCATCGGGTTCCAGCAGGTGGTTTACAAACTGGTCCAGTTCCGCAAGCACCCAGTACCCATTGGAAGTCTGAAGGTTCTGAATGGAAGACAGGAGATCCACCACAGCGTCCATGAGTTCCGTGTGCTCCAGCACATCCAGCAACATGGGTTCCAGGGGACGCAGATTGGCGCAAGCGGAAGAAGCATAAGGAAGCTTACAAGAGTAATGCGGATGTACAGCCGAGAGAAAGTCCGCAAGGATTCGTGTGCCCGAAGGAGACTTGTCCCTGTCCAACTGAACGACAGTAGAAAACATGGGACGCAATCCTTCCAAAGCACCTGTAAACTCCAGCGCCATGAGAGACTCTGCGTTATATCGTCTCAGTTCGTATTGCTCCCAATCTGCGTCTCCGTTTGCCTCGGCCTCCTGCCCCTCCCTCCCCACTGGATTGCCCAGCATGGTGTGGTTGTCCACCATGAAACGATTTACCTCTTCTGTGGTGGGATTGGTGGAGGAGAACTCCAGCAGGAAAGGCTCTGCCCACCCGGGCACCTCGGCGAGCCTGGCAGTGGAATCCAGGTAAAAGCCCAACATGTCCTCGATCTCGAATGGCACATGGATGGAGAAAATCTCGGTGGAATGGGTGATGTTGTTCGTGTCGTGAATCAGGTGAACGCCACGCTGCAGGTTGGATCTATACTCGTACTGCTCATCGGACTTAGTCCAGTCCATGGCCCTTCTGACCTGTAGATATTGTTCGTAGGTGTCATAGTCATCGTAGTAATCCCAGTCGGCAGGTGAGACGGATCTGTACTTGATCATCCCGGCAAGGCCCGGTCCTAATGACCGCCACCGTGGATCATCAAAGCTCTCCAGGATACGCAACAGATAAGCCCTCCTCGACATGGCCAGAAGATGGGGTATCAAATCGTCAAACAGCCTGTTGTGCTCCTTCAGGGACAGATCCGGATAATTGTCGATGATATCCCCCGCCGCCTCAGCCTCTGAGAGGAGTCTGGCAAGTTGAGGCTCTCTCAATTCTGCAATGGTCAGGATGCTTTCAACGAGCTGAGCCATACGGGGGTAATCTGCCATGGCGATAAGTGAATGCGTCAGGGCTGCAAGAGGAGATTTGTCTGCATCGTAAGCATCGAACGTGCCCACATCATCGTTTTTTTGCACCCTGGGACCAAGCATGGCAGGCAGGACTTTGGCCAATTCCCACACCAGAGCCTGCGATACCATGGCTTGCACCTGAGTCACGAACGCAGCGAGGGGAGAAGATCTCAAATCGCTGTACCTGTACAGGAGGTGCTGCCCTTCCATTGGTCTCTGCCCATCTGGAGAATAAGGAGGAGGTGCATCGATGGGCAGATCGTTTGCATCAATATAGTCTCCCGACTCAGGATCCACATCAGCCAATCCATCTGAATCCTTGTCGACGAAGGGTGCGGGCAGTTGTCCGGTAGCGGGATCTTTGGCAAGCATGGCTCTGCCTCGCTGGTCCACAAGGACCATCCATACGGGTTCAACTCCAGCCAGTCCGGAGTCCAGTCTGGGATCCTGAGAAAACAGCCAGTCGCGCAAATGGGCCCAGGACGAATCGGCATCTGGCTGTTGCAAGACGCGATCTGCAAGCCAATGCGCAAGGTCTCCGAGAAGATCCGAAAAAATATCATCCTCTTGGCCGGGAGCGAAGTTTTCATCCAGACCATCGTGTTCCAAAAACAGTCCGAAAATATCCACGAGTAAAGCCGGTGTAATATCCATCTCAACGAGATCCTGCAGCAAAGGCAGGAGTACGGAATCTCGCCCATAGCCCTCGGGCCTCCTGGCATACCAGACGGCATGAAGGAAAGCATCGTCTTTGGCAAAATCATTGCCCAGGTCACAGGCCAGCGGCCGCAGGGTGTATTGAATCTCCTTGTCGTCATAAAATGGAAGCATCTGTATGCAGAGTTTCTGGATCGAAGGGAGAAGGTCTTCCGGCATGAGCCCGTCTATGGATCTGGTAAAGACGTCCTTTTCCCTGGTCAGCGCAGAGCCCTTTGGTGGACTGCGCCTGTCCAAGTCCTTTTTTAGGATCTTGTAAATCTCTTGGCCAATGCTACCCCTTGGAGCAGGATGTCGCTGGGTGTCCAGCTTGTAACCGCAACCAAAGGACGTAAATAAAACAAGCAGGCCTATGCCTTTTACAACCCGACGATTCATGGTTGGTCCCTTTTTGGTTTTCCTGCATTTTACCCCAATTTGTTCCTAAATTCCCGCAGGAAAGTTGCCTACCTTGAAAATACTGTGTTAATCTCTACAGAGTAACTATAAAGGCTTTGGGAATCACATATTGGATACTGGTGACAGATTTGGTGACTATGTAATCATCAGGCGCTTGGCCTCTGGTGGAATGGCAGAGGTTTACCTGGCCCGAAAAAAGGGCCTGCAGGGCTTCACCAAGCCAGTTGCCATGAAAGTGATCCTCCCTCAACACGCTGAAAACAAGAATTTCATTGACATGTTTCTAAACGAGGCGAGGCTGTGTGTCTACCTGAACCATTCACACATAGCCCAGGTCATGGATCTGGGTGAGGTAAACGGGCAGTATTTCATTGCCATGGAATTTGCACATGGCATGGATTTGCAACAGATCTCGAAAAAAACGAGAAAAAGCGGCCGCCTTTTGCCCCTACCCTATGCTGCAAAGATCATAAGCCAGACAGCAGAGGCGCTATACTATGCACACACAAAAGTTGACCCATATGGCAAACCGCTGGGAATAGTACACAGGGACATCAGCCCTCACAACATCATCCTGACTTTTGACGGAGAGCCCAAGCTCATAGATTTCGGTATAGCCAAGGCTACTGTCACTTACCGTGAAGACGACGACAAGGTCCTCAAGGGCAAATTCTCATATATGTCCCCTGAACAGATCAGGGGAATGCCCATAGATCCCAGAACCGACATATTTGCTCTTGGTATCGTCCTTTGGGAGATCTGCACAGGCGCATCCCTGTATCGTGAAAGCTCCGAGCTGTTGACCATGGAGGCAATTCTCCGCAAGCCGGTTCCCAAGCCCAGGGAACTCAGAGGAGACATGCCAGTGGATCTCGAGGCCATCATTCTCAAGTCGCTCGCAAAACAAACCAAGGACAGATTCCAGACGGCGTTTGAAATGCATCAGTCACTGGAAGGTTACCTGAATCGCTCTGGATGGAATGTGGGCAGCCCTCATTTATCTGAGTTCATGAGAAAACTCTTCCCAGAAGAATACAGGGATATCCGCAACGTCCTTGAAAACGAAAGACTAAAAGCACAGCAGGAAGATAGTATTGGAGGAAATGAGTTCGTCGAGTGGGAACCATATGAAGAGGAAAAAATCACCGCTGAACCACATACCCCCAAAGGCGATGGGGCAGTGGTTTCATCTGGCCCGTCCAAAATACCATCCTACCTTCCTCCTGCCCCTGGTAAGGGGCATGCCAGGCCCAAGAAAAACTGGGGTATGGTGATAATAGTCATTCTCCTCTCCCTCCTGGTACTGGTGGGCGCCGGTATACTTTTAGTGTTGTGGAAAGATGACTCTCCCCATGGCTCGGCACAACAGGTCACCAAGGTCACAAAAGGAAGCCTTCATCTGGAGTCCAATCCCCCTGGTGCAAATGTTTTCATTAATGGCAAACCCAGAGGAAAGACCCCTATAGACATAAACGATCTTCCCATGGATGAAGAACTGACTGTCAAATTGACCAAGAAAGGATACGAAATTTACTACTTGCCCATCAGGCTGACGAGTAACAGGCCCTCTATGACCACAAAGCTCGTACTTCAGAAACAGTGATAAACCCGAATCTAACATCCATCTGAAAGCAGAGTGTAACTAGTCCCCATCCCAAAACTCCGGGCGGGTGTTTTCAATGCCGACACGAGAAATTTTTCGCAAGGTCAAGGAGAACAAACATTTGCGCGGAGGCGTGCTCTTGTACGCCGCACAAGAAAATGTGAAGTTTGACGCAGAGATTGCGGAAAAGGGCCGTTTCGGGATGAAAACTAACGTTCGCGGCGCTTTAGCCAGAATATAAAAGCAAAAGCAATCAACTCTGGAAACATTCTCATTATCGCTCCGATGATGCCTCCATGGTGTCGGTGCGCCCTGTGTGATATGGTCGCGGCGTTCGCCGAACTTCCAGAGCATGCACCAGAGTCCCCTGTATCATCACAGC
>JALVPF010000216.1 GCA_027031935.1 Myxococcales bacterium | reverse complement strand
TTTTGCCCGGGGAGCATCATGGTCAATACTAGCATGAGATGACGAAGGGATCATCCTATTTAGCACCTCCATTCCTGACAAGGCCCTGGTCGCACATCACTCCTGATCCAGTGGGTGCCGTGTGTGCCTGCCTGAAGAGTAGCGCCTGTGCGGCCGCACACTGTGCTCACTGGAACCCCGATGAAAGCGCTCGAAGATGACTCACGGGGATAAATCGGCACGCACCCCACTTCAACCTACTCTGTCAATCGCTTCAGATAATCAACTGCTTTGGCAACAATCTCGTCTGGAAAAACGCCCCGACTCAACAATTCAATTGCATTTGTTGTTTTGCTAAGTCCAGGCTTTAGGCGATAGTCGAAAAGGATTTCACCACCTCGGTAGTGCTCTGAAAAATGGTACCTTTCAAAATCTGAGCCGATCAATGTGCCAATCGAAAGATCATGGGTGGCAACAAGAACAAGGTTTCTTTTTGCCAGATATTGGATGACTGCTGAAGCGGCAGCGACCCGTTCCACTGGATTCGTTCCTCTAAACAATTCGTCAACAATGAAAAGGCAGTTGTTTTGGTTTGTGCTACACTCAACTAGTGCTTGGATGGCATCAATCTCTGCCGCAAACATGCTCTTGCCGCTTTCAATATCATCTGCGATGTCAATTGAAGTTTTGATGTAGAACATACAGGCTTCGTACATTTTCGCAATAGATGTGTTGATAGTTTGTGCAAGAATGGCGTTCAGCGCGACAGCCTTTAGAAAGGTTGTCTTCCCTGACATATTAGACCCAGTGATCAATATGCTCGATCCGTTAATTCCGAATGAATTGCCGACTGCTTTGGGAAGGGATGGGTGGAGAAGGTTTTCGGCCCTGATCCAACTAGGCGTATCGACAAATCCTGGCTTGCACCAGATTGGCTTACTTTTGCGATATGATGCAATAGAAATGCAGGTATCGACCAAACCAACGGTTCGAAATAGAATGCGAAGATGTTTTTGGAGGGTTTCGATTTGTCCACGGAGAGAGCAATATGTCAGAACTTTTCTGAGTGTCAAAATGTTGAGATAGTCCAGTAGGTATGTCGGATCTCTTAGCTGAATATACGAGCATTTTCTGGCGATGGGGAGGCACTTGTTTATGCTGGCGGAGAGTTCATCTTCGGATGGTAAACTTTGCCCAAGAAGTCCACTAAGGTTTGCGCTCGTTCGCACAAGCCTCCCGAGACTGGCGAGGACATCAATTTCGTAGCCAAAAACCTCTTCGTACCTATAGTGGATCAGTAAGTTCACACAGAACATCCCGAGGGCGGCCACCCAAAACAATGGTTCAAGGACAGCAAGACCAATCAAGAGAGGAAGGGTAATCGCACAAATCCTAGTCCATAAAATTGACAGAGGAGGTTTAGGAAGATTCTTCCAGATAAGTTTCGGCAGCGCAAATGAAGTATCATCGTCAAGGGAAAGAAGTTCGATTTGTGCATTTTCGCGCAATTCGGCATTGGTTTCAAATAACTCTACAAGCGATTCCGGAACATTAGTCATCTCCGGGCAAAGGGATGGTGTGACGAGAGTCTTGTAGAGGTACTGTGATCCAGGGCTCGACGTTGCGTGGTCGATAGTGCCAAACACAAAATCGATATCAAGGTCAGACCTTGTCCTGCTGTCCAGAGAAAATCTGTTGAGATTATCCAAATTCTCTGAATCGACTTTTTCATATAGTTTGCACTGCTCGACTGGGCGCAACATACTTCGTTGCTTCCCCCATCCTAGACGGAGTGTCCTGAGTTGCTCCGCTTTCCTGGAATAGATGCGGATACGAGAGAGAAACAATCCAAAATGAGCCATCGCCTTGGTGAGCATTTCTTATAGCCTTTGCGGGTTACTCCATGCCTGCTTAGTTGGCAATCGAGTTGCTGTAGTCAGATATCACTCAATACGTCAAAACCCTAAAAAGACATCTCAAGGGAATTCAGCATTTCTGCGTTTGCCTGATACCAACGGCACTTTTCGACGATTGTCTTGCTGCTTTTTAGCAGGTTGATAGCCCTGACAAAACACCCAATGCAATTGGTAGAATATTCGCAATCGCCGCAGATTTCAATGTTTGGATGACCGATGGCGAAGTAGCTTTTGAGGGTCTTCTGGAACTTGTCAGACGTAATATCGAAAACGGAACCAAGGGTCAGCCAAGCTATAGGCTGCATTGGACACAGTTTGCACTGTCCGCTCCAGTTGATTGATAGTGCGCGTTTGCCCGCACCGCAACCACCATATTGCTCAATGTTGATTTCGCCAAAGCTGCTTCCCTTCATGACGAAGTCCCCATGTATACTTCTCGCCTCACTAATGGAGTCAGAAAGTCGCATCAAAATGTCTGAATGCAGCATTTGAGATCCAGCCGCTCTTCCAAAACTGATCACAGGGGCAGCTGTGAATACATTACAGCCAAGTTCTTTTGCGAGCTTCGCCGTATCACCCACACGGTCGATAGCTTCTGGGGTGTCGACAATCATCCCGATTCTCAGATAGATACCCCGATCAGAATCACATCACCCACCCAATGCCTGAGTTGCTCAGAACCCACCTTCTGCTCTGTGCTCAGGGCTGAAGAGAGCAAGACGATGCAGACGCCCTTCGGCATGACGGGCTTTTCGACTGGCGGTCTCTGATCGGCACGGCATAGATCCGCTTCGGCGGCGCAAGCCAAGAGAAGATGGTCAGTGCCTGGATAAAAATCCGCTTGTTCCGGATGGCCTGGCTTCTCAGCCAACTCTTTCCAAGCTGGTTGAAGTTCTTTCCACGCAAGAGCATGGTTCTGTGTGTCAATCCCTGGCGTATTGCCCGGCAGGAGTATCTTCGCAGTCTATTATTATTGACTATTTGCCGCATCAAATTATTATTTTGACCCCTGATCCTTCCGTAACAGACAAAAAAATAATGCACCTCGCAAGGCCGTCAACAACACGGTATTCTTGCCTTTCCAAGTAGATCACGGCGATCGCCTTATCCGTTGGCATTGGGAGAAGGCCGGAACCATTGAGCACATCCATCATGTGCTGTGTAATGAGCTGGGCGCCGGATACGTCAGGCCCAAGCGTCTGCGTCTTGAGTTATTTTCCTTGGCAGGGCGAATCGCCACCAGCAGTCGCCAGATCAAGCTCTACATCTCCACCACTATGGCAGGTAGCATCAAATGCTACCACCGAGCGAGGGAACGATTAGCCCAAATTGCAACGGCAACAGCCTGACTTCAATTGGCCAAAAAGCAGGCAGGCCTCCCACAAACCAAGCTATCTTCGAATGCTTCTATCGGAGATCCAGTGGGTGCCGTGTGTGCCTGCCTGAAGAGTAGCCTGTGCGGCCGCACACTGTGCTCACTGGAACCCCGATAAAAGCGCTCGAAGATGACTCACGGGGATAAATCGGCACGCACCCCACTTCAACCCAGATTGATGGCTGCTTACGGAAAGAGTAGGGTCGCACATCACCCATTATCATTGGATCTTTGACCTGATATGATATGCTCGACTGCATCAGTTGATATACCGTCATGTCTTGGAGGGATCACATACATGCCACAAAAGCCCATGAAAGAACCTACGAAGGCTGAAAGCCTTGCCAGAATTGCCAAAGTCATGCCATCTATCACCTTTCTTGGATCGAGCCTTGCGTTACTCAACACCGCGCAGACGGCCAGCCTGCTAGTCAAGCCCTTTGCTCCAGATACGTTTAGAAAGTTCAATCGTTGGGTGGCCAACACATGGTGGGGCTGGTGTGTGGATCTTTCCATCATCAATCACGGGACAAACATCATCCTCAGCGGCGACGATATCCCACCCAAAGAAAACGCCATAGTGGTATCGAATCACCAGCAGATGGCGGACATCACCTTCCTGTTTTTCCTGGCCAGGGAAAAGGGGCGGCTTGGGGACTTGAAATGGTTTGCAAAGGATCCCATCAAATACGTTCCCTTCATGGGATGGGCCATGGTCCTGCTTGATTCGGTTTTTGTAAAACGGGATTGGTCGAAGGACAAAGATTCCATAAACGCGACCTTTTCCAAGTTCATACGGGATGATGTCCCCATGTGGCTCATCACCTTCCCGGAAGGAACGAGGGTGAACCCTGAAAAGATCGAAAAGAGCACGCAATACGCTAAGAAAGTGGGGCGGCGAGCCCTGAAACACCTCCTTCTACCAAGGACAAAGGGATTTGCAGCTTCGGTCATAGGACTAAGGGCTCATATTGACGCAGTGTACGATATAACCATTGGATACGAACATGGGGTGCCCACACTATGGCAGTTTATAAAAGGGACATCGACGGCGGCACACATAAACGTCAAAAGGTTTCCAGTTTCCGGGCTGCCTGAAGATCAGGATGGTCTCTCAGAGTGGTTGTTCGAAAGATTCGAAAAAAAGGATCAGCTCCTGGACGAATTTTACGAAAAAGGATGCTTCCCCTCCCAGGGCCATTGACAAGCGCCCTTTACAAAAATCTATGGAATATTCCTTCTTATAAACAGGGACAATCCGGACAGCTTGTACAACAGCCCTCCTGTCTGTTGCAATAACTCATGTTATCACATCCTCTGCAATCCAGATCGATATGGCAAAAAGTTTCAAAGCAAAACTCACATGCTCCGGTTCGGCAGTGCATGAGATGTCCGCAACTTTCGAACTCGGGACAATCTTCGCTATCTTCGCAATCAGTCAGACCATCATTGTCGTCATCCGCCCTGTTGGTACAATCCTCTGGTTGTGACTGAACACAATAAGCACTTACGCATGATTCACCGCTCGCACAGTCTTCGCTGTCTATGCAACCGCAGGTGCCATTTACGCATGCCTTGTTTGTATTGGCACTCGCACAGTCGTAGCAAGATTCACCACAATGGGCATCAGTATTGCATTCTGTACATATTCCGGCGGGCGCCCCTCCATCACAATAATATCCAGAAGTACACCCACTGGCATCAAAACAGGCGCAGTAATACCCTCCACCGGATTCCCAACAGTGATCGCCGTTTATGGCTCCATCCGTACAGTCCTGGCAGAAGGGGCCGCAATGATCATCTGCCGAACAAGTTTCGCATGTCCCTGAGTTACACCACAGTCCCTGCCCACATTCCTGTTGGCACGTTCCTCCGCATCCATCATCACCACCGGTGCATTTCCCGGTACAATCGGGCATACACCCTGTGCAAATGCCATCCTGGCAAATATCACCATTGGCACAATCACCGTTGCTCACACAGCCGCAATTTCCATTCACACAAACCTTGTTGTTGGCCTGAGTCGAACAGTTGATACAGTCTGGTCCGCAGTGTGTATCGAAATTGCACTCGGCACACAGACCCATGTCTTGATCACACCACAATCCATCCCTGCAATCCTGGTCGCTTTGGCAAATACAGGTCATATTACCCATGGCATCTTCTCCGCAGCTACCACCGATGGATGGGTCCGTACAGTTGAAACAGGCAGGTCCACAATGAGCATCTGAGTCACAAGGTACACACATGTAATCAGAACACCAGTCTCCATCAGTGCAATCAGAATCAAGCGAGCATTCCGGGATGGTACACAATCCCCCCAGACACTTTTCACCAGGATAGCAGTCGCCATCTATGATACAGGCTGCATACCTGCAATTACCTTCATAACAAATAAACTCATCGGGACAATCCGATGGAAGCTCACAACTTGACGAATGACAACGTTGATCACCGAAACAGGTCTGTCCCACAGGACAATCATTGTTGCACAAGCCGTCACATCCATCATCAGCCCCTCCACACTTTCCATCACAGTTCGGAACACATCCTGTGCATTGACCACTTTCGCAAGATTCGCCATCCGCACAATCCATGTCATCAATACACGCACACTTGCCGTCCACACATGCCTTGTTCTGAACGTGACTGGAACAATCAACGCAATCGAAACCGCAATGCTCATCAGAATCGCACGACACGCACTGACCGGCGTCACACCAGTCACCCAAGTAACAATCATCCTGGCTCTGACATTCAGAGACGGACACACAGGAACCGTTGCGGCAGGTTTCTGCCTCTTTGCAGTCCGAGGCCAGGGTGCAACCACAGGCTCCATCCACACAAGCCTTGTTGGTATCCTGGCTGCTGCAGTCCACACAGTCGTCTCCGCAATGAGTATCGGCGTTGCAGGTCTTGCACGTCTGTCCGTCACACCATTTTCCGGAAGGGCATTCCTCGCATGTGCCTCCACAGTCATCTCCGGCTCCACCACACTTGCCATCACATTGAGGGACACATCCCCCACCACAGGCGCCATCCTGACAACTCATGCCACCCTGGCAGTCTCCATCCGCATTACATCGTTTTCCTTCTGCGCATCCATCGCATTTCTGTCCGCCGCAATCTATGTCGGTCTCGTCCTGGTTCTGAACTCCATCATCACAACTGGCACCAAGGGACTCACAGGTACCGGAGGAACAGTTTCCCGATACGCAGTCAGAACCTACGACACAGCCGGATCCGTTTTCACATTTTGTACAAATGCCCCCGCAGTCCACATCTGTCTCGTTCTGGTTCTTCACTCCGTCCGAACAGGTTTCACCATTGGACGATTCCCCACTGCACCCGGCAGCAAAACAAAGCCCAAACAAAAAATACATCAAGGAATAGGATATTGATTTCATCTACAAGCCTCCTGGCATTAGTATAATCAAGTATCGAAACTTTATCTTAGATCAGCGCCCCGGCAAAGGGCAATCACCACCACAAGTTACATAAAATCTCCCACACTATTGAAGCAGATTTCCCAGACTGCTTGTGAGGTCACCAAGATGCAAGGAATCGTCCGTAGTCGTGGATTCACTATGGCATCACCTTGTCGAAAAAGATTCTGCAGCATAGCCACGGAGATCGCAAGCGAGGTGGAAAATCAGGGGTGAGTGTGAACTGTCATAGCAGGTATGGCAATCTTGATACCATTGTTCGCAAGGCCTGCCATGATCTTGCGGTTCACTTCATGCCTGATATCCAGGATTTTCCCCTGATCCTCTATGTAATAGAGAACCTGAAGAAGCAATGAACTCTGGCCGAACTCCACAAAGTGTATCGATGGATTGGATCTCGTGCCATCTACCGACTCGATGGCTTTTCGAATCTCGTCAACGGCCATGTCGCATTTTTCCAAGCTGGTCTCGTAATCCAGTCCAAGCTTGAACAAGACGCGAAAAGCGGGCCTCTTGGCCACGTTCTCCACCACCGATGTGGTAGCCAGTGAGTTGGGAATGGTTACCAGATGTCCCTCGTAGGTACGCATCTTTGTGGATCGCAAACCAAGACATTCTATGGTACCGCTATAACCCTGGTAATTCACGGCATCTCCGACCCGAAAAGGACCCTGTATCAGGATGGTAAAGGCGCCAAAAAGGTTCGAAAGCAGATCCTTGGAAGCCATGGCCAAAGCCAATCCTCCAATACCGAGCCCTGCCAGAATAGAGCTTATGTTGAATCCCAGGTTGGCAAGGGCAAACAATGCTGCGATGATCCACACCGTGACAGACACCACCGAACGAATAATGGGGATCAACTGCCTATCCACCAGACCATCCTGATCCTTGACGCCACTCATGTAATGGACGAAAAAACCATTGACGAGCCTTCCCACGAACATGGATCCTAGAATGGTCCATAGCAATACGAACAAGGCCCATAGCAAATCCGTCAACCATTTTTCAAGCACGAGTGACCTGAACGCGCAGTGAAGCCCAGCGAGGAAGATAATCATCCAGACCAGCTTATTTCCAATGCCTGCCAGGAGATCATCTATTTTTCCCTCGGTCTTGGCAGCCTTGTTTACCACCCATTTTTTGAAAAGGTAACTGACGACCCAACCAAGTAAAAACGAGGCCACCACAAAGCCGGATGCCACCAACCAGGCCTGTACCGAGTTGCTGAAGTATATGGTATTTAGCCAATCCACCCATCACCTCCATCAGCTCCACCGCCTCCAGGCGATGAAAAAAATCAGCAGGAACAAGACAGCAGGCGAGTCTCCACGGGGTCCATGATCACATCCACAACCACCTCCATCAGCACCGTCCTGATTGTCGGTTTCCTGTGCGCCGGCATCTGCTTCAGGCCCCCCCGTATCAGACTCAGGCCCCGAATCAGTATCCACTCCGCCATCGTTTCCATTGGCTCCATCCGAGATCCCATCAGCACTGCCACCGTCCGGCTCTGCTTCGTCCTTTCTCTCGCACCAGGTCTCCACACAGTGCTCGGTTTGAGCACAGTCTTGATCATCCAAGCACCTGAACTCAGGAGGATCGTCAGGGTAGCACCTTCCTTCGAAACATCTCTGTGTGTCGAGACAGTCTTCATCCTGCTGACAGGATTTATCCTGTATGCAAGAGCCAAAAATACAGATCTGTCCGAATGGACATCCAGTGGAAGTTCCCTCGACGCAGGAAGAAGGATCAGTGCAATGACCGTGGTTGCATTGTTTTCCCTCAGGACAGTCCGAATCCTGCGCACATGGGCCAGGCAGTGGCTCCGAACAGGTTCCATCACGACAGATCTTGTCACCATAGCAATCATCATCACTTGCACAAGGGCCATCCGTGTTGGCATCGCATGTCCCGTCCACACAAACAAAACCTTGAAAACAATCGCTGTCGCTCTGACATGGAGGTGCGTTTTTGAAGATTCGTAAACCGGTACCTATGGCCCAGGCGAGATCATCGGAATAAAAAGACGCAGCCAGGACTCCGCCTTCGGGTTTGATGTTTGGAAACTGTCCAGGATCGTTGACATGAAGAGTCCAGCTCTGTCCTCCATCGTCCGAAGAATAGTCAGCGAGCATGTATATCTTTCCACCGTCAGATGACGACATACCGGTATCGAACAGTCCCACCGCCATGCCGCTCTGACCTGAAACGCGCATCCCGGCCAGGCTCTTGACCCCTCCGAAGAGTCCATCTGCAGTCTGGGGAATGTCCTGATGGGAGAAAGTGCTTCCATCGATGGTCTGCCAGAAAAACACCTGGCCATCTGCCCCGGCAGCACAAACCCAACCATGTGTCTCATCGCTGAAAAACACACAGTGTAAAAAATCACCGTTAGTCTCGTAAATAGTCTCCCAACTCTGGCCACCATCAGAAGTCTTCAGCACAGCGCCGCCGAGGGCCACGGCCTGCTCTTCGGATTCGTCCGAGTCATAGGCCACGGCCCAGCCGTGTTGAGAATCGAGAAAGTAAAACTTGCGTATCTCCTCGGAGACAGAGCTTGGCACGTTCTGCCACGACAAGCCAGAATTGCTGGTGCGCCAAATCTTCCCATGGGCACCTGCCGCAAGACCTGTGTTTTCGTCCATGAACCAAAAATCATTGACATCGTCGCTCATTTCGGTAGCGCTCCAGTTCAAGCCACCATCCGAGCTGCGATAGATCTTTTTGGCAATGGCTAAAAATCCCAACTGTGTAGTCGGGAAATATATGGCCATGGGCATGAGCATGAACCCTTCGAGACCCTGGGCCTGGGATGTAATATCGCTCCAGTGTTCTCCTGCGTCATCAGAGGTGAGGATCTTGTGAATGGGATCGGTGAAAGGGTTTGCAACACCCATGTTGAATCCGCATGCGAACACGTGCTGGCCGTCGGGAGACTGTATGGATGTACCGGCAGCCTTGTCGTCTCCACCAGCGGAAAACTTCTGGACCCATCCGGCATATGTGATCGGACTTGCAAAGTATGAGCACAGTACCAGCACGTAAAAATATTTCATCCAGACCTCCAGGCACACAAGAAGTGTATGCATCAAAGTCTACAATCATGAGCTGCGCCTATCAAGCCGAAGCTAAAAGGCGGAACAAAAGGAAGAATAGAAAACACAAGGCATTTCGTCTCAATTTCGTGTTGTATGCCTTCCTCATCTCGACTAGTCTGTGCATGGGCGGCAATATGCGCGGAATACAGTGCGCTTCTCGAAAAGGAGGCCTGATGAAAAGGCAAATTCTATTTACCACACTGGGCGTAGGAATGGCCCTTTGGCTATATCCGTCTTTTGCCTCTGCGGCGTCCCCTGACAAAAAAGCTGTAAAAGCCATAGGGTTCAGTGACGAACTGGTCGCCCGTCATGCGCTGGGCAGAGCAGACCTGGCAGAACGAATGGGGCTGTGTTTTCAAGACCAGGCCGCAACCCTGAGAAAACTCGCCACGCACTTGCTTCATGCAAAAACAAAAAAAGAACGTGAGACTTATCGTGCTTCTGTCACAGCAGCCCACAAAGCGCTTACGGATTGCCTGGATCTCTCACACCAGAAGTGCACAAAGACTTGCAGCCCCATACGACTCGACGACCTGACCAATGGCTCCCATGTCAGTTCCCCAAAAACCAAGCCAGGAACTGTCCGGTCAAGGATAATCGCGGTGGACAATGGCAGCATACAGGACACCAGAACAGGATCAGGGACAAAGGCCATGCGTGCGGAACTGGAGCTTGGTATTACAGGGAAAAATCTTCCTCTCCGCAACTGTTACAGGCTTGCCCTGAAAAGAGACCCGGATCTGGCCGGAATGGCAGCATACAGGCTGGTGTTTGGGCCCGACGGTCGAGTCACCAGGGCACACCTATTGTCCACCACTCTGGCAAACCTTTCTCTTGCCAGATGCGTGTTGAAACCGCTTGGTTCACTTCATCTGTCAGCCAATAAAATTCCTGACAAGTCAACTGCAATCATCCGTCTGGTATTCAGCACCAATCCATAGATCAATTTTAAGATTTGGGCTACAATCCATTCAATTCCCAGCACAACTCATGCATGAGGTAACAAATGAAAATCGTAGAGTGTGTTCCAAATTTTTCCGAAGGACGAAATAAAGACACCATAGAGGCCATTGCAAATTCCATCCGTGGCATAGAAGGAGTGGAGCTTTTGGACGTGGACCCGGGCGTCGACACAAACCGAACCGTGGTGACCTTTATCGGCCCACCTCAAGCCGTCGTTGAAGCGGCCTTCCAGGCTATCAGAACTGCGGTGGATCGCATCGACATGCGCACTCACAAAGGAGCCCACGCCAGGATGGGTGCCTGTGATGTCTGCCCTTTTGTTCCTGTCCAGGATATGACAATGGAAGAATGCGTGGAGCTGGCTCGTCAACTGGGCAGAAGACTGGGAGATCAGCTGGGTATACCGGTCTACTTGTATGAGTCGGCAGCCAGCAGACCCGAACGGACAAACCTTGCTCAAGTTCGCAAGGGAGAGTACGAAGGACTGGAAAAAAGGTTATCGGACCCGGAAGAGAAACCCGATTTTGGACCATCCAAGTTCCTGCCCCGCACAGGAGCTACGGCAGTTGGCGCAAGGGAATTTCTCATAGCGTACAACTTCAACCTCAATACCAAGGATCGCAGGATCGCCCATGATATAGCCCTGGAAATAAGGGAAGCAGGAAGAGCACTGAGGGACGAAAAAGGTAAAATCATCAGGGATGAACAGGGTAAAGCAAAGAAAAAACCCGGCAAGTTCAAGCATGTCAAGGCCGTTGGATGGACCATGGAAGACTTTGGGTGTGCCCAGGTCACCATGAACCTGACCGATTACAAGCAGACGCCTCTGGCCGAGGTTTTCGATGAGGTATGCGCACTTGCCACCGAAAGAGGTGTCAGGGTCACGGGAAGCGAACTGGTGGGCCTGATCCCGCAAGACTGTCTCGTACAGGCTGGAAAGCACTTCCTTGAAAAAGCGGGCAAGAGCCCTGGACAACCCAGGAGCGAACTGGTCCGGCTGGCAGTACAGAGCATGGGCCTGAGCGAACTCTATGCTTTCAAGCCCGAAGAAAAAATCATCGAGTACAGGATACCATCCAATGATCCCCTGGTATCCATGAGCCTGCGCGAGTTCGTAGACGAGACCTCCACCGACTCCACTGCTCCTGGAGGTGGCAGCGTGGCTGCTGCCTGCGGTGCGCTCTCTGCAGCTCTTGCAGCAATGGCAGCCAATGTCACTGTGGGACGCAAGGCATACGCCCATGTATGGGACGAGATGAAGGAGCTGGCGCAGAAGGCCCAGGAGCTGAAGGATCGTCTGCTCATGGCCGTGGATGAAGACACCAGGGCGTACAACTCCGTGGTAGACGCCATGCGAATGCCCAAAAAGACGGACGAGCAAAAGACGGCACGTGCTGAAGCGATTCAAACGGCCATGGTCAATGCCACTAAGGTACCATTTGAAGTTTTGGAACTAATCCCCGATGTGCTGGAACTCACCCAGGCCGTTGTGGACAGGGCCAACTCCAACGCACTGAGCGACGCTGGTGTCAGCGCCCTTTGCGCCAGGACTTCAGCCGAAAGCGCCTATTACAACGTGCTCATCAACGTCGCAAGGATCAAGGACAAGAAATTTGTGGACGATACCAATAACCGCGCCATGTGGCTGTGGGACTCGGTTCACAGAAAAACCGATCACATCTCCAGCCAGGTCAGAGATCGTCTGCTGTCTGATGCCAAAAAGTGAGGTCCAAATGGACTTGTCATGGAAAATGGCTGCCGCTTTCTTGCTGGCTCTTGTAGTCTCTTCGTGTTCGGAGAGCAATTCAA
Source organism: Myxococcales bacterium (assembly GCA_027031935.1). GTDB lineage: Bacteria > Myxococcota > B64-G9 > B64-G9 > B64-G9 > JALVPF01. The sequence goes on along the minus strand of JALVPF010000216.1, from coordinate 2,952 downwards.
GCAAGGATGCAGGAATTCCAGATGGAGAACAAACAGATGAATACGTGGACAACAGGCCTGATGCCATCTGCAAACCAGGAACTTTCGGATTTTCCGGACCTGCCTTTATTGACAAGACACAAGAAGCCGGACTCGATGAGCAAGGCATAGACGCCACTGCTTTTGTAATGTCTGTAGCCGACCTGGATGGAGATGGATTCGAGGACATAATCGCCATATCCCATTCCGGTGTTGCCAGGGGCATGCAAAGGATATACATGAACCGACCTGATCCTGAAAATCCCCAACGAAGGATATTCGAAGAAGCGACGGAAACATCTGTGGATGCCAATCGTCGCTCTGGATCAGAAGGCCGTGCCGTGGCTTTTCACACCGCAGGAGACGTGGATAACGACGGTGACCTGGACCTGTTTGCCGGGATGTACGTGGGCGAATATCGCTATCGAGAGGGATACGAAGAGATCGTTCTAGATCGACAGGAGATTTTGCTAAATGACGGGAGCGGGAACTTTTCCCTCATTCCCCAAGGCTCGTCGGTGGCCACGGTGGACCCCCCGTCGAACACAAGCGCTGTCTTTTTCGATTACGACCGGGATGGCATCCTGGATCTCTATGTCGCCAACTGGTACAAGCAGTATCCCTACTTGGAATCGCAGCAGGATGAACTCTACAAGGGAAATGGCGATGGAACCTTCACCCTGGTGACCGAACAGGCCGGACTTTCTCAGAAGGAGGGATATGGAGACCATGACAACCGCAAGCCCACCTATGGAGCATCTCACTGCGACATAGATCTGGATGGGCAACAGGATATTTTACAAGCCTCTTATGGCAGGCAATGGAACGACCTGTGGCTGAACAACGGCGATGGAACTTTCTCCAACATAGGACAGTCTTCACACTATGATGCTGACGATCTTGTTGACTATTCGGATAACGAATTCTACCGCTGCCACTGCGTCACTTATCCGGATGACTGTCCTTCGGATATCCCTCCTCCAAACCCATGGACCGATTGCACTGCAAGGGGCTGGAACGACCTTGACGAGGCACCGTTTAGACTGAACGGAAACACCTTTGGCGCCTATTGCGAAGATGTAGATAACGACCTGGACATGGACGTGCTACTTGTGGAAATAGCTCACGGCTGGGCAGGGTCTTCTTCTGACAGGACCCAGTTGCTGCTCAACGACGGCAAGGCCGGGCGCGATCTTTCATTCACGAGGCTGGCACCGGATCAAAGCGGCATCAACAGGGAGCACGAGGGTGTTACGTGGAACGAAGGAGACGTATTCGGCGGTTTCATCGACTTTGACAATGATGGAGACCAGGATGTGCTGATCGGTGCCGGCGCATATCCAGGAGACAAGCTGCTGATCTTCGAGCAATACGAAAAGGACAAGTTCAGAGACGCAAAGGCCAAGACAGGAATCAACCTGGATAACCCTCACTCTCCCATACCTGTCGACTACGACAGGGACGGAGACCTGGACATAATCACAGGAGTGGGTACAGGTAAATACACTCCGTGGGATAAAAATCATGTTTTTCTTTTTGAAAACCAAATGGGAGAGTTGAACAACTCCATCGTGATCAGACTACACGGAGCCGGTCCCCCAGATGGTGCCAACAGCTTTGGCGTGGGGGCCATCGTGAAAGTAACATCTGGAGACCTGAGCGCTGTCAGGCAGGTAAAATCAACAGAGGGAAGATATGGTTCCCAGGGAAAACTTTCCTTGCTATTCGGGCTGGGGCACAGATGTGATGATGTGAGCATAGAAATTACATGGCCAGATAAACAAGGTACGGTTGAGACCTTCGACGGAGTCCGGGCAAACTACGAGGTGCTTATCAGTCAAGGTCAAAAAGAAGTTGACTACATACGTCCCATGCCCCTCTGAGCACTATTCAATCGGGCCAACCAAAAACCTCCAGGAGCGGACTGAGATCATCGCCTCGCAATACAATATCAGCGACACGTTCTACGTCCGGATGCTTTGGATGCACGCAAACTGATAAACCGGCAGCCTTCATGACGTGCAGGTCGTTGATATTGTCCCCCACAAAGGCGCATTGTGAAAGCTGGAGCCCCTCCCTTTTGGCAAGTTCTTCCAAGCCACTGGCCTTGCCCTCGAGATCGTATGGTGTGTGCTGTCCCCCGCTTATGTGCCCGGCCTCATCAAACTCCATCCTGTTGATCATGATGTAATCAAACACATGGGCCGGGAAAAACCTCTCCAGGAGTATATCCAGGCTACCAGAGATGAGACCTATGACAAAGCCCCTTTTTTTCAACTCGCCAAGGACCTTTAGGGCCCCCGGGGCAGGTTTCAGACCATCGAAACATCCAAGGATGGCATCTCTGGTAGCCCCTCGTTCGCTCAAAAGCTCCAGGTCCGTACGAAACCATTCCTCGTAGGAGATGCGTCCTGACATATAATCGCGCCTGGCGTCGAACCTCCTCTTGGGATCAGAACCAAAATGTTCATGCAGGGTCTTCCAGACATAGATGGTGTCATCCACAAGGGTGCCATCCAAATCGAAAGCGATTAGCTTGATGGGTGTATCTAGTTCCATTTGTACAGCTTTATCTGCCTGAATTGTTCAGGGTCAAGCATATAACCAAGCTTTTCGATTACCGCGTTGTTCAATACGGCAAACGAATACTCGGGGCAAAAAATGCCGCCACCTCCAGGAATCTCACCTCGCACCAAGGCCCCGGCCAAATGACATAGCTGTTGCCCGACACGAAAGCTGTCTACACCTATGCCCACGTATGCGCCCCTCATCACGTGTCGCTCATCACTGACACAAACAGGGATCTTGTCATTCTCGGCGATTACCATGATTCTCCCAAGACACTTGTCATCTATTACCAGTCCGTCTATCAAGACGATCAGGGCCTTTACGTCCACAAGCTCGTTATTCACTTTACTATCGAAGTCAGCAATG
>JALVPF010000215.1 GCA_027031935.1 Myxococcales bacterium | reverse complement strand
CCACCCTGCTTAGCGTCGGCACGGGCGCCATAGGCAACGGCCTTGCAAGCAATGATCCCATAGCGCTTTATGCCCCGGATGGCACCCTCATCGACTCCTTCTCCTACCCTTTCAACCCGGGTAACGGGACATCAGTTGAGCTATCAGACCTGGCAGGAGGTGACCTGCAGCAAGACTGGATTGCCTGTCCGTGCGGCGCAAGTCCGGGCACAGACGGTTGCGAGGAGGAACTGCTTCCTGAAGATTTCGAAAACCTGGTTATCAACGAGGTGATGGCCAACCCCCTCGACGAGGCCACGGGTGAATATATTGAGATTTTCAACGCCGGCTCTTCGGACGTGGATGTTTCCGGTCTGCTTGTTTCAGATGGAGACGCCATGGACACCATTGAAGGATTCCAGGGTGGTGACACGCTCATACCTGCTGGCGGCTTTGGCCTCGTGCTGGATCGGGACTATGCAGGTCAGTACGCTATAGCACCAGGTACCACCCTGCTTAGCGTCGGCACGGGCGCCATAGGCAACGGCCTTGCAAGCAATGATCCCATAGCGCTTTATGCCCCGGATGGCACCCTCATCGACTCCTTCTCCTACCCTTTCAACCCGGGTAACGGCATCTCCGTGGAAAAAATGGACCCCTCCGGGGGAGACCTGGAATCCAACTGGATCGCATCGCCTTGTGACGAAAACAACGAAGACCTGAACACAGGCAGTTCTCCTGGTGGAGTGAACTGCTCCCTTGTTTCTGATGATTTTTACGGTCTGGAAGACGAAGCCCTTATTCAGGCCCTGTATTCTCAAGTAGAAGGTCATGATGGCCTTGGATACACGGAAGCCAGGCAAGTGATGTTTAGCCAGATTGACAATCATGATGGCCAGGTTGAATGTGTATATACCGGTTTTACCATGACAACTTCCACAATCCCTGACCCCGGTATTATGAACACCGAGCACACATGGGCCCAGTCATGGGGTGCTGACACCTGGCCTGCAAGAACAGATCTTCATCATCTGTTCCCCACCACCAACAGCTCAAACTCCATACGAGGAAGCCTGGAGTTTGGTGATGTCATCTATCCGGACTGGCAGTACGGTGGATCCAAGAGAGGAATGGACGCACAAGGAAAGCAGGTTTTCGAACCGCGCGATGAACAAAAAGGTGACACGGCCAGGGCTGTTTTCTACTTCTCGGTGCGATATCAAATGGATATTCCAGATAAAATGGAACAGGACCTCAAGAACTGGAATCACTCGGACCCACCCGATCAAAAAGAGAAGGAAAGAAACAACGCCATTGACGCAATACAGCACAATCGGAACCCCTTTGTGGACCACCCCGAACTGGTAGATCGAATCGCTGATTTCTAACGAAAACATCGCCGGATAACATCACCCGATGAATTGACAAATTGTCACCCAAGCACACCAGGGCAAGGCTTTGCTTGTCATTTTGTCCAGAGCCCGGGAAACCTCCCCTACCAGGCCTTCTGGCCTTAAGTGATTCCCTTTTTGTTTCAATCTATTACAGTTGCTTATTCCAATGACGCCAACAAGAGCGTTCTGGCACGCGCCTTGCTTGTACTTCTCATAGAGAATTTTTCTTGCCTTGTAAAAAGGGCTGGACCACGACGGAGGTCGTGAATGGATGCAGTGCTGAAAAAGTATTATTGGATCTTGAACCTTTTATTCATAGCCATCGGAGCCTTACTTTTGTCTGGTTCCATCAATGGTGTCATTGCCCACAAGCTCCGGGAAATACCATCTCTGTCAAAATCTGCACATAGCGTCAGGCATGGTATTAACACACATACGACATCCAGGAACTACCAGGAGATAGTGGATCGGAATTATTTTCAGTCGGCCATGTCCCTGCCCGTGGAAACGGTGGAGAACGGACCTGGCATCGATGAAAAATCAGGACAGGATCTACTGGATTCAGATGCGGTGCAGAGTTCCTTGCGTGCATCCCTGGTGGGAACCATCGTAGCGGATGATCCTGACTGGTCTTTGGCCATGATCACGGACCAGACCAACTCGGAGACAGAAGCATACAGGGTCAACGATCGCCTCATGGGCGAAGCCACAGTTGTGGCTATCCTAACTCAGCGCGTGGTCCTGAATCACAACGGTTCAAAGGAATATCTCGAACTCCAGGAAGAGGCCAACAAAAAGAAAAGCTCTTTCAAGCCAAAATTCAACAGGCACAAAAACAAGGGCCGTAAAGATGAATTGGGTAAAGGTATAAAAAAGACAGGGGAGAACACCTGGTCCATAGAGAGGGGCGAGATCGACAAGACCCTTTCAAACCTCAACTCCATAGCCATGCAGGCCAGGATCGTACCATCGTTCAAGAACGGTGAGGCGAACGGATTCAAGCTTTTCGCCATTCGTCCAGGCTCCCTGTACAGCAAGATCGGTATTCAAAACGGGGACGTCATTCACAAGATAAATGGTTTTGCCATAAACAGCCCCGATAAAGCTCTCGAAGTTTACCAGAAGCTAAAGACCGCTCATTCCATCGACGTGGAACTGACTCGCCGCGGTCAGACTAAAAAACTCTCTTACAACATAGAATAGCCAAGGACTGGACATGTTCAAGATAGCCAGCAAAGCAGTCAATAGAGTCGAAGTTTTCCGAGGAAGCAACTGTTTTTCTTCATGCGTCGGGAGTCAGCAGCCATGACAAGCCTCATCTTTATAAGTCTTATTTCTTCAGCAACCTTGTTCTCCATGCCAACTGTCACTACACCTGGCTCTGCCATGATGCAGGCGAGCACGAAGCGCCAGGACCTGCTGATGGCCCAGGATACGACATCTGTGAAACGCCCCCCTGTGCCCAGTATCAAGACACTCAAGAAGATAAGCAGGCAGCCTGGAAAAAACTCTTTCTCCAGGAAAGGCGGCAGGGTCAACCCGACCAAGCCCACCTTGCGTCCCAAGGCGGGTCAACGAGCCCCATTGTTCGACCGGAAGAAAATCCGGGGAGGGGCAGGAGCAAAAAATGCTGGCTATGCCGTTGATAGAAGGATTGGGACATCGTCGAGAAAACTCAAGACAATAGGACCAGAGCGTTCAGGATATGGGTCAAAGTCCTCTGCAGGCAACAAGCTCTTAGGTCCGAACCCTAGTGCAAATGCTGGTGACAACAGTTCCTCGTCCAAGGGTGATTCTGGATCCATAGCAAAGGACAAGGACAAGAAATGCCGCCCTCTGCCCAGGAGGGTCAAGGTCCGGATGAACTTCAACGAGGCGGAAGTCCTGGAGATCGTACAATGGATCAGCGAACAGACCTGCAAGAACTTTATCATCGGCGACGGCATTCGCGGAGGCAAGATAACTATCCTGTCCAACACTCCGGTCACTGCAGATGAGGCATACCGTGCTTTTCTTTCCGCACTGAACGTAAACAACATGACGGTCGTTCGGGTTGGCAAGTTCTACAAGATCCAGATGAAGCGTGACGCAGCAAAGGATACCATCCCCACTTACGTTGGCGATGAGATGGACATACCCAACCTGGACATGATGGTCACGCGCCTGGTGCAGCTCAAATATATCGACTCCAACACGGTCAATGGAACGGTCAAGCAGTTGACATCAAAAGACGGAGACTCTTACCCCTATGCTCCCACCAACACCCTCATCATCTCGGACACGGCGTCGAACATGAACAGAATCATGAAGATCCTCGGTCAGCTCGACACCCCCATGGGGCAGGAGGAAATCAGGGTCATACAGGTAGAGTTCGCAGAGGCAACGGAGCTGGCTCAAACCCTGGAGGAGATATTCGGACAGAAAGGAGGGGGCAGATCCAGCAAGTCAAAGAGTTCGCATCGAATAAGACCGGCAAGGAACTCAACTGGCTCTGCTGAATTGCCAGAAGAAGAAGGAGTCAGCGTATCGAAGATCATTCCCGATGAGCGAACAAACCAGTTGATCGTCGTGGCCACGGCGAGGTCCTTTGCCCGTGTTCAGGAACTTATCGACAAGGTGGACATTCCAATCCCCGGAGAGGGCCAGATCCAGGTGGTCTATCTGGAGCATGCCGATGCAGAAGAGCTTGCAAACACCCTCACCTCTCTGTCACAGGGTTCTACGGGTACGCGCCACCGCAGCACAAAGAGCAAATCCAGCAAGGCAAGGGGCCCTGCCAAGGCTGCCGAACTCTTCCAGGGCGACGTGAAAGTCACCGCAGACAAGGCCACCAACTCCCTGGTCATAGTAGCCAGCCAGAACGACTTCCGCTCCCTGCAGAAGGTAATTCGAAAGCTGGATATCGCCAGAAGGCAGGTGTTCGTAGAAGCGGTAATCATGGAAGTCAACATGGACACCAGCAGGGATGTTGGCCTGGCCTTTCATGCTGGAGCAGCCGCCAACATAGCCGGAGAGACAGTTCCCTTGATCTTCGGTTCCCAGTTCAAGACACAGGGACAGAACATCAACTCCCTGTCCGTGGTACCGAATCTGAGTATGCTTGGCTTCCTGTCCGGCCTACGGGGCCCTGATATGGAAGGCACCGAGAGCATCCTCGGCTCCATTTCCCTGCCATCTTTCGGTGTTGTTCTTCAAGCCCTGCAGACCGACTCCAACGTGGATGTGCTCTCCACGCCCCACATCCTGACCTCAGACAACGAAGAAGCCGAGATACAAGTGGGAGAGAATATCCCCATCCCTGCCGGCTACGGTGGAGGTATGAGCAACCTGGCTGGTCTCGCATCCCTGGCGGGTGCCGCAACCGGCGCCACCGGAACATCTGCATATGGGGCTTATGGAGGATCGCGCTATGGTGGGTTTGGTGGCTTGGGCGGCTTTGGTTTTGGTCTGGGCATGGGAGCGATCAACAGGCAGGAAGTTGGCCTGACCCTGAAGATAAAACCTCAAATCAACGAAGGGGACTATATCCGAATGGAGCTCGAAGAGGAACTGTCCGAGGTCAAGGATACGTCCAATCCTTTGGGGCCTACCACCACCAAGCGTTCCGCAAAGACGGTGGTCGTGGTCAAGGACCAGCAGACCGTGGTCATAGGCGGTCTCATGCGGGACAAGATAGACATAGGCGAGACAAAGATTCCCTTGTTGGGAGACATTCCGGTCATTGGTTGGTTGTTCCGTTCGAAAAAACAGCAAAAGACCAAGACCAACCTACTGCTATTTCTTACTCCATACGTCATAGAAAGCCAGGAAGACTTCAGAGCCATTTTCGAACGCAAGATGAGGGAGAGGCGCGAGTTCATGGAGCGTTTCTATGGTCAGGGGCGCCAGTACGAAGCCTTCATCGATTTCAGGAGAAAGCATGGTCCATTGGCTGATATCAACCTGCACCTGAGCGCCGAGATGGCAAAAATAGAAAATGGAGGCAAGGGGTCCGGAGCCGAAGTGCTCATCACTCCCATAAAAACACAGGATACAGACAAGGCAAATACGCATAGAG
>JALVPF010000214.1 GCA_027031935.1 Myxococcales bacterium | reverse complement strand
CTCAGATAAGTCAGGAAGCCAGAAATCTTTCCCGCAACAACCCCCTCGTGCGTCAGGTGTTTGTTTTAGGCATAAACTGCGAACGTATCCATCCTCCGCTTACAGGACCCATGAGTTCTTCAGAAAGAGACTTCGTTGCCAGGGCCAGTTCCGTCTGGCCCGACTGGGTGGCTCTTTGCCGAAGTTCATTTTCCAGGCGAGACAATGTGCAAGCCGAATCCGAACAAACAAAGGTTCTTTCTCCCCATGAGAAAACTAGCGGCTGGTATACCTGGCGGTGGGGAGGTGCCAGCGCAGATTTGGTCTTGTGGCATAAACCCAAAGGTGGTGGTCTGGTGGGCGTTGAACTAAACTCCATAGCCTTGCTGTCTGACATTGTGGGTGCCCTGCCCGCAACACGAACCGACAAGGATAGGGTGGACAATCTCACTGTTTTACTGGACGGTTCGGGCAAGGTCCTGTATCAGTGGGGTGGATTTCATGCCTCGGAGACAGGCAAGCCCCTGGCCGAGCTCAATTTGCAACCACCTCTGGCCCATTGGCGGCTTGAGCGGTACCAGTCCGAAAAACACCTGGAGAAAATTCTCGGTGCAAGCATCACTTTTGGCATGGTCGCTTCGCTGGTGGTGGTTGGCTTGTTGTTGCTGGCACTTGCGGCATATTTCATGAGACAACATAAACGAATGATGCACGAGGCCGCAAACAGGATCTCTTTTGTAAATCGAGTCTCCCATGAGCTTCGCACTCCTTTGACAAACATCATGCTGTATGCGGATCTGCTACGGGATCAGATCGGCGCTGACGAACAAAAGGATCGCAAACACGCCGAGATAATTTCTTCCGAGTGCGGCCGTCTGGGAAGACTAATCGACAACGTCCTGACCTTTTCACGAAAACAGACCAAGGGAATCAGAATAAACCGCAGCAAAGCAAGTGTAGATGAGACCATAGAGACGGTGCTGGCCAACTTTGCTCCTTCGCTCAAGCAGCGAGGCATAGATATGGGTTTCCATGGTAATGCCGGTCAAGTGGTGTCTTTGGACAGGGATGCCCTGGCACAGATCCTTGGCAATCTCTTGTCCAACGTGGAAAAATATGTGCCCAAGGGCTCAAGGGTAAGCATAAGCAGCAAAACCCTTGGGCGATTTTCTGTTATTAGAGTCAGCGATGATGGGCCTGGAATAGCAAAAAAAGCGGAAAAGAAAATTTTCGAGCCTTTTTTCCGGGTATCCAATCGCCTGACCGACGGGGTGAGCGGAACAGGACTGGGCTTGGGAATTTCCCGCGACCTGGCGAGGCTTCATGGTGGTGATCTCAAGCTCATACCCCAGACCAGGGGAAGCTGTTTCGAGATCACTCTTGATACAGGAGCACAAGAGATTGTGGATGCCGGCCCCGACATTGCGGAGGTTCGATGAAAATTTTGCTTGCAGAGGATGATGAGCTTACCAGAGAAGGATTGGCAGAGGTTCTTCGCGCGGAGGGTTATGATGTCTTTCAGGCTGAAAATGGCCTGGAGGCACTGAGGCTGTTCGAGTCGGAGGGACCGGATTTTGTATGTCTGGATGTCATGATGCCTGAAATGGACGGTTACGAAGTGTGTCGGCAAATACGCATGAAAGATTCCCAAGTGCCGGTGGTGTTCATCACTGCCAAGGGCGAGGAGATCGACACCGTGGTGGGCCTGGAGCTGGGGGCTGATGACTACATAGTCAAGCCCTTCGGGACCAAGGCTGTCATAGCAAGAATTCGGGCTGTGACCAGGCGTTTGAATTCATCTCGTGAAGATGATGAATCAGGTCTGGATGAGTTTGTCATGGATGATTTAAGGATTTTTCCTTCTCAACTCAGGGCCGTGCGTGGTCAGGAGGTAATCGACCTGGGACTGAAGGATATAAAACTCCTGCGCTTGTTTTTTGACAACCGCACCAAGGTGTTGGATCGAAATACAATCATGAACGAGTGCTGGGGCGTGGATTATCTTCCGTCTTCCAGAACCCTGGACCAGCACATTTCCCAACTCCGCAGGAAAATAGAAAAAAATCCTTCCAACCCGAGCATCATTCGCACCGTCCACGGTGCGGGGTACCGCTACGACTGATCCGCTCCTGTCCCAAAGTCTTTTCCCTGATTTCTGAACTGTTGAAAGCTGATGGCAATGAAATTGATGGTTGACTTGTGACGCTTTATTAACCTATATCCATGTTTGTCCGTTGAAAAAACTTGCAGACAGGAGTGAACCATGCAGCAGAAGCTGATTCAAAGAGCCATGAATATTCTCATGAAACCCACCGGTGAGTGGACAGCCATCAAAAACGAAAAATGGTCAACCCAGGATCTCTTCATGAAATATGCCCTGCTCCTGGGCGCCATTCCTGCATTGGCTGGGTTTATAGGTTACGCCTTGATCGGAATTTCGATGTTTGGTGTGACCGTCAGGTATCCCATCGTAAATGCCATCGTATGGACGGTGTTGCAGTATGCTTTGTCCATGGGCATGGTGTTTGGTATTGCGGCCATCATGGATGCTCTGGCCCCATCGTTTGGGGGCCAGAAGGACTTTAACACCTCCTTGAAGGTAGTGGTTTTTTCATGGACCGCCTCATGGGTAGGCGGAATTTTCATGATTCTCCCGAAACTTTCACCTCTTGCAATGTTGGCTGGAATCTACTCCCTGGTTTTGTTGTATTTTGGTATTAGCTCCATACGTGGGATTCCAAAGGAAAAGATGGCGGGTTATTTTGTCGTGGTGATCGTGCTGGCCATTGTACTTTCTATCGTTGTTGGAGTTATTGCGGGTCTCGCCCTTGGAGGTGTGGGATCTGCTGTATCAGGCACTACTTCAGAGATCATGAGAAACATGCATTAGCCACCAGAGTCCATCCTGTTATAATCCTGTTACAATTTACAATCCGTAGCATCCTTTCAGAAAACCCTCGGGTGATCGTGCTACAGGTAATTTTCGATGTATTGACACAGACTGTGCGCGCGATGTGAAAAAACTCTGGAACACCTGGTTGCATTGGATAGTCGCTATGGCGGACAATGGCGAATAGTGGGATTATGGGATCCGGAGGAAAAATGCGTTTTGGATTGTTCTTTGTATTGTTGGTCGCGGGAACCATGTCGAGAGCCGGGGAAACTGATGTGTCCTTTCCCAGGCCTAATATAGAGTCATGGAAACTCGACAACGGACTTACGGTAATTTATCTTGGCGTTCACAAGACACCGCTGGTGACCGTACAGGTGTGGTACCACGCTGGATCAAAGGACGAGCCGCGCGACAGGCGTGGATCTGCCCACATGTTCGAACACTTAATGTTCAGGGGTACCGAGCGGGTTCCGCCGGAGGAGCACGCACGACTTCTCGACAAGATCGGTGGAGAGGTAAACGCCTTTACCACCGAGGACATGACCTGCTTTCACGATACCGTCCCTCCCCAATACATGGACTTTGCGATGGAGTTGGAAGCAGAGAGGATGCAGCATTTGCTGTTTCTCGAGACGGTTATCGACACGGAGAGGGAGGTGGTGAAGGAGGAAATCCGCCAAAGGGAAAACAACCCCATATCAAAGGCCTTATTGAAGTTCCGGGAGTTGGCTTTTACACGACACCCATATGCATGGGATGCAGGCGGGAGGATAGAGGATCTCGACAAGACCACCCCGGAAGACCTGATGAAGTTTTACAAGGCTTACTATCAACCCAATAACGCTGCGTTGATCGTTGTTGGTGACGTGTCCAGAAAGGACGTGGACACAAGCGCCAGGAAATGGTTTGGCGGTATACCAAGGGCACCGGACCCTCCAAGACCCGCAGATGCCCTTACAGAACCAAGGCAAAAAGCTCAGGTCAGCAAAATCATGGATCCTGCACAGATAGGTATAGTCATAGAGGGATACAAGATACCTGCTGCGAAGGACAAGGATATCCCGGCGCTGGAGGTTTTGAGCACAATCTTGAGCAGGGGGAATTCATCCAGGCTTCACCAACGTATCGTTCGCAGGGACAAGGTGGGAGTATTTACTGGTGCCTTTATGGATGCCAAGGAGCACCCGAGCCTCTTGCTGATTTTTGGTGCACATCTTGCGCCGGAGCAGGGTCAGAAGGTCAGGGACGATCTCTTGGACGAGGTGAAGAAGCTTCAGCTTGCCAAAGTAAAACCGGATGAGTTGCAAAAGGCGAAAAATCAGTTGGCAGCGAGTTTTATTTTCGAACTTCAAAACGTCAGCTCCATTGCAAACAAGATCGGACGATCCTGGATTTACACGAAAGATCCACGGTCCTGGCTGGATGACTATGGAAAGCTGTTGCGAGTCACTGCAGAAGATGTCAGGCGGGTTGCCAAAAGGTACCTCACTCCCGAGAGCCTGACGGTGGTTAGTGTTCCTCCCGGTGGACCGAGGAAAGGGCAGAAAAATGGAGGTGCGCCGTGAGCTTGATATTTTCGGGTGGGTCGCGCAACTCCCTGTTCTTCATGCTCATCTCCATGGGCCTGTGCTTTTCCTCTTGCACCGAGGCTTCCCCTCCTGAACCCAAAGTCGAAAAGAAAAGTCTTGATGCAGCCTCGGTGGCTAAAGACACATCCAGGGAAGATCCCTGGGCCGGCAGGAAAGATCTCATAAAGGCTCCACATCCTGCTGCTCCCAAGGCTGTGAATTTCCCGAAGGTGCAAAGAAAGAGCCTGGCCAACGGGCTCTTGGTTCGGCTCGTGGGCGATGCTTCATGGCCTGTCGTAAACGTACACCTGGCAGTATTGGGTGGTACGGACCAGGAACCCATGGGAAAGAGGGGGCTTGCGAATTTTGCCGCAAAGATGTTGACGAAAGGAACAACGAGCAAAACTGCGGACGAGATCGCCCAGAGCATTGATTTTGTCGGGGGTCGTCTACACACGTGGGCAGACCTCGATGGGACACACTTGGTGTGCCAGGTCTTGTCAAAAGATATCAATACCTGCATGGAGTTGATTCCAGACATCGTCATAAGGCCTACTTTTCCTGAAAAGGAGATGGGGGTTGTCACAGACAGGCTCATAACACTGGTCAAAAACGTCAGGGATGTAGACCGTCTGCTGGCAAAGGAACATTTTGAGAATCTGCTCTGGGGAGAGGGAAATATTCGTGGCTGGCCAAAGACTGTAAAGAGCATAAACTCCGTAGACCGCAATGACTTGGTAAAATGGCACGATACCTGGTTCAAGCCCAATAATGCCGTACTTACAATCGCCGGTGATGTGGACCACAAGAAAATCATCCCCAGCCTGGAAAAAGCATTTGGCAGCTGGAAGAGGGGACAGTTGCCTGAATTCAGGTCCTATCCCGATCCTGTGTTGAAGGGTGTAAGAATGAGGCTGGTGGATAAACCCGATCAGACCCAAACTCAGATTCGCATAGGTCACCTGGGATTGGAACACAAGCATCCTGACTTTTTG
>JALVPF010000213.1 GCA_027031935.1 Myxococcales bacterium | reverse complement strand
AAGATCCATCCTGATGTCTGATGATCCTGCTGGCAACTGGGGAGTATTGGACGCATTTACCAAAGGAAACTCTTTCCACGCCTTGATGTGGGCATCTTTTACAGGCTGCCTGGTGGCCGCCTCCCTTACCATGGGGCAGAGAATCCTCACCCTGCGACAGATCATGGACGCCTGGCTGCAGGGAATAAAATCCATGGTGGGCGCCATGGTGATTTTGGTGCTGGCCTGGGCCATGGGCTCTGTGTGCAAGGACGTTGGAACTGCGAATTGGCTGGTGGGCGCCATCGGGGACTGGCTTCCTTCCGGCCTGCTGCCTGCGGCCGTTTTCATCGTGGCGGCCTTGGTCTCCTTTGCCACCGGTACCTCCTGGGGAACCATGGGAATCCTGTTTCCCCTGGTGGTCCCTCTCGCTGTGGAGCTTGGGCCCGGTGACCATCACTTGCTGCTTGGAACTGTATCGTCTGTATTGGCGGGTTCTGTATGGGGAGACCATTGTTCTCCCATTTCCGACACCACCATCCTCAGCTCCATGGCTTCTTCCTGTGACCACGTAGATCACGTCAGAACGCAGCTACCATATGCCCTTGTGGTTGGACTGGTCAGCGTGCTCTTTGGAGACATTGCTACGGGACTCGAGCTTTATCCCGCATGGCTGGGGCTCTTGCTAGCAAGTGGAGTTCTCGTGGGATTGATATTCCTCTTGGGCAGAAAATCCCAATAGAGATTCCTGTGGCTCAAGCTGATGCACAAGAACATATTGCAAAAATGTGCATCAATTTTTTGTCAGATGCTCTGGCAGGTCATCGATGGCAAGGCAGGAAATATCGTCGTCCAGCTGGTATGACCTGGATCCAGGATAGACAACATACAGGTGATGCAAGGCTAGATCGGAAATTGCAATCCTCATGGATTTGGTGCTTTTCGGAGCATCAGCATATTTGATTTCGTATCCCTCTGCCCTGCCTTTCGAAAACATCAAGAGGTCGAGTTCAGCTCCTGCATGAGTCTTCCAGAAGAATATGTCACGGCTGTGGCTGATGTTTATGATTTGCTCAAGAACGAAACCCTCCCAAGAGGCCCCAAGCTTTGGATGGGATATAAGCTGGTCGTGATTCTCTATGGCGAGCAGAGCATGAACCAGCCCAGAATCTCGCAGGTACACTTTTGGTGATTTTACTTGTCGTTTTTTAATGTTGGCATGCCATGGTTGAAGTTGTCTGACCATGTAGGCACCAGAGAGAATGTCCAGATAGTGCCTGGCCGTGCCTTGGGATGTGCCCAGGGACCGTGCGAATTCAGCCGCATTCCAGACTGAACCATGATAGTGGGCCAGCATGGTCCAAAACCGTCTCAGCGTCTGTGATGGCACCTTTATACCAAGCTGAGGTATATCTCGCTCTAAAAATGTTCGAATGAAATCATTTCTCCATTTTAATGATGCAGAGTCAGATTTGCTCAGAAACGATCGTGGAAATCCACCACGGTTCCAAAGGGTGATTGAAGTCTTTGGGTCAATTTCTGTCAGATCGAAACCCGAAAGGTCCACAAAGCCTACTCTTCCCGCAAGGGTCTCGGATGCTGATTTTACGAGTTGTGGAGCAGCACTTCCAAGAATGAGAAATTTTGCGGCGTACTCATGCCTGTCAACCAATACCCTCAATGTCTCGAACAGTTCAGCTTGCCGTTGAATCTCGTCAATGACCACTAGTCCATCGAGCTTACCAAGGGCTAGCATTGGATTGTGAAGTATTGAACGATCAAGCATATCTTCGAGATCGAAATATTTGACTTTCTCAAGCCTTGAACACAATGCCCTTGCCAGCGTGGTCTTGCCGCATTGTCGCGGACCCAACAAGGCGCATATGGGATTGTCCTCCAGGGCCTCCGAAATAGCTTTAAGATAAAAAGGTCTGTTGATCATGTATCTATCTTAACATTGAAAATCGTCAGGTCAACTTCTTATTTTCAAGGTAAATTTTGGGAAATTGCATGGATTAGAGGCTGAAGCTGCTCGTTTGTCCTGTCACTATGTTGTTTTCATGGATTTTCTGCTTTGTCCGGATCAATACCAGGGGCTGAAGTGTTTCCAGCCGGGTGGGGGTTGAGCATAGTCGTCGTCCCTTTGCTGTGGCGGGTAATAAGGAGGAGGGTCATAGGGGGGGTAATACGGATAGCAAAACCCACCGAGACCGATACTGCAAAGACCGCGTCTGTCGTCATAGCGCACCGAGAGCCGGGCTGCCGGATAAGACCAGTTCTGTCTGGTAAAGCTGGTCTGGTCTACCACCGAGCTTCGTCGTTCGCCAAACTGCGTGCCAAGATTCTTGTGTGTATATATGCCGCTGGATCCGGCACCAAGCCTGTCAGCGGCAGGAGCCTGTTCTGATTCGTCCCAGCGATCCGGACTCGTTCCGCGTTTTTCTCGAAGCACCACAGGAGGCCTGGGCCTTACAGGAATATGCCTGATCCTCTCGGGGAAAAACGCGGCCCCTATGATTCCCACGTCCCATGGTGTTCCAGTGCGTGAGGCATAGGAGTCAGGCACGGTAGTGAACCTGAAGGCAGCCACTTCATAGGTGTTGAGCCTGAAACCGTCAATATCGATAAAGGATCTGGGCGGGATTATATAGCCGCGCTTGGACAGGGATGCGGACCGGCCGTCCAGCACGTCTCTTCCGTCCACCGAAACTACCGCTTCGACCCGTCTCCATGTGTGGTTGTGAACCCGAATGATGTATCTCTGCCCCATGATACCCTCAATGTAGGAGTGACCTCCGTAATGGTAGATTGGAAGGGAGACAGAGTTGACGATCACCTCCAATTCGTACGAACCATTGGAAGAGCTTCCTGAATACCAGACTCGCGCCTGGCTCTTGGCAGGGTAAAAAAGAGCCCAGGCCAGGGCTACCATAGAAGCTAACTTGGCATATTTGAACATGTCTTACCTCCTGACCATACGTTCATGCTCCAACTATGGACGTACCTGAACGCTTCAGGATCTAATCCTTTTATCTAATACCATACCTTTTTGACCAAGTTTTGTTCCTGTTGTTTTCTTATTTTTTTTTTGCATGATAGCATGCTTGTGGCAGAGCAGTTCCAGGGAGACTAACCATGGACGTCGAGCAACTACGTGATCAGGTCTTGAAGCTTACCCAGGTGGGAATAGCTCTGTCCAGCGTTCATGACATCGATGATCTGTTGAAGATGATCGTTCGCGAGGCAAGGCATTTCACATGCGCTGATGCCGGATCCTTGTACCTGGTAAAAGACGATCATCTCTATTTCGCCATCTCCCAAAACTCCACTTTAAAAAAAAGATTGGGGAAGGACGGAGAGAGAGCACTGTTTTCCCCATTCAGCTTGCCCATAAGCACAAAGAGCATCGCGGGTTATGTAGCTGTAACCAGGAAGAACCTGAATATTCCTGATGTGTATGAAATAAGTGAAGATTCTCCATACAGCTTCAATGCCGACTTCGATATGCGAAACGATTACCGAACTCGTTCGATGCTGACCGTACCCATGTTGGACCACCGGTCCAAGGTTCTTGGTGTGTTACAGCTGATAAACGCAACCCATGATGGGAAGGTCGTAGAATTTGATCCCCAGTTGGAGGATCTGGTCCACTCCATGGCGTCCCAGGCTGCAGTGGCCGTGAACAACGCCATGCTTACTTCGGAGATAAAGAGGGTTCATCTCGACACCATCATGCGACTGAGTGTGGCCGCTGAATACAAGGACAAGGACACGGCACAACATATCCAAAGGGTGAGCAGGTACTCCGAAGCCCTCGCAAGGCAGCTTGGGTGGCCCAAGGACAAGCAAGAGCTTCTTTTATACTCCGCGCCCATGCATGACGTGGGCAAGATCGGTATTGCCGATGCCATCCTGCTAAAGCCTGGACGGCTGACCGATGAAGAGCGACGGGCCATGCAGGAGCATACCACCATAGGGGCGAGCATCATGTCCGGATCAGATTCACCTGTTTTGCAAATGAGCGAGCAGGTGGCCCTGTATCATCACGAGAAGTGGGATGGCTCAGGCTATCCCCAAGGGCTTGAAGGTGAGAACATCCCACTCGTGGGCAGGATACTTGCGGTGGCTGACGTGTTCGATGCCCTTAGCTCCAAGCGGGTATACAAGGGCGCCTTGAGCATAAATGAGACCATGGAAATCCTGAAAAAGGATTCGGGTTCCCATTTTGATCCTCAGTGCGTGGAGGCCTTTACGCAGATCCTTGACGAGGTGGTGGAGATCAAGGAAAAGTTTTCGGATGATCAGGAGAATATCTGAGGAGAGTTGATTACCCTTGGGGGGCAGGAGGCTGGTCGAGTGGCAGGTGTGGGTGTAATTCTCAACAGGAACGCGGGACGCAAGGGCTTGCCTTTTAGAGGTAATATAGGCAAGAAGCTTGCCTTTGTCATGGGTGATCCGGGCAGCCTGAAAGAGACCTCCGAGATCCATGAGATAGATGATGTCATCCGTTCATTTCGCAAGCGAGACATAGATGTCCTTGGAATCAGCGGTGGTGACGGATCCAACCATTACGTGCTCGATGCCTGCGAGAGAATTTACGGCGAGGATGCTTTTCCGAAAATTGCTTTTTTATGTGGTGGAACACACAACGCTCATGCCATGAGCATTGGGGTCAAGGGGAGCCCTGAAAAGCTGCTTCAGAATATCTTGCGGACCTATCACAGGAAGGATCCTTTCACTATCACCCATCGGGTGCTTATGAGGGTTGACGACGGGCTTCGCGTACACCACGGCTTTTCCATGGCTGGCGGCTTCATGTACAGGTTTTACGAAGAGATGGTCTCTCACCAGGATGATTCTCCTGTCCATGTGGCAAAGAGGCTCGCTCTGTGGATAGGCTCGTTTTCAGTGGGTGGCTTGAGGATAAAAAAACTTTTCCGTACCGAGCCTGCGACCGTGTGGGTGGGAGACAGCAAACTGGACTGGACGGAGCTGAACGCTTTTTCTGCTTCGAGCATGGAAAAGCTGGGCCTGGGTTTTACCCCCTATCCAAGGGCATCGGAGACACCCACCACTTTTCAGGCAGGCGTGCTGCGCATCAATCCATACGTGTGGATCAAGTTCATGTGGTATTTCAAGAATGGGACCATCCCGAAGCATCCTGATCTGTATATAGATATTACGGATAGATTGGTGATAGAGACCCAAGAGCCCATCTCCTATGTCTTTGACGGAGAGCTGTTCGACGGAACAAAGCGCATAGAGATATCCACAGCGAGAAACCTGGACCTGATAGTCTCCTGACACCTGATGCTAATTTGAATTTACCCATATCTGACATAAGAACATTGCGCTTTGTCACACGCATGGGACACTGTCCCCTGTAGCTCATTGTCTGACCTCTTTGCTTTTTCCTTTTATTTCACATGGCTGGGGCCTTGTGTTACGCTGATTGGTGCTTTGGCACGAAAGTTTCATCTACT
>JALVPF010000212.1 GCA_027031935.1 Myxococcales bacterium | reverse complement strand
CGTACGCATAATCATATAGATCGTCAGGTGGAAACTTGCTTGGAATATCCACAAGTTTTGCAGTGACTTGCAGAGTTTTGTGTTCAGCACCGGATGCCGGCAAAGCAAAAATGCAACAAAAAGCCGCAACAGTAAAAAACCACTTCATGACTGGATTGCCTCCAAATTTCCATTTTCTGTGTTTGGACGAAAAAAGCGTATATGAATTCCATTTCACGGTAAAGACTTTTTCTGTAACAACACTATCAAGGGGTAAGTTTATGTATGAGAAATTACAAGAAGGAAAAAATCATGGCGATTCTTGATCCCATTTCCTTGTTATGATTTGATCAAAAATGCAGGGGAAGCCAAAGTCTGCACAAGCGGAGGCATGCATCCATGACGAACGACAAGCAAACAAAGCCTACCATCCTGGTGATCGACGATGAAGAAGTGGTCAGGCTGTTATTTCAGAGTCTTCTGGATGAAGAGGGCTATCCCATGCTTCTCGCCGAGACCGGACAGCAGGGCATAGAAATACTCAGAGAACACAAGCCTCCGCTGGCCATAGTTGACAAGAATCTTCCCGACATTTCCGGCCTGGAACTAATCGCTGATCAAAAGCAGGCTCATCCTGACACAGAATTCATAATGATCACTGGTTATGCATCGCTGGACTCGGCGGTCAAGGCCATGGAGATGGGCGCCTTTTCCTACCTTACCAAGCCTTTTTCCGACATGGACATGGTGATGGATCGCATCCGCGCCGCTCTCGAGGTAAGCGCACTACGTTTCGAAACCTCGCTCCTGCGCAACAGACTCAATACCATGACAAAGTCGCAAAGCTCAGCCAGTGCGCCCCATACACAATCACCTCGTAACCAGCCCACTGAAGAACTGAAACATGTAATAGACTTCATGGACTCCTTTTTGGACAAGCGGAATAGTCCACCATCCTTGGCCATCTGGACCAGGATGCTGGACATGATGGAGCAGGAAAACCAAAGGCTGAAAAACATCCTACAGAATTTGAAAGCCGAATAGAGGAGTTTGCCATGTCCGACCTCTTGTTGGCAATTGACCAGGGAACCACAGGCACCACCGTGGCCTTGTTTGACAAGAGCTGCAAAATGATCGCCAAGGTAAACACGGAGTTCAGACAAATTTTTCCCAAACCCGGTTGGGTCGAGCATGATCTCGATGACATCTGGAGTTCTGTGGAGCAGAGTCTCAAATCATGCCTTGATATGGCGAAGGTATCGCCGCAAGACATCCGCGGCATCGGGATTACCAATCAACGGGAGACTACGGGTTTATGGAACAGGGCGTCTGGAAAGCCTGCACACAATGCCATCGTATGGCAGTGCCGCAGGACAGCCCCCTTTTGCCAGAAGTTGAAGGATTCAGGTGTAGAGGACATTTTCAGGAAAAAGACAGGGCTGGTACTGGACCCATATTTTTCCGGAACGAAGCTTCGCTGGCTGTTGGATAATGTGGAGGGCTTACGACCCGAAGCCGAGGCAGGAGATCTGTGTTTTGGCACCATGGACACATATCTCGTTTACAAGCTCACCAAGGGAAAGGCTCATGTCACGGATGTCTCCAACGCATCCAGGACTCTAATGATGGACTTGGATTCCCTCCAATGGGATGAAAAACTTCTTGACCTGCTGGGTATTCCAGCCGCTGTTCTTCCTCGAATTCGGTCCAGTTCCGAAATCTATGGGCACACAGCCGGTGTAAAGAATCTTCCAGACGGAATTCCCATTTGCGGCATAGCCGGAGACCAGCAAGCTGCCCTTTTTGGGCAGGCCTGCTTCGATCCAGGCTCTGTCAAGTGCACCTATGGAACAGGTGCCTTCGTGCTCATGAACACCGGTGACCGAAAGGTCCTCAGCGACAAGGGATTACTGACTACCGTAGCATGGAAGCTAGGCGACAAAACATCCTACGCCCTTGAAGGAAGCGTCTTTATCGCTGGTGCAGCCGTGCAATGGCTCAGGGATGGTCTGGGAATCATCGACTCGTCACCTGACATAGAACCCCTGGCAGCGTCAGTCGATTCTTCAGACGGTGTCGTTTTCGTACCGGCCCTCGCCGGCCTTGGCGCACCTCGCTGGAATCCTCACGCCCGTGGGATCATCACAGGGATCACCCGCGGCACCACAAAGGCCCACCTGGCCAGGGCCACGCTGGAAGGTATCGCTTTCCAGGTCAGGGACGTGGTTGAAGCCATGAGGCAGGACAGCGAAGAAAATCTGTCATTTTTCAGAGTGGATGGTGGAGCCTCTCAAAACGACCTCCTGCTTCAATTCCAGTCTGACCTTCTTTCTGTTGAACTTCATCGCCCCAAAGTCATAGAGACCACTGCGGCAGGTGCTGCCATGTTGGCAGGGCTGGCCGTGGGCGTTTGGAAAGACCAGGACGACATACGGCGTCACTGGTCAATGGAAAAGCGATTTCAGCCAAAGGCAGACGCCGAAACTGTCCAGCAACATCTGGACAGGTGGCAAGCCGCCGTGGAAAAGGCCTGAATTCGTCTATTTCAGGAACCATGCAAGAGAACATTTTTCGACCCCAACAGTTTGGCAAGTACATGCTTACCGAACGCATAGGTGCCGGAGGCATGGCGGAGATTTTTCGCGCCACCGCTTTTGGTGTGGAGGGGTTTACCAAAGAGATCTGCATCAAGAGGATATTGCCCACCCTGACTTCCGATGAGACCTTCGTCAAGATGTTCATAGACGAAGCGAAGATCGCCGTCTCTCTTCATCATGCAAACGTGGTACAGGTATTTGACCTGGGCCGCATAGGTGAACACTATTTCATCGCCATGGAACTGGTGCAGGGCCGGGACCTGCTTCGAATCATCAACCAGTGCAGAAGAAACAAGAGGCGACTGCCAGTACACATAGCCCTGTATATATTATCTCAGGTCTGCAAAGGATTGGACTACGCTCACAGGGTAAAATCCGAAGGCAGAAAGATGGGAATAATCCACAGGGACGTGAGCCCGTCGAACATTCTCGTATCCTGGGAGGGGGAGGTGAAGGTAGCCGACTTTGGAATCGCTAAGGCTACCCACCGCGAACATAAGACGGTTACGGGAACCATGAAGGGCAAATATGGCTACATGTCTCCCGAACAGGTTCGCGGTGACAGAATTGACCACAGGTCAGATATATTTGCAGCGGGTATTCTCCTGTACGAAAGTCTGGTTTCCCAAAGACTCTTCAAGGGACCTACCGATTTACAGACCCTGGAGATGGTCAGGGAAGCCAAAGTCCCTGTGCTTCCATCGGCTATTAACAAGAAGGTGCCTCCCGAGGTCGACGAACTGGTAATGAAAGCGCTCAGCCTTCACCCGGAGGACAGATTTCAGACCGCAGGCGAGATGCACGATGCCCTGGCAGACCGCCTTTTTGAAACAGGTAAAAGGGTTGACAGCAAGGCGCTATCTGAATTCATGAAACCTCTTTTCGAAGAAGAGATAGAAAAGGAAGAGGCCCGCGCAAAAGAGCGAAAAAAGCTCACTCCACCTCCTTCAATTACCACAAACGACTTGACACCTCCATTGGTCCTTCCAAACCCTTCCACCCGCCCCGATATTCCTATGGGGGCTACGCCATTGCCAAGACAAAGACGTTCAGCCCTCTTTGTTGCAGTCACCGGGACCTCCATCATACTGGCCATAGCGGCGATCATCGTTACCGTCGTCTGGTTTTCGTATACCCCGCCACCGCCAAAACCTATTGCCATTACCAGCGCTCCCGGCGTGTTGTTCGTCGATTCTCAACCTCATGGTGCGTCCATCGTCATAGATGGTAACGATACGGGGCACAAGACTCCTGCCACAATAGAGGGGCTGGACAGGGATACCGAGCATGTTCTTGCCTTGCTCGTCGATGAGTATAAAAACTGGTCAAAGAAAATAAACTTCGGACAGATGCAACGGGTGGAGATACAGGCACAGCTCGTACCAATTCCCAAGCCCGTTCCACAAAAGCCTGCCGAGAACAAGCAAGATCAGAAAGCCAAACCCAGGCATAAACCCAAACCCCAAAAAATGTTCGGGACACTAAACGTCAATACTGAAGGGGCCTGGGCATATGTTTACGTGGATGGAAAACGACAGTCCCGCCCTACTCCTCTATATGGAATAAGGCTACGTCCAGGAGTTCACAAAATCAAACTGCAAAATCCCAAGCTGGGGATCACAAAAATTCGAAATATCACCATTAGAAAAAACAAGGCCAGCAATCTGGTGGTCAAACTCCGATAATCACCTGTAAACGTCGACCTGTATCCCGCTCTGCCCCCCCCCTAACAGGACAGCAGTGGTGGTTGCGGCAGCTCCCACCAGTACAGCACCTGCTATGGTCCAGACCCACCATTGTTCATACCATTTGCTATCTGAAACTACAGGTGGAACAGGCTGTAAATCTTCCTTCTTTTTGCCCTCGGTTTTCAGAGTGGAGCCAAGCAGTTCACTCCTGTCACCGGCCAGCCAACGGCGCAATTTTTCCAGCAAAGTGACAAAATCATCACCTTCGACGGGAAACACCCCCAGCACCATGGGAGATTGACCCAGGAGCCCGGCAGTTACCTTCAAAAGAGTCTTTCCCCCCACGTGATCGAATTCGAACAAGAGCAGCTGGTCCACGCCTAGACCAGTCATCAGGACATTCATGTCGGCCTTGGTCGCACCGGCGGAAGATACCTTTCTGAGCAGTCTCCAATGCTTGATGGATTTACCTTCAACCATGAAGACCTCCCGCTTCTCCATGGCCCCCTCAGGCACCTTCAGCACTCCGAACCAGACCTTGTAACCTGGATGTTTCAAAGACAGATAATGCTCGCCGGGAATGACCCCAGGGACGGTGATTGGAGTTGTGCCCACCACCTTCCCGTCCATGGTCAGGCTTGCCCCGGATGGCTTGGATATTATCGAGATGGACCCCTTCAGGGAGGTCAGCAGGCTCTTTCGGACCTTCTCGAAACTATCCACTACAACAGGACTGACCACTGCGTCATCTAACTTGCGTTCGGGATCCAACAAAAGGACCATTCTGTATTCCCGCTTCGCCCATGCATCATTACCCAGAGCCTGGTATGTCATCCCGCGCTCCAGGTGCGCCTCCTCCAATGCTCTCAAATCCTTCAGATATGGAAATATGGCCCTGAGCTCCCGGAGTGCTTCTGTAAACTGTTCAATTGCCAGCCTTGGCTTTAAACCGGTGGAAAATTTTCGTCCTTCCGTCAGATGCCTGAGGGCAGAGGATGAAAGCGCACCCTGCTTGGGATCCGGCGGATCATGAAAAAAGCTCTCGAAATCTTTCATCCGCAGGACCTTCACCTGATCGCTTTCCAGTCCATTAGCCAAGCGCGAAAACAGTTCCTCATCTTCTGCAAGCCACCCGCTGGAAGGATCGTGGCTAAGGGTCAAGACTCCCACTTTGATTTTTTCCGGGCGTGTCTTGGCATGAGAAACACCACAGGCCAGAGCCAATATCAACATGATGCCTGTTTTTATCACCAACACACCTCACTGCAGACCGAACAAACGCAATTCATTCCATACTTCCGGAGACTTGCTGGAGTCCGACCAAGCATAGATGTTTTCCTCAATGCCGTCTCTGTCAATGACATTAATTTCCGCACCCAAAAACCAGCCCCGCTGGGGTTCTTCGTCAAGCTCGAGGTCCTGCCAGGGAATACTCAACTCGACCCTATATCCACCATCCACGATGGTGGCATCCACCTCTCCCGAAAAAGCCACCCCCAACTCGGTCATGTTTTCCAGATCAGGTCCGGCCTCGTGCGTATGACTTCCCCCGGCAGAAACCGCTATCTTGAAAAATCGGCGCTCCTCCACGGGCGGACCGGCATTATTCAAATCCAAAATGACTTCGATCACATCAGCCCCATCCATGTCGTTGCCTTCACCTGTTGTCTGAGTCTTGTCATCCTGGACCTGGATCAGGAAATGCAAAGCTTCTCCATCCCACCACGAGCTGATATCCACGTTCCCGTCAGGACCGGAAAATACTGCCTCTGAGCCAGGCTCCTCCAGGGCGCTCAAAGTCTCGACGCCCAAAACCAGCCCACCGTAATCAGCAGGCTCCAAGTTTTGGCCCTGCTTTCTCGGATCGAACTTCCATGTCAGATAACTTGGGGCAGAATCCCCTTCGTCAATATCCACCTGCCTGAAGTCAAAACCCAAGATCTGGTTTTTCATCACGCCCGTCAAAGGCAACCTGAATTCAAACAGATATCCTCCGGCCACCGTCTCTACATCAACACCCCTGGCCAAGCCTTCCGGTTCAATTCTTCCATCCGCTCCAAGAGAAATCACCAAATCATCAGGATCACCGACCTCACCGTCCGAGTCCTTGTCGAGGTAAACGACCACAGCGTCCCCATCCGCCACAGGTCCCACGCCCGAAGGATTCAAGGAATCATCCCTCACCAGGGCCTTGATCCACAATTCCTCCGAGTCCCACAAGACCCAGACCAGGCACCCGGAATCATGGTCACCATCACGTTGTCCCTGCTCCAGATTTGTTGCATCCAGGATAAAAGATGGCGCAGCTGATTGATACGGGTCAGGCAGGGCTCGTTCGGATGGTCTGAGACGAGTTGCAAAAGTATAATCTATGCGCGCAAAAGGTATGTTTACATATCGCTCCACCCCTTTTACCACACTAAAAAAAGGTCCGAACCCCCTTGCTATACTTCGCCCCTTTGCATTGAGCCCGGTCAGGGTAAATGCGCCCAAGCCCTGTTGGCCAAGCAAGCCTGGGCCGAAAGAAGGCAGAGGAGACCAGTCTCCAATCTTTCTATAGGATGCATCATTGCCCGTAAGCCCCAGTTCCACAGAATCCACGAGGGAAAAAGGATCCTGTGTTGGATTGCGTCCTTCATGTACGGGCACGACCATCAATCGCACATGACCCTGTATATCATCCCCACAAGCCTGTCCCAGCAAGGCCATGAAACCTAAGCAAAGCATGCACGTGGTCCAACGATTCATGGTCTCCTGCTCCTGAGCAACACCAATACGAATGTAAAAACAAACAACCAGGAGAAGCTACCACCTCCATGGCTACACAAACAGCCATCTGCAGAAGAAAGCACCCGGACTTCTGTAAAATCAAATGCGCTGTGCCCATCTCCATCGGATACGAGCAGATGAAAAACGTACACTCCCTGTTCCGAAGGAACAAAAGAGGCTCTTTGTGTCGTGCTGGCCGAAAGCTCCACCTGATTCGGCCCGGAAGTCTGCTCCCAACTGAAATTCAGACCTACTCCATCCGGCCCCTTGCTGTGGCTGCCGTCCAGGACGACCTGCGCACCTATGCCCACCACCTGTGTAGGCCCAGCCTCTGCTATCAAAAACATGCCATCTGCACCACTGGATCCATCAGTTACACCGCCATCAGCGTCCTGTTCGCCGCCATCGGAAATCTCAGGAGCGCAACTCGAACCGAGACATGCGCCGGACGGACACTCGTGCTCCAGTCCATCCAGGCATTCGCCCTTGCCGTTACATAGCCCTGGAGAAACAAAGATCCCATCGGAACACGAGGAGGCTGCACACTGTGTTCCCGCCGGCCTGACCTCGCACTGCCCCATACCATCACATTGACCTGTTGTTCCGCATCCTTCAGCATATTCACAGTCATCATCAGGGTCCGTACCAAACGGAGCAGGAAGGCATACTCCCGCAGCCATGGGATCATCGCAAACGAGGCACTCGGAATCACACGCCAGGTTACAACAGACACCATCCACACATGTAAAATCACCACAATCATCGCTGGTGACACAAGCCCTGCCAAGTTCGTCCCTTGGCTCACATTGGCCGGCATTACACACATGACCGGCCCAGCAATCAGCATCCTCACCACAGGTCTGGGCACACCGGCCAGGTGCGACAGCCAGGAAAGGATAGCAGGACACGCACTCGGCATCACACCCGCCGGTCTGTCCAGAGGTGCATGTTTGAGCCTGTGATATACCGCTTCCAGGTCCTCCTCCGGCGTCGCAGACCCCAGGGCCTGCACAATCCACCCTGGGCCCCCAACCGGCTTGCCCTCCAATACAAGTCCTGAACCAATCATCATCGCTACACAAGCTGTATCCAGGTTGATACGAGATGCCCTGCGCAACACAGGCATCAACCTGTCCTGTGCAATAAGCCCCCTGTTCAGACCATCCATCTTCGAAACAAAATCCGCCTGTACAGGCAGCGTCATCGTCCAATCCATCGAAGACCACTCCTGAGCAGTCCTCACCATCAGCCAAGTCCGGCTGGCAGGTACCGTCACTGGCACAAAACCCGCTGACCTGGCAATCATCGTGAGAATCACAGGTGCTTACGCAGCCCGAAGCCAGACAAACACCTGGTGCGCAGTCTTGCTGGTCAGAAGGGATACAGTGACCTGCTCCATCACACGCCGATTCGCTGACGAACTTGCTTCCCTCACAATGGGCATCCCGGCAGACTTGTCCCTCCGGCCACACGGAACATGCCCCATCTCCGTCACAAGAGCCCGTCGATCCACAGGTGCCAACATCTTCGGCAGGACAATCACCGTCTGGATCCGTTCCTGCAGGAACAGGCGAGCAGGTCCCAAGCTTGCCCGGAAGATTGCACGCCTCACACGGCCCATCACATGCATCGGCACAACACCTGCCGTCCACACAGATGCCGGCGGTGCAATCCGATTGACCTTCGCATGGATCGCCTATGCCCTCGGGCAGGATGCACTTGCCGTCCGAACATTCATATGAAGGCCAACAGTCCGAATTGGCCGAGCAGCTGCTCCTGCAAGACGAATCATCTGCCATGTATGGTTCGCACGATACGCACTCGGACGAACATCCTCCACCAGGTCCACTGTTGCACTGGCCCGCTTGTCTTACACCTGAGCCGGCGCCTCCTCCAGCATCACAGGCCCCAAATCCGCAACTTTGCTCCTGGCCCCATCCATCTACTCCTCCAACGCAAACCTTGTACCAGTCGTTGCCTGAACACAGGGCATAGCCGCTGTTGAACAAATCTCCGTCATGAACACATCCAGAAGGGTTGGAGGAACAAAAAGCACCCGTTGAATCAAAGTTGTCATCAAAACAATATCCATCCATGCAAGCCGAGTCGTCCAGCAAGCCGGGATAAACCACACCATCGCAAGGAGCGCCCTCTCCCAGGTCCGGTTCACATGTACCAGAGATGGAACAATAGGCCGAGGCAATACAGGCAGAATGCACCTGACATGACTCTGCACAGTGTTCAGCATCGGCACATCGGTAAGGAGCACACTGCCTTGTCCCGCCATCCACGCAGTCGCCCTGTCCATCACAGACATCAGCACGAACCTCCGTACCTGCACTGCAAGACCCGGCACCACATGCTGTCCCCTGTTGCCATTTTCGACATGCCCCTTGGCCGTCACATTGTCCGTCAAGACCACAGGTGTACTGATCGGACTCTTGACAATCATTCATGGGGTCCTGACCCGCCGGCACTGCGACACATGCAGATTGAGAACCTTGGCATGTCTGACAAGCAGGGCACTCATCATCAGGGTCCGTTCCCGCCGGTACGAAATTCCTGCAGCGCCCCTGGTTGTCACACCTGGTACAAACATCGCACACAGCACCTTCAGGATAATCGCATCCCCCCATTCCGTTACAAGCCCCGGCGCAAACTCCTTCACCAGAACATTCTCCATCTGGATCCTGCCCGGAAGCGATGGGTTTGCAAATTCCCGAATCATCCACGTCGCACCTGTAGCAGGGCGCAGAACACAAGTCCTGACAACAATGATCATCTACACAATAACCGCTGCCACACTGTGAAGCCACCTGGCAGGTGGAGCCCAATGGGAGATCACCCTCGCAGCTAAGGTTTATACAGACAATTCCAGGTTTGCAGTCATCATCGCCTGTACAGTAATCCGGGCACTGGGCACACACACCGTCTGTGCACTGATCCACGTCATCATAAAATCCGCAGTTGGTATAGCAATCATGGATTGCCCAACCGCTCTGTTGACAGAGGTAGCGATCTCCACCGGCACAAATGGCGGTACCATCGTTTACCACTTCGCCGCTGTTATCCACACAGTTTTGTCCTTCAGGTGCACAGAACTTTTGCCCTTGAGGAGAGGCCACGCAATTGTCCGATAAACACTGCCTGTCCTCGTCGCAGGGATCTCCATCTGTCTTTTTTCGAATGCAGTCTCCACCAATCAGGTAAAAATCGCAGTATGCGTCATCATCGCAACCTTCGCTGATGCCAAAAAGTTCAACACAGTTTTCATCACAGGGCGTACACTGATAACTGTTGCCATCGTGCTCACATGAATGCACATCGAGATATGCGTCACATGCATTGAAACAGTCTGTAACGCTCCAGTTGTCCGCTGACACACAGGTACCAAGGTCCAACCCTACGCACAGGGTTTGACCGGCGGCCACAGGCTCCCTGTTGGCACCTATGCATGAAGTAGATGCATCTCTGCACCTTCCTGAGCCAAATGGATCCACACCACAAACACCGGAATTACATTCTGCGCCACCGGTACAGTCGTTTCCCTCCACGCCTGCTGCAAGCACCGATTTTGTGACACGGAAATTGTCCACAAAGATATTGTTTCCGCCTCCATCGGCCCTGCCGCGTAATGCCACTCTGACGCTGGACCGATCGGTGAAATAACCTATGGGTACCACCTTCTCTTCCCAACCCTCCGCGCCGGATGTGTACCTGAAGTATGTCTGAAGGGAAAAATACTTGTCTCCACCATCGATGGACATCTGAAGGCGAAGAAGGTCATCATCAGACGATCTCCCCGAATCCCTATACATCCAGAACCGAATCTCTGCCACGTCCGCGCCGGTAAGGTCCAGGTCAGGGGAACGTATCCTGGACTCGTCTCCTCCATCCGCATAATAGGAGTTGAATCTTGCCATGCCCGAGCCCTCCATGGGGCTACAGGATGGATCTGATCCGGAAGAGACAGAAGACCAGTCAACGTTTGGGGTATCATCACTGTCGTATGTAGTCTCAACCCAAGGGCTGATACCGTCATTGAAATCCTGCACGTGAACAGTCTGGGCCAAAACCGGCATGGGCAAAACCATGCACAATAAAAAAACGATTCTCACCGAGCAGGAAAAAACTTCATTCATGACAAGCCCCAAGAACAGGCCCAGGAAAAGGTGTTGCAAAATGACGTCTGTAACAGCACAAAGCGCACACCTAAACACACGACCTTGATATACTCAAATCTAACGCGGCATGGAAAAGCACGTCAAGAAGCTACTCTTTCTTTCCTGCTTTTGTCCTGCCGCTGGCATATCCTTCTATGTTTTTCTGTCTGGTCCTGGACACGGCAAGAGCATGATCCGGAACATCCCGGGTCACCGTCGTACCAGCGCCCACGTAAGCGCCCTTGCCAACTTTCACCGGAGCGACGAGTTGGGTGTCAGAACCGATAAAAGCACCGTCACCAATGACTGTTGGGTGCTTGTTCACTCCATCGTAGTTGCAGGTTATGGTACCAGCCCCCACGTTCACCCCGGCACCGACCTGGGTATCTCCAAGGTAAGTCAGGTGAGAGGCCTTGGAACCATTGCCCATATGGGTCTTTTTTGTCTCCACGAAATTTCCCACCTTGGTATTCTGTCCGCAGACAGTTCCGGGCCTGAGCCTGGCAAAGGGTCCTATCTGAGAACCTCTTCCCACCTTGCTTTGTTCCAAAACTGAATACGCCTTGATCTCGACACCTGACGAGATCGTAGAATCAGAAATCACGGCACCTGGCCCGATGACACAGGCCTTTCCCACCCTGACCTTTCCAAAAAAATGACAACCGGGCAGTATTACCGAGTCCCGACCCACCTTTACATCAGGTCCGATCCAGGTGCTACCAGGATCAAGGACCGTGACTCCGGAAGCCATAATCGCGTGTAACAACCTAAGATTCATGGCTTTTTCGACCTTTGCCAAATCCACCCTGTCGTTCACACCGAGCATGGAGTTGGCCTCTACCTCCATGGCCTTGACAGTCTTGGAAGAAGCAGCGCAGCTCTCCACCAGGTCTGTGAGATAATACTCTCCCTGGGCGTTGGAACGGTTCAGATTTTTCATGGCCTTGTAGGCCCATGCAGCATCCATCATGTAGATGCCCGTGTTGATCTCGTTTATACGCCTCTGGGACTTTGTGGCGTCCGCATGCTCTACGATCTTCAGCACCTCATCCCTCGGGCCCCTGAGCACCCTGCCGTATTTTCCAGGATCAGAAAGTCGACAAGTCAAAAAAGCCAAGGTGGAATTTCGCCCCGCACGTTCCAGCGCTGCAAGCTCTTGCGTGTCCACCAGTGGCATGTCGCCATACAACACCACCAGCTTACCCCTAGCCTTGCCCAAAGCCCTCTTGGCCACCATGACAGCATGCCCGGTACCAAGGGCCGGTTGTTGCAACACAAATCTCAGGCTGTCCCCGAACTCCCGGGTCAAATACTCTTTGACCTCGTCGGCCTGATGTCCAAGCACGACCACAACCGGATCGTATCCCCTCTTTAGTGCTAGCTGTACAGGATAACGGATCATGGGTACACCGCAGACCTTGTGTAAGACCTTGACCTTGTCCGACTTCATGCGTTTGGACTTCCCCGCGGCCAAGATAACGCATGCTGTTTTCATGTTCTCTCCTATGGACGACTCATGGCAATTGATAGCAATATCATCATCCCGCTGTTAACTGGGCACATTGGGAGTCTAGGCCAAGATGGAGCAGGTTGAAACCCCTTCGAGAATCTGCCAATGTTCCTGCATGGCCAAACTCGCTCTTATCTCTGCGCTGTTCATGTATCCAGGTGTGTGCCTGGCACAGGAGGGCTTCGAAGCGGATCCCATGCAAGCGTGCATCGTGGGCCCGGGGCTGATACACGCGTGTTATCCGGGAGCAAGGCAAGGTGGTGTGCTTTTCGGAACCGCCATCCATTGGGCTCACCACCTCCTCAGGATACAGGATACAGAGCAGGAGAATGAAAGCACATGGCTGGTGCAAGACAGGGTAAGCATGGACACGGCAATTGGATTCAGGTCTAAAAACGGATTCCAGCTTTCTGTTGGCGTGGACTGGATCACTCATCAGGTGGGGGAAAGAACAGACGCCATGGGTGCACCCATGAACATGGCAGCAGGCATTGGCAAGACATGGATACAATCGAGTCTTGAAATCATGACCACCAGCGCCATCAACATGAGCATGGAGACAGGCCTTGTGTTCCCTTCTCCAAATCCATCCATACTGGCTGCGCCAGGACTCGTGAGATGGAAGATTGGTGCGAAAATCTCTGCGAACTGGTGGCTTCTTCATCCGCTGCTTGGAGTGGGCCTTAGATTTGGTGAAGACCAGCGTTTTCGTGACCTGATCAGAGACAACGGACTTTACTGGGACGCGGCGCTCGAGTTTTCTGATGAAGACTGGCCCTGGGGAATTTTTATAGAGGCCTTCGGCATCACGAGGCTCAGTGAACCATTTTCATCCGAGGCAAACAATTACGCAGAATCTCTCATGGGGGCGAGACTAAAGCTGTTTTCCTGTTTTGAGATATTGCTGGGAGCTTCCATGGGCATAACAGGCCCTGGTGCACCGCAAATCAGGCCCATTGTCATCTTTCGTCTCCTTGGTGAAAAAAATCATCTTGGAAATCGAATAGATCGGATATAATTACGTCGAACCCATATGTCCATATAGTCTCTTCACGTCAGGAGGAGGATGCTCCATGCTAGATGTAAAAAAGATTACAGGCCTCATTGTCGCAGCAGCCTTGTTGCTAGGTGCCCCCTTGGCCTTGGCCACCATGACCCCGCGGCAGATATACAAGACGAAAGCCCCAGGGGTTGTTTTGCTGGTGGCATCCGAAAAGAACTCCTCGTCTGCATCTGCGGGCACCGGCTCCATCATTAGATCCGATGGAACCATCATCACAAACTGCCACGTGGTGTTCAACCCCAAGACCGATTCGCCCTTTGAGTCGGTGCATGTCTTTCTCAAACCCAAGAGGGTCACAGGAGACATGAACAAGGATCTCTCCAGGCACTTTACGGGCAAGGTGATAGCCTATGACAAGAACCTCGACCTGGCCCTGATAAAGATGATGAAGCCACCTGCGAACCTGACCGTCATAACCCTTGGCAACCCGGGGCAACTGGGTCCGGGCGACGAGACCATCGCCATTGGTCATCCGGAACAGGGTGGATTGTGGACCATAACCAGGGGAGTCATCGGTGCCGAGATCGACAATTTCAAAGGGATACAGGGAAAAGATGTTTTTCAGATGGACACGAGCCTCAACAGGGGCAACTCCGGCGGACCTCTGTTTGACATCCGCGGATACCAGGTGGGAGTCAACACGGCCATAGCTCGCAAGGGAGCAAACGGAATCGCCATCACAGGAGTGAACTTCGCACTCAAGGCATCGGTGGTAAAAAAATGGGCCGCCTCCCAGAAGGTTCTCCTGGCATACGGCACCGAGCCACTCCAGCCAGAGACACAGGTAGCCCTTGCCCAGAACACCGCAAAACCAAAGGCTGACGACAAGACACCGGAGATCAAGGCCACAACGAAACAAGACTCATCAAAGCCTGCAACTCAGACGCAGGTTTTCTCCGACCCTTCAGGACATGGCTCCATCACCATGGAGGGTTCATCCCCTGACGAAGAGGGTGAAGAATACGTATCGAGAAAAACCACCAACAATTCTGCGCCTTCAGTGAAAACGACCCGCAAGACCACCAAATCCAGAAGGCCCATAAGGTTCCATCGCTACTACAGGACCCCTCCAAGACCCTTTACCTTCCACCGACTGCTGAGCGCGGTGGACAAGGTAAGGGTAAACGCCCAGGACGCATTCGACGACCTGGAACGCGCGATGCGCAAGCGTGGCCATTGATGGTCCGGCTGATGCTGACGTTCGTGCTGTGTGGGCAGGTTTCCTGTGAAGGGAGCGACCAAGAGGGGACGCAGCCTCCAGACGGCGCCATGGTGGAGGCGGCTCTTCGGTATTTCGACGGGGAGCGTTACCAACTCGCTGCCTGGGTGGTGATGCCGAACCACGTTCACGTCTTGCTGGAGTCATTGCCAGGCTGGCCGCTGGGCAAGCTGGTGCAGTCGTGGAAGCGCCATACGACCCGCGAGATCCATAAGCTGGGTCTCTGCGTAGGGGCCAACCCTGGGATCGCCGAGTTGCACTCGGCAGACCCGCAACAGGGTGGTCGCGTCGATGACTCAGCTTTTGCTGGAGGGTCTGCCGACTGCAAGTCGGCGATCCCAGGGACTCAGCAATCCAGCGGGGCGCTGTGGCAGCGCGAGTATTGGGATCGCTTTATTCGCAACGGGCGTCACTTCGTGACCGCGAAAAGATATATCGAAGACAATCCAGTCATGGCCGGCTTGGTAGAGACAGCGCAAGCCTGGCCTTGGGGTAACGCTCGCCTGAATCTGCATGAGCCACTTGGCGGGGTGGCAGGTCGTCGAAAGCCATAATGTTATAATCGCCCGGACGCCAATCGCTATAAAAGAGTACCCATGACCATCACCACCGGATTTCTAATCTATACCACCCTGTTCCGACTGACCGTACTCGCTGTCGGCGCGCTGGCGATCTATCTGGGTTACCG
>JALVPF010000211.1 GCA_027031935.1 Myxococcales bacterium | reverse complement strand
TTGGGGGTGGTGCTTTTTCCTCACGGCTCATGAAAGTGGTCAGAGCCAGGGGAGGCAAGACCTATGGCGCAAAGTCCCACTTCGACAAGGAGGCCAAACGAGGGGAGTTTTGGCTTTGGACCTTTACCAGGACTTCGGAGACGGTCAGCACTTTGAAGTTGGTGCTGGCCGAACTTGCAAGAATGAGAGAAAATGGCCCAACGAGCCAGGAGCTCGATGATGCAAAGTCAAATCTAGCCGGGTCATATCCCATGAACTTCGAGACATCGGAAGACGTGGCTGATGCTGTGCTTACCGCAGAGTTGCACGGACTGTCCGAGCGGACTGTTCGTCAGTATCCGCTGATCTTGTCTGCCGTGTCCATGCAGGATGCAAAGCGCGTTGCACGAGAATATCTGCATCCTCAAGACCTGGTCATTGTCATGGTGGGTTGCGCAAAGCAGATCGAGCCACAGTTGAAAAAAGCAGGTTTTACCTATGAAAAGGTCGGCTATCTGGAACCTACGACCGCGACTGAAAGAATCGCAACAAAAACCCGCCTGAAGGCTCCCGTGGATCCTGAAAAAACCCGACAGGGAAAGCTCTTGCTCGATGCGGGGCTGTATGCCAAAGGGGGCGTAGACAGGGTAAAAAATATCAAAGACATCTACATGGAGGGCAAGGGTAGTGTCGAAGCGGCAGGCCAGAAATTCGACGTTGATGTCCGTGACTGGTTCAAGGCTCCTGACAAAAGACGTCTTGAATTAAAGATGCCCATGGGGACCGTTGTCTCGGTAGTATCGCCGGAGGGTGTGTGGGCCGGGCTGGGAGCCATGGTAAGGGCAGCCCCGGCGGAGGTCGCAAAAAAGGAGCGTGTTTCATTGTGGCGCGCCGGCGCTCTGGTGTTACAGCGTCATCTTGAAAGTGGGGTGTTGGTACAAGCTGCAGACAAGGTCCACCGTGATGGGCGTGATTTTGACGTGGTGGAAATACGCAAACCTGATAATTCTGCCCGGACTTTTGTGGAGTTGGATTCGGCAACTCATTTGCTTTCCAGGTTGAAATACACCGAGGATGGAGAAGAGGTTTTGGAGGATTTTTCAGATTATCGGGATGTTGATGGTATCATGATGGCATATCATCAGGAGCGCAAGGGTCCGGGTGGACAGAAAGTGGAAATGGACTTCAAAAGGATAGTAATAAACAAGGGGATATCCGATGACCTGTTCGATAAGCCAGATAAGAACAAGGTCCGGTAAAAACAGATATTTTGCGAGGAGCGTTTGAATGTCACGTCCCAATGATGGAAACAAGGATGGGGTTGGATTTTTTGGCTGGATAAAACGCTTGGTGCTTCTGTGCCTGTTGGGAGCCTTTGGCTATGGTGCTTGGTGGATCTACGATGGAGTCAGGCAGAATGATATCTTGAGCCAGATAATCTCGCGTTTGAGCGCCCAGCGGAGGGTCGCTGATGTTTACGTGGAGAAGATCTCCCCTTCCGAATCGGGGGGCCAGCAGACCCTGCGTTTGAAAATTCTGGAATATGACGTGGATGGCAAACCACTGGAGCCTGTCCACTGCACCTTTTCGGTAAACAATGTCATTCATTTCGAAGCTCTCGTGATTCGTCTCGATGATGAGTTGGTAAAGGGGGGAGATGGCAAGAGTATTTACCTGTTCAAGCGTGCCTTTGCTCTCGATGACGACTCTGACAGGTATGAGTCTTGCGAGTTGTCGAAGCTGGATGAGGTGCCCGCTGGATATCGTCTGCCTTCAGGTGACTCCAGAGTGTCCGAGGTGGAACGAAGATTTTGGAAGTCCTTCTGGCGATATGCCATGGATAAACACATGAGAGACGAGGCAAAGGTCAGAAACGCTCAGATAGAGGCACCTGCCACGAGATTCGTTCCGGACAAACTATACCACCTGTACATAGAGGCTGATGGGGGACTGTTGATCGAGGCAGGTCCAATTCCCAAGGTCATGGAAAAAAAACGAGCCGTGATCAAGACCAAGCCCTCGTCCCACGAGGTCCCTTCCCTATGAGCAGGTCCATTGCGGTGTTTGGAGGAAGCTTCAATCCTCCCGGGGTTCATCATCGGGCCATCGCCGAACTTCTTGCCGCTCGTTTCGATCTTGTTCGTATAGTCCCTTGTGGCCCTCGGCCCGATAAGCCTGTCACCAACGATGTCTCTCCTGTTCACCGGGCGACTATGGCCGAGTATACCTTCAGGGGCCTGGACAGGGTCGAGTTGGATCTTTTTGACCTGGAGAATGAAACCTTTACCAGGACATGGCAGATGGAGGAGAGATTTGCTGGTGACGGCGAGATCTGGCACGTAGTGGGCACGGATTTGCTCGCAGGAGGAGCTACGGGCCAATCAGTGATCCAGCGGGAGTGGGCCAGGGGAAAAAAGATTTGGAATGAACTTCGTTTCATAGTGGTACAACGGCCGCCCGATACTCTGGACCCTGACGATCTGCCTCCGCACTCCGTTGTGTTCGAAACCGTGGCAGATGGCGCGTCATCGACCATCAGAGATAGAATCTTCAAGGGACAGGCAATCGATGGAATGGTAATACCCCAGGTGGCAGCCTATATCGAACGGCATCATCTCTATCGCGGAATGCCCCCGCCCAGGTCAACGAGATTGCAATTCGGCAATCTTCGTCCACTTGTTGTTTTCGACCCTTGGAACGAACATGCAAAAAATCTTGCCGGTGACTTGCATCCCCTGGAGCAGCAGGACCCAAATATCATTGTTGTCATTGGTGGCGACGGAACCATGCTCAGGGCCATAAGAAGTGAATGGAAGCGCAGGATACCCTTTTATGGCATCAGCACTGGCCAACTTGGCTTTCTGCTCAACTCCCGTCCCCCTTGGGATTTGCCGGACAGGCACGTGGTGTTGGAGCAGTTGCCCTTGCTGAAGGTGGAGACCGAGCACACGGATGGAAGGATTGTGACAGCCTTGTCGTTCAATGATGCATGGGTGGAGAGGACCACTGGACAGACGGCATGGTTACAGGTGAAGGTGAATGACGAGGTCAGGCTTGAGCGCCTCGTGGCGGATGGGGCTCTTGTGGCCACTGCAGCTGGTTCCAGCGCATATGCTCGAGCCATGGGGGCGCATCCTATTCCCCTCAATACCCCAGCCCTGCTCCTGGTGGGTTCAAATGTGCTTCAGCCCGCCTTCTGGAAGCCTGCGGTATTGCCCCTCGATTCCTGCGTGGAGATAAATACCCTGGACAAGGACAAGAGGCCGCTGCGTGGGTACATCGATGGAGTCGATCAAGGGGATGTGGTTCGCATGCGCTGTGGCGTAAGCCGTATTGCGGCAGTTGAGTTGGCTTTTGATCCAGGGACGGATCCGGCCGAAAAACTGGCAAGGATACAATTTCCGCTGAACCGGGAATAAGGGAGACGGCCTTATGAAATTTTTCAAGGTGGCCGCTGCAGAACTGAATCAGACACCCATGGACTGGGAAGGAAATCTGCGCCATATTCGAAAGGCCATCGAAATGGCTCGGGCCGAGGATGCCAGCGTTCTATGCCTGCCGGAACTCTGTATTACAGGATATGGCTGTGAAGATGCCTTTTTGTCCAAGAGTGTTGCCGATACTGCATTGGATGTGCTGCTGGAAGCCGCCCGAAGCACCCAGTCCATGGTGGTATCTTTTGGCTTGCCGCTATTGCATCGTAACACACTTTTCAATGCAGCATGTCTCGTGGTTGATGGAAAGATAGAGGCTTTTGTAGCGAAAAGGCATCTGGCCGGCCAAGGCATACACTATGAACCCAGGTGGTTCAGGCCATGGCCGGAAGGGGTTAGAGCGGAAGTCGAGGTGGGCAAAAAAGTTGTGCCCATGGGGGATTTGGTGATCGATTGCGGGGGAATTCGGATAGGATTTGAAATATGTGAGGACGCATGGGCTGCGGACAGACCTGCAACCGATTTGGCCACCTACGGTGTGGATTTGATACTCAATCCCAGCGCTTCTCATTTCGCCTTTGGCAAGG
This sequence comes from Myxococcales bacterium, assembly GCA_027031935.1. GTDB lineage: Bacteria > Myxococcota > B64-G9 > B64-G9 > B64-G9 > JALVPF01. The sequence goes on along the minus strand of JALVPF010000211.1, from coordinate 1,474 downwards.
CTGAGACAAGGCGAAGACTGGTTGTCGAAGGTACTCGTGCATTCGGTGTGTCTTATGTTTACTCAAACCTTCTGGGCAACGAGGCAGGCAGAGCCATCTACGACGGTGGAAGCATGATCGCCTCCAGGGGGACAATACTCGCTTCAGGTAGCAGGTTTTCTTTTGAAGATGTGAAGGTGATATCTGCGACCATAGATCTCGATGCCACCAGGATGGACAGGGCCAGAAATTCGGCATACAAACCGGAACTCGATAGCCATAGCAAGCTCATCGTCAATACGCAATTCGAACCGACCTGGGTCCAACCGCAGAAGGAAGACCTCGTAGAGCCATCATGGGAAACGGGAAATTTCTTAAAGGAAGAAGAATTCGTACGGGCAGAGGCCTTGGGGCTTTTTGACTACTTACGAAAGAGTCACTCCAGGGGCTTTGTGGTATCGCTGTCGGGCGGTGCCGATTCTGCAGCCTGTGCATGTCTGGTGTCCACGATGGTTGGACTTGGAGTCGGCGAACTGGGTGCTGATGAGTTTGCAAAAAAAATACCTGCTGGAGACAGACTACAGGGCCTGACCGATCCCAGGGAGATCGCCGGTCACTTGCTGACGTGTGTCTATCAGGCAACAGCAAATTCTTCGGACACCACCAGAACCGCTGCAAAGACCGTTGCTCACGGCATTGGTGCAAGGTTTGTTGAACTGGATGTGGAGCCCCTGGTCAAAAAATACGTAGACATGATCAGTGCCATAGAGCACAGAGAGCTTACCTGGTCTGAGGATGACCTGTCTTTGCAGAACATTCAGGCAAGGGTTCGTGCGCCCGGGGTGTGGATGCTGGCCAATTTGCACGGTGCTTTGCTCCTTTCCACATCAAACAGGTCAGAGGCAGCGGTTGGATACGCCACAATGGATGGGGACACATGTGGTGGGCTGAGTCCCATAGCCGGGATCGACAAGGCATACTTGCGCAAATGGCTTGTATGGATGGAGACCACAGGACCCCAAGGTGTCGGACCAATCCCCCAGTTGAACCTGGTAAACGCCCAGCAGCCCACCGCTGAATTGCGACCCCAGGAGCAGGGGCAGACAGACGAAGACGATCTTATGCCCTATGAGCTGCTGGATGCCATAGAACGAGCAGCCATAAGGGACAAGAGATCTCCCGTGGAGGTCTTTGAGTTGATGAGGCTGAATTTTCCATCTTTGCCCATGGACAGGCTGGGAACCTGGGTCGAGAGATTCTTCAGGCTTTGGGCGGCGAACCAGTGGAAGCGTGAGCGCTACGCACCATCCTTTCATCTCGATGACGAAAACCTCGACCCCAAGACCTGGTGCCGCTTTCCGATTTTGTCCGGGGGATTCGCCAGGGAGCTTGTAGAACTTCGAAAGAGAGTAGGGGCGACCGGCCGGTCGCCCCTACGGGGCCCAAACCACGATCATTGGGTTCGGTGATGGCCGGGTTCAATTCCGTCACCAAA
>JALVPF010000210.1 GCA_027031935.1 Myxococcales bacterium | reverse complement strand
GCCCTGGGCAAGTATCTTGCCGTGATCCATCACCGCGATTCGATCGCAAAGATATTCCGCTTCATCCATGTAGTGCGTACAAAGCAGCATGGTGGTCCCTGCTGCCTTCAGGCTGTTTATACGTTGCCATATATGATGTCTGGCCTGCGGATCCAGGCCTGTGGTGGGCTCGTCCAATATCAACATATCCGGCCTGTTGATCAGAGCCCTTGCAATGAGAAGTCGCTTTTTCATGCCACCGGAGAGATGCTCAGGGCGGACGCTCGCCTTTTCCTGCAGACTCATGAACCTGAGAAGTTCATCGACTCGTTCGCTGGCGGATTTTCTTTTTATGCCGAAGTAGCGTGCGTAAACAAGCAGGTTGTCCACTACCGTAAGATCTGGGTCCAGGGTGTCATCCTGCGGTACTACCCCAATGCGGGAACGAATCATTCTTGCATGCTTGTTGGCATCCCTGCCTAAGACCTTGAGTTGACCACCGTCCATTCTGGAAAAACAGCGGATCATGGACAAGGTGGATGTCTTGCCGGCACCGTTGGGGCCCAGGAGCCCAAAGCACTCACCTTCGACAACGTGGAAGGATATCCCCGAGACCGCCTCCACGTTTCCGTACAGCTTTTTTACGTCACGGGCAATTATGGCTTCTGTCATGGCAAGAAAACAAAACGCTCGGCAGCCCATGGGCCACCGAGCGCACCATGGGTCGTAAAGGATTCGAACCTTTGGCCCGCGGATTAAGAGTCCGCTGCTCTACCAACTGAGCTAACGACCCGACCAGGTTGTCAAATGCGTCCGTTTTTCTCCAGGACGCGTTGGCTTTTTTGCCACGGCACGGTCCAGATGTCAACTCCATACAGCAGTTTCCCCTCAAAAATATGGATTTCATTGACAGGGCCGGGCACCATTCGTAGTCTTGCCTATCATTTTTCCACAGGAGAAGACGATGATGAGTGAATTTCCCGAGATGGTCAAGCAACTGCCGGTGGCTGATATTCCCATGGATGGAGTGTTGGGCAGGCTTTTGCAGGCAGAGAACATGCAGGTGGTTTTTTTCGAAATAGAGCCCATAGGCGCCATACCTCTGCACACCCACGGGGATCAATGGGGTGTGGTGTTAGAGGGTGAGATGGACCTGACCATAGGGGGCGAGACCAAGACCTACTCCAAGGGCGATACCTATTTCATTCCGGCAGGGGTGGAGCACGGCGCCACTTTCAAAAGCCGATTCAGGTGTATCGATGTTTTTGCCGATGCGGATCGATATCAAACCAAAAGGTGACTCCCAAATTTCTGCACTCCATGAAGGCGATGTCCCTCGATGCTGCGTGAATGATGCTGACTGTTTACAAGGACAGCAGAAAATAGGGTCGAGTGTTTGACAGCACCTGTGATCTGAGTCGATAATGTTGCCACAATCCTTATGGGGAGTGATGACATGAATTTGTACAAGATGCCGATGATCTTGGGTTTATCTTTAGTCATGGTTTTGGTGGCCCCCATGGCCACGGCCCGGGGTGAATCCAAAGATGATGAGAAGAGTTCAGGTTCTGCGACTTCCGATGATTCTTCAAGCCTGGACAAACCCGTAGTCGCAGGTTTTGACAATCCTGATGGCAAGGAGAAAAAAAAGGCTCAAGGGAATGAAGGGCAAGAGTCTCCCGGCAAAGAATCCGGTGCAGAGCATGCCCCGGTGGAGACTGTCAGCAAGAAATATCAACTCCATACTCCCTTGCGCTTTTACTCTTCCGCTCCCGGCGGTGAGGTCGGATTGGTTCGGCTGCATGAGGCCTTTGGTGGCCCTCCCATGTCCATTCGTCTGTCCTTGCACGGAAGTTATTTTACCTCCGGTTCTTTTCTCAACTATCTGGGGATGTCTTCATATTCCGAGGAGAGAATGCAGGGATGGCTCGGCATCAGCTTTACCCCCATTGAATATTTGGAGACTTTCATAGGACTTCATTCCAGCTCCAACTTCAACTCTGCCACCAGGCCACAGTTGCTACAGACCCAAGGTGATCTGACCATCGGGGCCAAAGGCATATACCCTGTGCTGCCATACCTGGGCATAGCCCTTGACGCGGCGGTCACATTCACCAGCGGCATCGGTGAAGTGAACCCGTCTTTCGGAGGAACGAATTTTCAGACCTCGCTGCTGCTTTCCTTTGATGCTCGTGGCATTGCCCCAGAGGTTCCCCTCCGGGCCCATCTCAACGCAGGTTTTATCCTGGACAACACCGAGTCCCTTGGGGACAACAGGCAACTCAGTTGGGTGGAACAGTATGCCCTTGGGGTAAACGGTTACAACCGTGTGGCCTTGGGTCTTGGCCTGGATGCCCCCTTGGCATACCTGGCCCCTGTGGCCATTTCTCCCTTTGTCGAATACACTGTCCATATTCCTCTGGGTGTGACAGATGCTGATCTGGCAAATTCATCCCTGGGGTCTGATGCCACATTGATCGATGTCATCCCCATGCGGCTGACGCCGGGTGTGAGGATTTCGTATCTTACCCATGTTACCCTTGATATTGCCGTGGACATAGGCCTTGGAGGCGAAAAGGCTTATATGGATGGAGTACCTTCCACAGCACCATGGACCCTGTGGTTTGGCTTGGCTTATGCTTTCAATCCCATGGAGTCGGCAGGGCCTGCAGGACCTGAGCTGTCCATTCTTGAAGGTACGGTCAAGAGCCAGGATGGAACTCCCCTGGGTGGCGCTGTCATTTCCTTCGGCGGTGTGTCGTCATTGCCTGTTGCCAGTTCCGAAAGCACGGGAAAATATTTCTCTGATCATGATTTCGAAGGTTCTGTCCTGGTCACATGTTCCAGGGACGGGTTCATGCCGGAGACTCACGAGATAATGATTAATCGCGGTGAAAAGACGGTGCTGGATTTCTCCCTCATGCCCGAAGAGAAAAAACAGGTGGTGACCACTGGAAAAGTTGTGGGACGAGTGGTCAAGGCGGCGGACCAGATGCCACTACCTTTCGCTGTTGTCTCCTTTGGCGTAGACGGTTTAACTCCGGTGGCTTCTGACGAGTTGGAGGGCAAGTACATGTCTTACCAACTGCAGCCTGGGACAATCTCCGTCACCGCACAGAAAGAAGGATTCAAGGCTCTGACTCAGCAGGTGGAGGTCAAGGCAGGCGAGACTTCCATAGTGGATTTTGCTCTCGAGTCTGATGTCAGGTTGGGTACCCTATCTGGCGTTGTCACAAACCACAAGGACAAGCCTATGGTCGCCAAGGTCAGCATTGACGGACCAAAACCATTACAGCTTACAACTGCGGCAGACACGGGAGCTTTTTCTGCCAAGGTACCTGTCGGATCATATGTGATCAAGGTGACAGCGGATGGCTACATGGCAAAAGCCCGAAGGTTCGAGCTGAAAAAAGACCAGAGCGTAATGGCCGAATTCAAGCTCAGCCCCAGGCCCAAGAGAAAGATCGTCATTCTGCAAAAGAAAAAGATTGCTGTTCGCAAGAAGATTCACTTTGCATCGGGAAAGACCGATCTTCGGGCAGACGCAAATCAGATCCTGGATGGTGTGGTGGAAATCCTGGTCAATCACCCGGAGATAACGAAACTAAGGATCGAGGGACATACTGACTCCATGGGTTCGGCCAAGTTGAACCAGCGACTCAGCCAGGGCCGTGCGGAATCGGTGATGAACTATCTTGTGGGCCAGGGCGTAGACCCCGAACGGCTGGTGGCAAAGGGCTTTGGAGAGTCGAAGCCCATCGCGCCCAACAACACCAGGCGCGGGAGGGAACAAAACCGCCGGGTGGAATTTACGATCCTCACAGGTTCCAGGTAGGGGCAACCCTCGTGCTTGCCCCTAATCAGGCAGGCACCGGGGGCATGATCTGGGAAATCAGGGCTTGTATGGCAATGTTTACCCCAAATCTTCCACACTATTGAATCAGATTTCCCAGATCGCTTGTGAGGTCACGAAGATGCAAGGAATCGTCCGCAGTCGTGGACTCACCACGTCGAGGACAGATTCCGCAGCATCGACACAGAGATCGCAAGCGAGGTGGGAAATCATGGTTTACAGCGCCTGGTTAACATTCATCCCGTTTACTTCCTGGTTGAACAGTCCCTTGTATTTATCGGCGTTCGAGTCTAGATTTTTTCTGTACTGCAAGTACATGCTGTCGGGTTTCTGCAGGTCTCCTTCAATTTGCTCACCGTCAAAGTTGAATGGGGTCTTTTTCTTGTACCTGATGGTCTCTTCTGATTCATCGATGGACTGCAGGGCAAGCTTGCCCCTGTACAAACCGTAAGCACCATTGTTCTCCGCTATCACCGTTATGGTACCGTCCAGCTCGTCTCCTATGAAAATCCCCCTCAGGTCCGTGTTGCCCAGCATGAACTGCTCGTTTCGTTCTCCCTTTAGCTCCACCCTGCTGTTTGGCAGTGGACGCCCGGCGGAGTTTCTCACAGCCACCCTTGCCCGGCCTTCGTCCGCAAGTTCGGTCACGTCCATTTCCAGCGCGTCCACAAGCACAAGGCTGGGGTGTACAAGGCTTGAGCCCCTAACGAGCACCAGGTATGCGCCTTTTCCTGGGAGGTTCAGCGCCACTTCGCGCTTCTGGGTTCCGTCTTCCGGTTTTGCATGGAGTTTTACTGTCTTGTTGTATATGGGGTTTATGCCTGCCAGGTTTACGTCTCCAAGCTTGTTCAAAGATCCCTTGAGCAGATAAAGCTTCATCAGGTCCACTCTATAGACCTTGATGTCTATGGACGGAGTGTTGTAAGCGCTCACCGGAAGTTTTACCCTTTTTCCCCTCGGTACCCTCAAGACATCTGGTGTTCTAATCCATGAACGTTCCAGTTCGTCAATAGTCTCTTGTGCATCCTGGAACTGGTCCGAGACCTTGGAATAGTATTCCAGCGCTTTGGTGATTTGACCCTGTGCATGGTAAATCTGTGCCATGATGTATTGGGCCATGGAGACGTGTTGGGGGTTTTGCGCCTTGGTCACCACCTGTCTGCACAAGTCCAGTGACTGCCTGTAATGGCCCAGACTGAAGTGTGCAAATGCTTCCAGGTATTCAAGAGCTGGCGCCAGGTCGGAATCCTTGTGCCGTTTTGCTCCCACCTCGCACCAGGAGATGGCTTCGGATGGTTTTCCTTTCTCCATGAGAGCGGAGGCGAGAGAGAATATGGCTGTTGGCGCTTGGGGGTTTTGGGGATTATCAGCGATAAATTCAGCCATTAGATCGATGACCAGATCTATCAGGCCAAGTCGAGTGAATCCTTCCAGGGGCTCTCCCTCCGAGATCCTGTCAGCACGTTGGAAAACAACCTGGCTGAAAGCATAGGCCGCCTTTGCGTTGAGCTGGTCCTTGGGGTAGGTGGTGAGGAATTTTTTGAGCAGATCGATGGCCTCGCCGATTTGATCCATGGATTCCAAAAAGCCTATGGCCTGGATCTGTTTTGTAAACATTGCCTGAGATATGCCCCTGTCGAGATGCAAGCCCCCCTCGTACACTCCTAAAGTT
>JALVPF010000209.1 GCA_027031935.1 Myxococcales bacterium | reverse complement strand
GAAAGCAATCTCATGTCCGACATATCCACATGAGAGTCGGGATACCAAAAAACCAGAGGGAAGTGGAGGAGTCATGAAAATCGCAATGGTCGGTCTTGGTCGCATGGGAATGAACATGGCGCGTCGCCTGATACAGGGTGGTCACGAGGTACACGTATACAACAGGACATTCGAAAAGGCTGTATCGCTGGAAAAAGAAGGAGCCAAGGCCTTTCGCACCCTTGAGGAGTTAGTGGATTCTCTACCCACACCAAGGCTGGTGTGGCTCATGCTGCCTGCTGGAAAAGCAACCGATGAGCACATAGAAAAACTCATGCCCTTGCTGCAGCCACAGGACGTCATGGTGGAAGGAGGAAACTCCTATTACAAAGATGACATCCGTAGGGCCAAGAACCTTGCACAAAAGGGGATAGAATACGTCGATGCCGGTGTTAGCGGTGGGATCTGGGGCTTGGAAAAAGGCTACTGCATGATGCTGGGAGGCAGTAAGGACATTTACGACAGGATCAGCCCTGTCCTCGACACCCTCGCCCCACCAGATGGCCACCTGTACTGCGGCGCTACCGGATCCGGCCACTTTGTAAAGATGGTCCACAACGGTATCGAGTACGGCATGATGCAAGCATATGCAGAAGGCTTCGATATCCTGCAGGCCTCGGACTACGAGCAGGGCTTGGACTATGCCAAACTCAGCCACTTGTGGAATCAAGGGAGCGTTGTAAGGTCATGGTTGCTGGAACTGCTCGAGGACGTATTCTCAGGAGATCCAAGACTTGCCAGTCTGGACGCCTTTGTAGACGACTCGGGAGAAGGCCGTTGGACGGTGTTGCAGGCCATAGAGACAGGCGTACCCGCAGAGGCCATAACAATCTCGCTTATGAGGCGCTTTAGATCGCGACAGCCAGACAACTTCGGCGACAGGCTCCTGGCCTCTTTGCGCAACGCTTTTGGCGGTCACGCAGTAAAGAGCGTAGTAAAGAGCAAGGACTGAAAAATGAGCAAAGGCAGAGAAACATTTTCCGTGGAGTTTGCCGGCGAGGGGGTCGCTGGGCCAGAAGACGAGATGCGAACAGCCCCATTCGGTCTTGTTATATTCGGTGCTTCAGGAGATTTGACATCACGCAAGCTCATCCCCGCAATTTTCGAACTCTACAGTCTTGGATTTCTCCCAAAAGATTTTTTCATACTCGGAACCTCGCGGACAAAACTGGAAGATGAACAATTCCGTGAGAGAATACGACCTGCGGACACTGCCCGTACTGAAGTTGACTCGCAAAAATGGCAACAGTTCGCATCACACATGTTCTACACGCCCCTGGATTATTCCAGTGAGCAGGACTACCGTCTGCTGGCCCGTCAGATCCAGCAACTGGCCAGAAAGCCCGGTCCGAAAAAGATCGTACTCTTTCACCTGGCTGTGCCGCCTGGGCTGCATGGCCTCATTGCCAAGGGTCTGGCATCGGCAGGGCTGGCCAATAAAAAAGGAGCTGAGTTTGCCACCAGGCTAGTGGCAGAAAAACCCTTTGGTCACGACCTCCAATCGGCAAGAGAACTTCACGCAGAGATCTCGCAGCATTTCTCAGAGAAGGAGGTCTTTCGAATCGACCACTACCTGGCCAAGGAGACCGTGCAAAACCTCCTGGTCTTCCGTCTGGCCAATTCCATCTTCGAGCCCATATGGAACCGAAGCTTCATCGAGCGCATCGATATCAGGGTGACAGAAG
>JALVPF010000208.1 GCA_027031935.1 Myxococcales bacterium | reverse complement strand
CAACAAGCCGCCGATGGGACAAAGATACCTGCAAAAAGCACGTCCTATGAAAACCGAGGCCACAAGGACCACGGCCAGGTACGCAATCAGAAAAGTCGAACCATCCAGGTTGAATATGACCTTGAATGGACCAGCCCACTCACGAAACAGCCTGAAATGCCATATCAGGGGTGCTGCCACCAGGGCAAGCAAACTCAGATATTTCCCAAACTTCAGTACCCTGTCCAGTTTCTCCGGTACTTTCACACCCAGCGAGGGCCTGTAGACATATTCCTGAATGATGCCCTTGGGACAAATCCAGCCGCAAAAGTAGCGACCGAACATTATCCCCCCAAAGACCAGGACTCCCAGTTTCAGGAGATGCATGATTATTGGGGTGTCATCGAACAAGTGCAACGCAGCCAGTTCCAGTGCCCCTGCGGGTCTGGGACATGCCGCCTGCAGGAATCCGAAATACGCCAAGGATGCCACCAGCAAAACAGCCCTGATTATCCTCCCCCTCTTGGCAAAGATCACCGACGGAACCAGGGCCATGGTCGCCAGAAACAGAAGATAGTCAAAAGTCCAGAACCTCACACCTTTCACTGGCAGAAAAAAAAGGGCAAGTCCGCATGCGCCAAAAACGAAAGCCAAGACCACGGACCAGGTTGGTAGCCTGCTTGAAAGCTTTATTGAATTATCGTTTGGCATTTCTGAGCCTTATTCAGTATTGCCATAGACTTACACGAAAACCACCCTAAGAACCCAATTCAGGACAACATTACTCACCTTTACAGGATTTGTCCATGCAAAACCCATGACAAGGTTGAAAAAAAAGCACCGCAAGAGTAAAGAGATCAAAGTTTACTCAAAGCCTTGACTCTATAAGCTAGTTAAGGCAAAAAGGTAACGGCATCTACGAAAATATTTATATGCTTTTACTCGTAGAGTTCTGAAACTGGGACCTCAAACAAGGTCACGGGAGAAGCGAATGAGTGAGAAGAACTCAGTAGCCATTGGCGTTTACGTCTGTCACTGCGGAACCAACATCGCAGGAACGGTGGACGTGGAAGCAGTTGCGGCAGCCATCAGGGAAGAACCTGGTGTGGTTCTGGCAAAAGACTACAAGTTCATGTGCTCTGATCCTGGCCAGGAGATGGTCAAAAAGGATATCGAGGAATATGGCCTTGACCGCATAGTAGTGTCTGCCTGCTCGCCGCTTATGCACGAAAAGACCTTCAGAAAAGCTGCTTCGGAGGCAGGTCTGGACCCCTTTCTGGTTCAGATGGCAAACATCCGCGAACACTGTTCATGGGTTACAAAAGACAAGGAAGAAGCAACCCAAAAATCCATCGTAGCGGTAAAGGCCGCTGTCAACAGGGTTCGTTGGGCCAGGCCTCTTCCAATCAATACGGCCACCGTCGAACCGTCCACGCTCATAGTGGGCGCAGGTATCGCAGGCATACAGGCCGCGCTGGACATCGCCGATGCCGGTTTCAAGGTATACATGGTAGAAAAACAGGACCACATCGGTGGGCACATCACCATGATGGATAGAGTCTTTCCCACTATGGAGAGAGTTAACGATCTTCTGAACCCCAAGATCAACGAAATCCTGAACAATGACAAGATCCAGGTTTTCACCCGCCATGAGGCCACCGAGGTCACAGGATCCGTCGGAGATTTTACCGTAAAAATTAAAGACCTGGATGCAAACGGGGCATCGGTTGAAAATGAACTCAAGGTTGGCACCATAATCCTGGCTACAGGCTACGACATGTATGACCTGAGCCAGATCGAGCAGTTCGGTTATGGCAGGCTGGATGATGTTTACACCGGAATCGAGTTCGAGCAGATGACACGCCAGGATGGCCCCACCGGGGGAAAGATCCTTAAGAAAAATGGCGAAGAACCTACTTCAGTGGCTATCTTGCACTGCATAGGCTCCCGCGATGAAAACCATTGCGAGTATTGTTCCAGGGTCTGTTGCATGTATTCGCTCAAACACGCAGCCATAATCAAAGAGCGCACATCTGCAGCAAGCTATAATTTTTACATAGACATTCGCGCATTCGGCAAAGGACACGAAGAGTTCTACCGAAAGGTCAGTTCGGAAGGTGGCCGATTCATCAGAGGCAAGGTGGGACAGGTTACAGATCTTATAGATCCTGAGCTGGATGAACCCGAAGGCTCTTTGATCGTGATCGCCGAGGACACGAACCTGCAGGAGATGATCCGGGTTCCGGTGGATATGGTGATCCTGGCGGGAGCCATGATCCCATCGGAGACAGCGGACAGGGTTCAGAAGATGCTCAGGATTTCCAGAAGTACGGATCGTTTCTTCCAGGAAAGACATCCTAAGCTGGCTCCCACCGAGACAGCAACGGATGGAATATTCCTTTGCGGCACAGCACAGGGGCCAAAGGACATACCGGACACCATCGCCCAGGCATCTGGTGCAGCTTCGGCAGCATTGAGGCTTTTGGAGCAGGGTGTAGTAGAGTTGGATCCGTCCGTGGCGGTTGTAAACGCGGCCATGTGTACCGGGTGCAAAATGTGCATCGAGGTCTGCGCATACAACGCCATAGGGTTCAACGAACGATGGAACATCGCCGAGATAAACTCGAACCTCTGCAAGGGCTGCGGGACCTGTGCAGCGACCTGCAGGGCGAACGCCATCGAGAGCCAACACTTTACCGACAAACAGATAGTATTCGAGCTGATGGGGCTGTTGTCTGATGGCTGAGCGCAACAATATCACACAAATGCGGAGGACCTCCTGATGAGTGACACAAAAGAGCCCCGGATTGTTGGATTCCTGTGTACCTGGTGCTCCTACACTGGCGCGGATCTGGCCGGGACTTCCAGAATGCCTGTCCCATCGAATCTGCGCATTATCCGAGTACCGTGTTCGGGACGAATCGATCCACTGTTCATCTTCAAGGCATTTCAGGAAGGTGCGGACGGTGTAATGGTGTCCGGCTGCCACCCTGGTGACTGCCACTACATCTCAGGAAACCTTTTTGCAAAGAGAAAGCTGGCTGTGATCAAGCGCTTGCTGGAATGGGTGGGAATTGAACCGGAGCGTCTGCACTTTACCTGGATTTCGGCATCGGAGGGAGCTCAGTACTCTGAAGAGACATCGAAATTCGCAGATCAGGTTCGTTCGGTTGCGGACCTGCCCAATCCCCTGGCGCGCACGGAGGTCATGTCATGAACCAGGCCCTGCGTGACGAGGTGCGAAAACTTTTTGAAACTGAAAAGGTTAAATCCGTCCTTGGTTACAGGCAACATCCTCTTACCGGCGAAGTTACTCCGGTTATCATCAAGTCCGCTGATGAAGCGGATCAACTGATTTTCGACAAACGCTGCGTCTACAACCTGTCACGTGCTGTTTTGGCGGATATGGATGGCCCTGTTGGTGTCGTGCTCAAGGGCTGTGATGGACGTGCTTTGAACATGCGTATCACTGAAAACGATTTTCCCAGGGAGCACGTGGTAGGTATTGCAGTAGCCTGCCAGGGAGTGGTGGACACAGCAACGGATGACCTCTCGGAGCGATGCCAGAGATGCCATATGCGCATGTCACCCATCGCGGACGTAACCATCGGTGACGAGTCGGCAGTTGGAAAACCCACGAAGACCAGGGCCGAGTTCGTCGATGAGATCCGAGCCATGAACCCGAAGCAACGAGCCACATTCTGGAAAGACACCTTCGCACCATGCACCCATTGCTATGCATGCCGACAGGCATGCCCCCTGTGCAACTGCAAGGTTTGTATCACCGACAAGAACAATCCACAGTGGATCGAGACATCACCAAAACCATCGTCGAACATGATGTGGCATCTGATCAGGGCCTTTCATCACGCTGGTCGTTGCGTAGACTGTGGCGAATGCGAAAGGGCCTGCCCAGAGGGGATCAAGATGCACCTGCTGGATTTGTGCATAGCAGAAGATGTGGAAGAGATGTTCGGTTTTGTCACAGGCGTGGAGGATGGAGCCCAGTGGCAATTTTTGCTTTACGATCCAAACGATCCCGATTCATGGTTGGGAGGGCCGGAACGTGGCTGATTGCAAAAAAGTTACAGAAAAAGCCCTGCTGGAAGCCATTGGCAACACAGGACCCATTTTCGCCCCTGACTCCGATGGTCACTGGGAGAAATTTCAAGGCTCAGGTCTCCCGCGAGTAGGCACGGTGCGGCCCAAAAGACCCCTGCGGGATCTATTCACTCCACCTGCAAGAGAAATCGCACGCTGGAAAAAACATCTCTCCCAGCCCCAGCTCGAGCCAAATCTACCAAGCACTGAACATGGCATAGTATGGGGAGTTCGTCCCTGCGATGCCAGAGCCTTGAAGTGGCTCGACGAGATCTTTCTTGCACCACCACACGTAGATGTTCACTACAAGGCGAGACGGGACAATCTTCTCCTCTTGGGCCTGGCCTGTGAACCCAATGATACGTGCAACTGTGGACTGTTCGATTATGGCCCTGACGACCCCACTGAAGTGGATCTGATGCTTCATCCTGTTGATGACGGATTCCTTGCGGTGGTGGGTTCTGAAAAAGGTCGCCAGTTTCTGGAAGGTGTTGCAGATGCTGCCGATGAAAGCGCCCCTGCCCTGCGCGACGGGCCAAAACCAACATGGTGGACAGGATTTCCTGAACCCGCAGCCTTGATGGATGCATTTGAGCACAAGGTATGGGACGAACTTCAGGCCGGATGCATGAACTGCGGAGCCTGTACGCTATATTGCCCGACCTGTCAGTGTTTCACCATTGTGGACGAAGCCTATAAAAACGAAGTCCGACGCCTCAGGGTCATAGACACCTGCCAGCACGAGGCCTTTACCAGGATGGCCGGAGGGCACAACCCGAGAACGAAATTCTCGTCCAGACTGCGCCAAAGGATTCTACACAAGTTTTCGTACATCCCGGAACGCTACGACGACAAGATAGGTTGCACTGGTTGCGGTCGCTGCATCGAGTTATGTGCTCTGAGGCGGAACGTTTTTGCAGACCTGAACGAGATAAAGCGTCAAATCAGCGAGGAGGCAAGCTGTGGAACGTGATCCCCTGCTGCCGCTGACGGCACGAATAATCGAACGCATAGACGAGACCTACGACACGGTTTCGTTCACCTTCGAACTCCTGGACGAAGATGTCAGAAAATCCTTCTCCTATGATCCGGGTCAGTTCTGCGAAGTCAGCGCCTTGGGTGAAGGGGAATCCACCTTCGTCATCTCGGGGGATCCCGGCACACCCGAGCGTCTGACAGTGTCAACCAAGCGGGTTGGCGCTCACACCGAGGCATTGCATCAGCTCTACCCCGGAGCGTTGCTGGGGTTCCGAGGTCCATACGGAAAACCATTTCCCGTGGATGACTGGCATGGAAAAGATGTGGTCATAGCTGGCGGCGGTATAGGGCTTGCGCCATTGAGACCGGTCATTTATCACGTGCTAAACCACAGGGATGACTACGGAAAACTGACCGTTATCTATGGAGCCAGGAGCCCCAGGGACCTCGTCTTCCATGACGACCTGGAA
>JALVPF010000207.1 GCA_027031935.1 Myxococcales bacterium | reverse complement strand
ATGAAGCGCCTCATCGCAAAAGCCCTTGATTTGTTTTAGTCCATTAGGGCCACTTATGCATATGATATCTTTCCATTTTTCATACCGTTTGGCCACGTCAACTGGCAGCGACGCAAGCTGTTTTACGGCCTTCCTGTGCTCGTATATCTCCCACATACCTTAATTAGTATATATATGCTATATGGTATGTCAACCCCATGTTGAGCCATGTTGAGCTAACATCTCCTTTCATAGAATCCGAATGGCCAGGGCACTACTGACTACGCCTACCGCGGGACTACGAAGATGCTGCAACTTCATAAATTTTCTAGGCAGGTGTTGATACGCAGATTTGACAATTTGAAATATACACAATAGAATTGTTGATAATTGATAAATATCAACAATAGAGTTGTGAAATGAATATAGCTCGGATCATTGATTTACCAGGTTTGCTTGAAAAAAAATCCTTTTTCTTGTTCGGTCCTCGGGCCACAGGCAAGACGACCACCATAAAACAGCAGCTTTCGGGTCAGGTGACCCTTGTCGACCTGCTCGATTCTCGCCTGTTTCTGAAACTTTCTTCCGAACCGTACGAATTGGAGTCGCTGGTTGATTCCTCTTCCAATGATCTCGTTGTCATCGATGAAATTCAACGCATTCCAGAGTTGCTCAACGAAGTTCATCGACTGATAGAAAACAAGTCCATCACCTTTCTTCTCACCGGATCTTCTGCGCGCAAGCTTCGTCGTGGCAAGGCAAACCTTTTGGCCGGTCGAGTCTGGCAGGCTGGAATGTTTCCGTTCTCATGGCGGGAGCTTGAGGATTTTGACTTGGACAGGTTTCTCTTCACAGGAGGCTTGCCGGCAGTCTGGTGTTCCCAAAACCCCCTCGAAGAACTCGACGCCTATGTCAATACATATCTTCGGGAAGAGATAATGGCCGAGGGATTGATAAGAAAGCTCCCACCCTTTTCCCGCTTCCTGAAATCCATGGCCTTGTCAAATGCAGAGATCATCAACATTTCAAAAGTTGCAAACGATTGTCAGGTTCCGCCTTCGACCGTATCGGAATATATCTCCCTGCTCGAAGATACTCTTGTTGGGTTCATGCTGTCACCATGGACCGACTCGAGGAAAAGGAAAGCCATCAGGACCGCCAAGTTCTACTTTTTTGATACGGGCGTGACTCACGTGTTGGCTGGGACAGAATCCCTGGATCGAAATTCAAACCTCTATGGCAAGAGCTTCGAGCAGTTTATTGGCATGGAGATCCGCGCTTACCTGAGCTATGGACGGAAAAGGCAAGCTTTGACCTATTGGCGTTCGTATTCCGGTCATGAAGTGGATTATTTGATAGGTACAAAGATTGCCGTAGAGGTCAAGGCGACGAAAAGATTGACCAAGAGAGACTTCAAGGGTCTGGATGCTCTTGCTGAAGAAGGAGTGTTCGAAAAGTATTTCCTGGTTAGCCAGGACCCTGTGGAGACAAAAAAAGATCACATAAGAGCTGTTTATTGGGAAAACTTTCTTCAGGAACTCTGGGACGGCAATATCCTGTAACAACCCTGTGCAAGTCGGAGATATTACCCTGCTATGTTTCGCCCTATAGCCCGGAAAGGCAGGGACGGAGGTCTGATTTTTTCAAGAGTGTACAAGATTCTTGTACACTCAGCCAATTTTCGATACCCCTGCCAAGATCCTGACTCTTTGTTTTACGGACAGTTACAGTAAAATTTTTTCTTGG
>JALVPF010000206.1:985-15907 GCA_027031935.1 Myxococcales bacterium | reverse complement strand
AACGAAACGAACTCTGGGTGTGGTAATATTTTCATGACCGTAATCGCTTGAGGTCATGTCCCACACGCGAACCGTATGATCCCATGAGCCGGAAGCTAGCCATTTGCCGTCAGGAGAGAAGGCCAGGGCGTAGACTGCTCCCTTGTGACCGGTCATCGCTGGAAGAGGCCTTCCGGTCTTCAGAGACCAGATACGAATGGTTTTTCCCCAGCCGCTTGTCACAATGCTTTTTGAGTCCGGAGAAAACGCTGCACAAAAAACAAAGTCCCTGTGGCCACCCATGGTCAACACAAGTCTTCCATCCACAGGCCCTATCCCATTTCCAACTCTCCAAAGCCTGGCGGTTTTGTCATATCCTGCAGACAAAAGCCATTTGCCGTCGGACGAGAACACAACGCTCAGTATTCCATCCTTGTGACCGGTAAGGCTTTGTGCCAATTGGCCGTTTCCGAGCTTCCATATTTTTATGGTCTTGTCATCTCCTGCGCTCGCTAGCAGGCGACCGTTTGGAGAAAAGGCAATGGAAAACACCTGCCCCTTGGAAGCCTGTATCTCCATGCGTTTTTTCTTTTTCTTCCAGTCCCACAGGATTACCATGCCGTCATTTGCTGCCGTGGCCAGCGTCTTTCCGTCCGGGCTGAAGGAAACAGAGTTGAGCTTCTTTCCCTTTTGTGAAATGGACTGCAAGGCCTTTGCCGTTTTTGTACTCCATATGATGCAGGAGCCATCCCAACCGGCTGAAGCCAAAAGCCTGGAGTCGGGAGAAAACGCGACCTGATATACCATCTTGTGGTGGCCCAAAAGTCTATGGATGATTTTGCCCGAGGACGGATCGTGTATGAGCACTTTTCCTTCTCTGTCGCTGGATGCGACCATGCGTCCATCCGGGGAAAAAGCGACACCATAGACTTCATCCTTGTGCCCGGCTAGGAGCTTTTTTGTGCCATGTGGGGTCGAAAGATTCCATAGTTGCACGCTGTGATCAAAAGAGCCCACGGCCAGGGTCTTGCCATCAGGAGAAAAGCTCGATCTCGACAGTGCTTCAGGGGTGGAAAAGGAGCGCTTCAGTATGGCGCTTGTGTCGAACTGCAGGCGATACATTTTCGACGCGGCTTCAACCCTCAGATCGCGGCTACCAGGAGCCAGCTTCTCGAATCCTTCACAGTGATACTGGCTCAATGGGTGAGCAGGATTGTGCTCCAGGGCCGCAGCCGTAAAAACGGCAGAAGAAAGGCGACGCAAGTCTTTCATCATGGCGTCTGCTTTTTCAGCAAAGGCCTGAGCCAGGTGATAGTGAGCCAGGCAACGTTCCTTCTGCTCCTTGGCCATGGCAGCCTTTGCCTGCTCCAGTGCCTGGTGTTCGGATTGTCTTGCCTTAGTCTCTGCCTTCAGGCTGAAGGAGACAGATATGAGCGCTGCGATAATCACGAAAAGGACCAGCCCAATGGAAGCAATCAGGGCCTTGTGCTGTGATGAAAACCTCTTGACCAGGTCCCATGAGGAATACTCGTATGCGCGAACTCTTGCCCCGGTCATGTAGGCAGAGACGTCTTCCGCCATCTCCTTGGCGCTTTGGTACCTCATGGTCCTGGATTTCTTGAGCGCCTTTTGAGCGATGGCCGCAAGCTCCGCAGGTGCGTGGGGACTTTTTTCCCGTACCGGCGTCAGAGGCTCTTCGACCACCTGGAGCATCGTGTCCATGGGGGTCTTGCCAAGGTAAGGCGGGCGCCCGGTCAGGATCTCGTATAAAACAGCTCCAAGGCCCCATACGTCCGACCTGCTGTCTATGTCGTCGATTTTTCCCCTGGCTTGCTCGGGGCTCATGTAAGATGGTGTACCGATCGCCGTGCCTGCCGCGGTTTTGGAGCTGTCCTGTTGCTTGAGATAACGCAGTTCCTTTTCCATGTCCGTGGCACGGATGTCCTTTTTCCCGGCAACTTTGGCAATCCCCCAGTCCAGCACCACCGTTTCTCCGAATTCTCCCACCATTATGTTTTCAGGTTTGATATCCCTGTGGACGACTCCCCGGGAGTGGGCGAATGCGATGGCGTTGCACACGTCCCAATAGGCTCCAAGGAGTTTCAAGCGATCTTCCAGGGTGTCACATTTTTTCAGCTTGCGAGCCAGAGTGTCTCCTCGCACGAACCTCATGGTATAAAAAAGTGTCCCGTCCTGTTTTCGCCCGACCTCATGAACAGGTATGATGTTAGGGTGTTCCAGTTGGCCGGTTACACGAGCCTCTCTGAGAAATCTTACCGTGCTGGGTGTGGAGTGCTGTAGAGAGCCGGAGTTGTCGATGGGTAGCTGACCGGAGCCCAGGTCCGGAAGAAGCTCTTTTATTGCAACCTCGCGACCGATGTGTTCGTCGATGGCGAGCATGATACGGGCTTGCCCACCGGAAGCGTGCTGTCCCTGAATGGTGTAGCGACCTGTCTGGGCAAGGGAGAGAACATCGTCTTCCGTCTCTTCCAATGGACCTGGATCTATGGAGGGCGGGTCGGCTATGGTGGCTTCGCTTTTTGGACCGATGTTCATGGTAGGTGCGCCATCCAGGGCAGGTGGCCCAATGTTGGATGGTGACGCAGCCACCGTCTCGCGGCTTTCGTGTTCCTCTTTATAGAGGCGCTTTTCTATCAACAGTCTCTGGGTCGAATTGATGAAGCCATCCTGTTCCAGGACGTCTGCGATTTTTCTGGGTGGATCGAGTGCTGCGGCTGCTGCGGAAGCCACCTGTTCAGGGGTACAAAAACCCATTTGAACAGCGTATACCGCAAAGAGAACATCTTGGTTTGTGCGTTCCATGGCCTCAGCCCAGTATCTCCCGGGTGACTAAGATAAACCTGGTGGTAAGGTCAGGCAAGGAAAACAATCAAACCAGGATGTTACACTTATATGTCTAAGCGCCAGCGATGCCAGTTATTGGATGAATCAGCTATCCAGACCCAACCATTTTGTGCATCAATGGTAAAGGAAAATGAGACATAGGCTGTGAGAGAAGCATCTGATCCTGTAAGGATGGTGGTCCATAGCCTCTGTCCTGAGTCACTCCAAACAGAAAGCCGCTGGTTATAATAGGTTAAGTAGTACCCCTTTGTGCTCACTGCGATGGTCAATCCCTGGAAGTCTAGCTCCTCACCCGGATAATCTGAGCCAAATCCATGGAGACTTACAGTATCCACAAAATTTCCGGAATCATCCCATCTTGAGATGGTACCACGATCGTTGGCCACATATAAATTGTTCACATGATCATATGCAACCATTGATTGTTCATCTATCGTACCTCCGGAGAGAGTAGTCTCAGTGGTGAACACTCCAGGAGAATCCTGTCGCAGTATGTCGCTGCTATCAAATCCTCGGGTAAACAAGGTTGAATCAGTGCCTTTTGTGAACAAGGACCTGAAGTCTATACCCGGGGAATACTGGTTTTGTATAGCACCCAAAGCATCATGCTGTGTGAGCTTGATACCAGCGGAGCTGCCTCCACTGACCGACCAGTAGCTGCTTGATGAATAGGCAATACCTGACGGAACATCTACATTGCCATCTGCAAAGGTCAGGGAGTCGGCTGCGATGGGATCAGGCATCGCCCAGATCCCATATGTCGTATATGAAGATCCATATCTCCAGATCCTGCCAGCTGGTCCTGAACAACCGTCTTCATAGCCAAAAGCAGCTTCATCTGGATTTATGTTGAGGTCATCCACCAACCATGCGTTGCCAGCACAGTCTCCACTTTCAGCTACACACGACATATCAAAGCACTGGTCGCATGCTAGTTCCGCTTGGTTTGAGTCATATGCGTCTGCAACCTGGTAGTCAGGAGAACACCACTCGGTGGCCCCGGACGGGCAAGCATCCCAGCCCATGGGATGACAATAACATGGGCCGGGATCAGGGCAAGGATCACAGACATCGCCCAGACCGTCTCCGTCAGCATCTGCCTGCGTATCGTTGGGATCATTGGGGCAATTGTCAATGCAATCAGCAGTACCGTCGCTGTCAGTATCTGTGTCAGCAACGCCACAACCACACACGCCTGGCTCTACCTTGTCGGGATCGTTGGGGCAAGTGTCGTTGCAGTCAGCGGTGCCGTCCAAGTCACTGTCGGTGTCAGGATTACCGCAACCACACTGGCCCGGGTCTATCTTGTTTGTATCGTCAGGGCATCCGTCACAAACATCTCCGACTCCATCAGCGTCAGTATCGGTCTGTGACAGATTTGCGTCGTCAGGGCAGTTGTCCACGCAATCTGCCACTTCATCAAGGTCGGTGTCATCATCTGCAACTCCGCAACCACACTGGCCTTCTTCTGTCTTGTCGGCATCGTCAGGGCATCCATCACAAACGTCACCTGTTCCATCAGCGTCCAAATCGTCCTGGGACGGGTTTGCGTCGTTGGGGCAGTTGTCCTCGCAATCGATTATGGAATCCGAGTCAGTGTCTCCATCAGAGATGCCACAACCGCATGTGCCCGGCTCTGTCTTGTCAGCGTCGTTGGGACAATTGTCATTACAGTCGAGGGTTCCGTCCGAGTCGCTGTCGTCGTCTGCAACTCCACAGCCACAAACGCCTGGTTCAGTCTTGTTGGGATCGTCAGGACACTGGTCGTTGTCAGCACTTTTGCATGTACCGTTTTCGCAATTGCCGCTCTGGCAATCATTATTGACCAGGCAGCTTTTGTTGTCTGCACATGGGCCGCAGATTCCGCCACAGTCCACATCTGATTCGTTTTGATTCTTTACGCTGTCAGTACAGGTCTCGCTATTGGAAGTAGTGTCCCCGCCGCATCCTAGCCACAGGAACGACGAAAAACTCATTATTGTAAAAACAAAAATAAACTTTTTCATTTTCTCTCCTCACTTTTTTCTACTCATTTTTTCTACTCATTTTTTCTACTCATTTTTTCTACTCATTTTTTCTACTACAGACAAAATTGTCTCATTACGCATGATGAGTCATGACACAAATTGATAAGAATATGACTCCTTGTTTGCTATAGTCCAATATCCCATCTGTGCCAGAACATGGCCTCATTTTCGAAAAAAATAAGCCAGACAAAGCCATGGGATGGGTCACCTGTATATGAAAGGCTCATATATTCATATTGTGCCATTTGATCGTCTAAGGGATCGAACTTGTCCAGTATGGTCATCCACATTCTTTCTCCATTTTCGTTCCATACAGAAAGGTTCCCATCATAGAAAGTCAGGTAGTGACCGCTGTATGACACTGCGAGGGATACACCCTGGAAGTCTTGATTTTCATTTGGAAGAACATCTCCGAATCCTTCCAGCATGATGGAGTCGATATAGCGTCCTTCTTCGTCCCACCTGTTGATAAAGCCGTGGTAAAGGGATACAAACATGTGACGATTGGCATCGAACACCACGTCAGCTTGTCCGCCTGGATCCAGATTGCCTCCGGAAAGAGAGCCAACCGGGTCGAAGTTGCCTGGGCTGCCGTTAGACTGCAGGAGTATATCCCTGGATCCCACCTCCTTGGCGTACAGGTATCCACCACCGGGTCTCTGGGATGAAATGGATCTGAAGTCCACCCTTGGCGAGTATCCATACATGTGTATACCGGAGGAATTGTACTGCTGCAGTCTTTCCCCTGACTGTCCACCACCGCTGCAGGTCCAGTAGGAGTTGTTGGTAAAGGCGATGCCCGTTGGATTGGGTATTCCCTCTTCCCTGAAATTGAATTCGTCCATGAAGATGATCTCGGGCATGGGTGCCCAATAACCAAGACCCAGATCAGATTGTTCCATGCTCCATATGCGCCCTCTTGGGGCCCCTGTGCAGCTGCTGTCCATATATCCAAAAACAAGCTTTCGGGGGTTTAGACTTCCATCTTCAACTGTCCATGCATCGCCACCACATTCATCGGTATACGCAGTACAATCAGTTCCAAAACAAGCCTCGCAAGCCAACTTGGCCTGTTCGCTGCTGTATGGATCGACCATTGGTTCACCGCTACACCACTCCGTGTTGCCAGTGGGGCATCCGTCCCAGCCCATTGGGTAACAATTGCACATGTTGGCAGGATCTTCAGGGCAGGGATCGCATGCGTCTCCAATCTGGTCATTGTCGCCGTCTGCCTGGTCATCATTGAAGATGTCACTACAGTTGTCACAATCATCACCTATGCCGTCTCCGTCAGTGTCTGTCTGGGATGGGTTGGACACATCAGGGCAGTTGTCGCATGCATCGCCCAGTTGATCGTTATCTGCGTCTTCCTGATTTGGATTGGGGAGCAGCGGGCAGTTGTCATCAGAGTCTGCTATGCCGTCATCGTCGGAATCTTCAAGATCGCAGGCGTCTCCTATTCCATCTCCATCTGCGTCCGACTGTGTAGGGTTTTCGACCTCCGGGCAATTGTCACACACATCGCCAAAAGTATCGGTATCAGAGTTTTCCTGGTTCGGGTTGGATATATCAGGACAGTTGTCGCATGCGTCACCCCAGTCGTCGCTATCGGAATCTTCCTGGTTTACATTGGCAATTGCAGGGCAGTTGTCATCAGAGTCGATAATACCATCACCGTCTGTGTCATCATTGTCACAGGCATCACCTGTACCATCTGAATCAGCGTCAGCCTGGGTGGGGTTTGAAGTCTGGGGGCAGTTGTCGCATTCATCGCCCACATGGTCTGAGTCGCTGTCTGTCTGAGATGCGTTGGCATCCTTGGGGCAGTTGTCAACACATGAAGCCACGCCATCAGTGTCGGGATCTTCATCGGCCATGCCGCAACCACACTGTCCAGGCTCGGTCTTGTTGGGGTCATCTGGACATTGATCATCGACCTGATTTCCACAGGTACCATTGTCACAATTTCCGCTTTCGCAGTCATTGTCCGTCCTGCATGTCTTGTCCAGCGAACATCTGGGACAGATTCCTCCACAGTCCACATCTGTTTCGTTCTGATTTTTCACTCCATCAGTGCAGGAGTCGGAAGTGGGAGTTGAAGTATTTCCGCACCCGAGTACAAGAGTGAGTGATAAAAGAAGAAAAGTCGTTGCTGCTTTCATGTCTTCTCCTGTCTTGGTTTTCCATAAGGGCTAAACGGCAAGTCTCTGCTTTCTTTTGAAAATTGCACATCATTACAACAGCCGATCCTATGCATATTACGAATAATTTCCATAGGAAGCAAGCAACAATATCCCGTATGTTTTTCTCGTCTTAGAAGTGATTTCATTGGATGCAATTGGAGAATCTGCGATAGGGAGGAAAAAACCGGTAAAAATTTGACTGATGTGACCAGATGTAGTATAAATATCTACATAGACTTACATGAATCAAGGAGGCGCTCATGGCACAGTCAGATGCGAGCATTTTTTTGGAAAACCTGAAAATGTGGGACAGACCTCTCGCAGAACTTCGCAACAAGGCAGTGCTGATGATCGAGGACAACGTGGAAAGAATCGTTGACGAGATGTTCGATCGATGTATGGACCTGGAACTGGAGAAGAATCATTCCTTTGTGGGCAACTGCTGAGAAGGCTTCTCCTTGGAAGTTTCATACTTGGAAATCTTCAGGTTATCGAAATACAGGTTCGAATCCCAGTCATTGAAAGCAAATCGATCATGTCCCTTGCCTTTCAGAGGATCGGAATCGTAATAGTCCAGGAGCAGTTTTCCATCCACGTACCAGCGTATCACCTTGTCGTGCCTCAGAACTTTCATGTGGTATATTTGCCCCATGTGGACAATGCCTTTTTTTCTCAGTTCCTGCCTGTCTTCTCCGTGCTCATCCAACCTCGCGATGGTGGATATGGAGTTGTTCCATCCGCCCAAAATGAGGATATAACCTGATGCGTGGTGCTTGCCGTCACCAAAAATCTCGAACTTGATATCCCCTGAAGGGCTCTCCGACTTTGCATCCAATTCTATGATGGCATCTTCTGGCATAGATCCATGAAGCCACAGTGGCGTGTTTTTTGTCCCGGATGAAAACACCCAGCCCTTGTCGATGCGCCATCCGGGTGCCTGCTGCCAATTGTCCCCCAACACCTTTCGTTCGAAGTCGTCGGTGAAAGGCGATGGTAGAACTTTGCTCTCAGGTTCGTTGCAGGCGCAGACTCCGGAAAGAAAAAGTATCAGAAAAAAACAGATGCCAACTGAACGAAAGCCAGATTCCATGGGAGCCCTCCCAGGATTACATTTTCGGTCGGCGTTCTTCGTCGTAGTACTGTGCGAACTGTGCATCCAGGTCGACTATGGTCAGACTGTGATTCTTACATCCCACTTTTGGGCACGCCCTGAGTTCTCCTCCGTCTTCCAGGTGCATGGCGAACATGGGAACACCGCACATTCCGCATATCTCTTCACTCGTAAGGTTCACATTGCAATAGGGACAATGAGCTTCGATGATGTCTCCGTCGTGCAGTTCCAGTTCGCTCTCGTATTCAAACAAGCCATAAAAAGGGTTGAAGTAAATCAGCCCGCTCGCTCCCCTGCTGCTTATCCTGACTTTTATAGAGGGTTTTGATGATATGAGCTTGTTTTTGTCCATAAGGGAGCAGCCATTTGGACATCTTGCCTCTTTGATTTGAATTCTACCCGGTGGAACCTTGATACGTACCTCTTCCATTAGCGAATCTCCAGGGCATCATGGGGACAGAATGCAGCACAAGTGGGTGTACCGCCGCACAGGTCACATTTGACAGCCAATCGCAATTGCGTGTCGAAATGCATATGACCAAATGGGCAGGCAGCTTCACACAGACCACAGCCAACGCACCTGTTCGCTAAGACCTCTATGGCTCCGGTCTCTTCGTTTCTGACCAGGGCCCCGGCAGGGCACACCTTTGCACATGCGGCTTCTACGCACTGAAGGCAAGTGATCTGCACATGGCGTTCCTCATCCAAGTCATGTATCCGTATTCGGCTTCTTGGCATCAGTCCCGAAGTAGCGTGAACAAACGAACACGCCAGCTCGCATGTTCTGCATCCGGTGCAGTTGGCGGGAATGACGACTAGTCGTCCCGCTTTGCCGACCGGTTGACCCTTACCAGACAACAGAGGCAAAGCGCTTACTGGCAGCGGACTGCTTGCATTTTTCGCAAGTGTCATAATAATCCTCCGGCAATCCCTTTTCAGATATGGCAAAGTCCCGGTGTTTTTTCGTAATAACGGGAGCGCCACATACCTTGCAGAGAATAAAATCGTGTTTTTGACCCCAAATGGCTCGCTGGGTTGGTGTGTCCTTGACGCTTATGCATTGTGTGGGACAAACAGACAGACAACTCGCACACCCAACGCAGTTGTCCGATGGTTTGTTGAAGGGCAATCCTATCCTCTTTTTATCTCCACGTCCAACTGTGGTTAGTGCGTGATGCCCGAGCATATCACAGGTACGTACGCACAGTTCACAGAGTATGCAGTTGGGCAGTGGTTCGTATGCCAGGGGCTCGAATCGCGTCCTGGTGACACCACTGGCTGAGGCAAGCTTGCGCACCACATCTGATTTAGGTGCACGCGCCAGTAGCAGCTCCAGGTTCATGGCACGGTGCTTTCGGACTTCTGCGGTGTCGGTATGAACTTCTATGCCATCTTCCACAAGAAAGTTGCAAGACGTGGTTATGGTGGTCTTTTGCCCTGATCTGACCTCCACCAGGCACACCCTGCAAGCTCCGATGGGTTCTACTGCCTCGTGGTGGCAAAGAGAGGGGATGTCAATGCCATGACGGCGTGCAACATCCAGAAGATGCTCGCCCTCTTTCGCTTTGACTTCAAGACCGTCGATGGTGAATTGGACCGTCATCTGGTAACCTCTCAAGCGACAATAACCGCGTCGTATTTGCACACATCCTTGCAGATGCCGCACTTGATACAACGCTGTTGATCGATGATATGAAGTTTTTTCTTCTTGCCGGAAATAGCCTGTTCCGGGCATTTTTTCGCACAGATTGTGCAACCGTTACAGTTTTTTTCATCGATGGTATAAGTTATAAGAGATTTGCAAACACCCGCGGGGCACCGTTTTTCCTTGACGTGCGCCACGTATTCGTCCCTGAAGTACTTCAAGGTAGACAAGACAGGATTTACCGAGGTGGTACCAAGAGCACAAAGGGATGTGGCGCGAATGGTCCCGGCCAGTTCTTCGATCAGGTCCAGGGTCTCCATGCTGGCCCTGCCTTCACAAACATCGCTTAGCAACTCGTACAATCGCTGCAAGCCGTCTCGGCATGAGGTGCAGTTCCCGCAGGATTCGAACTTCAGGAATCCTACGAAATACTTTGCCACATCCACCATGCAGGTGCTTTCATCCATGACTATCATTCCACCGGAACCCATCATGGAGCCTTCTTGCACCAGTGTGTCGAAGTCTACCGGCGTATCCAGTTTTGATTCGGGCAGGCATCCGCCAGAGGGGCCTCCAGTCTGTACAGCCTTGAATGACTTGCCGTCCGGGATACCTCCGCCGGCACCGAAAACAATCTCCTTGAGTGTCATGCCCATGGGTACTTCGACCAGTCCGGTGTTGTTGACCTTGCCCACGAGAGAAAAGATCTTTGTCCCCTTGGAACCTTCGGTGCCAATGGAGCTGAACCACTTGTGCCCACGATCCAGTATCAGGGGTACGGTGGCCCAGGTCTCGACGTTGTTTATATTGGTGGGTTTGCCCCACAGACCAGATATGGCAGGGTAGGGAGGTCGTCGCTTGGGAACGCCTCTCCTGCCTTCCACCGATGCTATGAGAGCGCTTTCCTCCCCACAGACAAATGCTCCTCCACCCTTGTTGATTTGAATATCGAAATCGAATCCGGTTCCGAGGATATTCTTTCCCAGCAGCCCCGCCTCACGCGCACTTTCAAGGGCCAAGCCAAGGCGTTGGACCGCAAGGGGATATTCCTGACGCAAATAGACGATTCCCTTGCTCGCCCCCATGGCGTAAGCTCCTATGAGCATGCCTTCTATGATAGACTGAGGATTTCCCTCCACCACCGAACGATCCATGAAGGCTCCCGGGTCTCCCTCGTCCGCATTACACACGACATAACGTTGAGTCGCCTTGGTCCCGGCGCAGATCTCCCATTTCGTTCCAGTTGGAAAGCCTGCGCCTCCGCGACCTCGTAAGCCGGATTTTTTTACCTCGTCGATGACCTTGGCCGGGCGCATCTTGAGCGCTTTCAGAAAGCCTCCATATCCGCCGATGGTCAGGTAATCGTCCAGGGATGTGGGGTCGATCATGCCATTCTGTTTCAACACGAGTCTGTGTTGATGCTTGTAAAACGGGATGTCCTGTTCACGCCGAAACCATTTTGACGTCACCGGATCCTGATAGGTAAGCCTTTTTATGGTCTTTCCCTTGACGAGAGTTTGCTCCACTATTTCGTCCACGTCCTCGGGTTTCACCTTTTGATAGAGAGTTCCAGAGGGGAACATCAGTACCAGTGGGCCTCTTTCGCAGAAGCCATGGCAGCCGGTTGCTCTCAATTCCCATTTTTTGTCCAGCCCGGATGATTTCAGTGTTTTTTGGAATACATCGTACACAGATAGAGAACCGAAGGCTTTGCATCCTGTGCCCGCACATACGGCGATGGCTTTTCTGTCAGCAGGCCTGGATTCGATGATTTTCTTGCGGTGGGCCTGTAACTGTTTGGGTGTCTTGAAAGCTTGCATCACTTCTTCCCCTTCTTGTGCATCTTCTTCAGGAGATTGCTCAACTTGGCAGGGGTCATACTTCCTTTGTATGTTCCATCAACAATGGCCAAAGGCCCCAGCGCACATGCTCCGACGCAATTGACCTGCTCCAGGCTGAACATGAGATCCTTGGTGGTGCCGCCACTTTCCACATTCAAGTCGCGCTCTGCCTGCTCCAATAGTCTTGGTGCTCCGCGGACGTGACATGCCGTTCCCATGCAGATGGTGACAACATGTTCACCGCGGGGCTTGAAATGAAAGCCTTCGTAAAATGTGGCCACTCCATACATTTGCGCATAAGACACGCCCAGATGATCAGCCGCCATCTCCAGCGCCTCTTGAGGCAGGTACCGCAAGTGAGCCTGAAGATCATGAAGAACGTTGACCAAGGCGCTTGCGTCGCCCGCCTTGTGCTGTTGCAGAATGGAGCTAATGAGCTTCTTGTCAAGCTTTGGTGTTCGGCTCATTTCGCATCTCCCCGTGCTTTGACCCCCTCTTCGTATCCTTTCTTGAACGCAGCAACATTTGCCGGGATGAACTTGGCCTTGGACGCGAACTGTTTTTCGATCATCTTGATGGTGGTCTCTTCATCCACCACATCCGACCAGCCAACATAGACGCCGAGCATGACCAGGTTGGCTGCACGGGCTGTTCCGGCCTCTTTTGCCACCTCGTTGGCCGGGATGTAGATCACTGTACAATCAGGGCGGTCAGCATCGATGGGAACGAGCGATCGATTGACCACAATCAAACCACCCGGTTTGACCTTGGGCGCAAATTTTTCAAGGGATGGCTGATTCATCACGAGTAAAGCTCTGGGGAAGGTGATGTAGGGAGAGGCTACCGCTTTTTCCGCGATACACACCGTCACGTTTGCGGTGCCTCCACGCATCTCCGGACCATACGATGGCAACCAGCTTACCTCCATGCCTTTCTTCATGGCAGCATATGCCAGAAGCTTTCCTGATAGCAACATGCCCTGACCACCGAATCCAGCCATCAGAACTTCGGTCTCTGCCATGTCACACGCCCTCCGAATTGTGTTCCTGTTGTCCAGATTCTGCTTCCGGTGTCTTTTTTATCCCCAGGGGATAGTATGGAATCATCTCTCGCTCCAGCCAGTTTGAAGCTTCGAGCGGGGAAAGCCCCCAGTTGGTCGGGCAGGTGGAAAGCACTTCAACAAAAGAAAAACATGTGTTTTCGATTTGATACTGAAACGCCTTTTTGAGCACGGCTTTGGCCCTGATGATTTCCTTTGGATTGTGTGACGACACCCTGGCCACGAATGCGGGTGTGCGTAGATCTGCAATCTGTTCCGCCATGCGAACAGGATAACCAACCTCGGCAACATCGCGCCCGGCCGGGCAGGTGGTTGTCCTTTGGTTTGGCATGGTGGTAGGAGCCATCTGTCCGCCTGTCATTCCATATATGGCATTGTTGACAAATACCACCGTGATTTTTTCCCCACGATTGGCAGCGTGTATGATCTCGCCCATTCCTATGGATGCCAGATCCCCATCGCCCTGGTAGGTAAACACGATCAGGTTTGGTCTTGAACGTTTGGCGCCTGTGGCGATGGCCGGCGCCCGTCCATGGGAAGCTTCAAACATGTCGCAGTTGAAGTACTCATAAGCCAGCACCGAACAGCCTACGGGAGCAATTCCAACGGTTCTCTCTCTGACTCCAAGCTCCTCTATGACTTCACCAACCATTCTGTGGATGGTCCCATGAGTACACCCGGGGCAGTAATGGGTTGGCTTGGGTGTCAGACCTTGGGTATATGCGAAGGTTTTATACATTACCGCTTCCTCCTGATCTTGCTCCTTTTGGGGGAGCCACTGGATTTAGCAGCCGATTTTTTCGCGGTCTTCTTCGATGTCTTCTTTTTTGCAGCAGTGCCAATTTTCTTTTTTGGAGAAGTCTTTTTCTTGGGCTTCTTTATCCCGGCCTTTTTCATGACCTTGCGAATTTCGTCTATCACCTCGTCGGGCGATGGGACAACCCCGCCGGCTTTTCCGAAAAACTCTATTGGTTTCGAACCTTCTGCAGCAAGGCGTACATCCTGGATCATCTGACCCATGTTCATTTCCACGTCCAGCACTCGCTTTGATTTTTTCACGAGTTTGGCACACGCATCATAGGGGAAGGGGTTTACCGTCATGGGTCTGAACAGACCGATGCGGTAACCTTCTTCTGAGAGGCTATCTATGGCTGTCTTGCAGATCCTGGAAACCATGCCAAAAGCGCAGATGAGTAGATCATAGGGTTTGTCACACTTGTATTCTTCCCATCGCTGTTCGGCCTTGGTGATTTTTTCCCATTTCTTCTCCAGGCGAATGTTCTGTTGGTTGCACTCTTCGGGATCCAGGTACAAGGAGTTGACGATCCTCTTCTCCCGTCCCTTACAGCCCGTCAGTGCCCAGTCGCCGGGATCCAGGGGGGGGCCTATTTCCTGATCGGGGAACTCCACCGGTTCCATCATCTGTCCTATCATTCCGTCGCCGATCACCATCGTTGGATTCCGGTATTTCTCGGCAAGTTCGAATGCCAGGATCACCATGTCGACAGCTTCCTGAACGGAGGACGGGGCGAGTACGATCAGGTGAAAATCACCGTGTGCCATGCCCTTGGTGGCCTGAAGGTAATCGCTCTGTGCTGGAAGGATACCTCCGAGGCCGGGGCCAGAGCGCATGATGTTGACGATGACCACAGGGAGCTCACATGCAGCTATATAGCTTATTCCCTCCGCCATCAAACTGATCCCTGGAGAAGAGGACGTTGTTAGTACTCGAATACCCACTCCTGCAGAACCGTAAATCATGTTGCTCGCCGCGACTTCGCTTTCCGCTTGAACGTACTGACCGCCTAGCTCGGGAAGTCTCTTTGCAAGGTACTCCGGAACCTCGCTCTGTGGAGTGATGGGGTATCCAAAAAAGTGTAGACATCCGGCCCTGATGGCGGCTTCGCCAATGGCCTCATTGCCTTTCATCAATACTCGCGCCATGACCCGGTCCCCTTGGTCAATATGTGAAAAATTCGTACATGGTGCCCTCGACGAATACCTCAATGGCTACTTCGGGACACGAAATCGCGCACATCCGACAACCTATACAACGTGATGGGGCAATACTGAAGGAATATGGATATCCCTTTGTATTGAAACCCTCGGACATGCTGAGGATCTGCTGTGGGCATGCATCATTGCATCGTTCACAGCCCTTGCAGCGCTCCTTGTCAATGGTGATCTTCGGCATCAGTCCACTCCAGATGG